>JBDHZH010000009.1:0-63042 GCA_039811745.1 Arachnia sp.
CATCCAGCGCGTTCGCGCCACCGTCGACGGCACCCCGAAGCGCGTCAACGTGTGCACCTCCTGCCTCAAGGCCGGCAAGGTGTCCCGCTGATCCCAGCCTGAAACCGATGGCCCACGGCATCCGCCGTGGGCCATCGGTTTTCCCGGCCTGTCACAGCCCGCTTGTAGTGTTCTCGGCATGGTCAGTTGGCGCACCGAGATCCACCGTGAACTGCACCGTGGCCTGAGGGACGTGCTCGGCGCCCCGACCGCGGCCGAGTTCGCCCGGATCGGGATCACGACAGTGGGCGACCTGGTGCGCCACGTGCCGAGGCGCTACCTGTCGGGCACGCAGATGAGTGACTTCTCCACGGTGCGAGTCGGCCAGGACGCGGCGCTGGTGGCGCAGGTGGTCAGGACCGAGGTCAAGGCCGGCAGGCAGCTGCGCGTCGAGACCGTGCTCACGGACGGGTCCGGTTACCTACGCGCCACGTTCTTCACCACCAAGGAACGCGTGGCGAAGTACTGGGCCGGGCTGCTTGCCAAGGATGCCAGAGGCATCTTCGTCGGGAAGGTGGGCGAGTTCAGGGACGAACTTCAGCTGTCCCACCCCGACTTCGTCATGATCGACGGCCGCGGCCGGGTCACGGGCAAGAAGGCAGAGGCGCGGGCCGCCATGAAGCGGGCCGTGCAACGGTCGACGCTGGTCGGGATGTATCCGGCGACGGCCAGGTTGCCGACGTGGACCATCGCCGAGTCGATCGAACTCGTCCTTCCGGCGGTGACCGCGCTCGGGGACACGCTGCCCGACTGGTTGGTCCGCGAGGCAGGGGTGCTGCCGCTGCCGCAGGCACTGATCGAGGTGCACCAGCCGGTCGACGAGCGGAACGCCGCGGAGGGCATCGCCCGGCTGAAGTTCGACGAGGCGTTCGGGCTCCAGCTGGCCATGGCAGAGCGACGCGCCAGGCTCGCGGGCGAGGCCGCGACGCCCAGACCAAGAAGGAGGGGCGGGCTGCTGGAGGCGTTCGACGCGCGTCTCCCGTTCGTGCTCACGGCCGGTCAGTTGTCCGTGGGGGAGCAGATCTTCGGGGAGCTGGCCGCGGCACACCCCATGCACCGGCTGCTGCAGGGCGAGGTCGGCTCCGGCAAGACGATCGTGGCGCTTCGGGCCATGCTCGCCGTCGTCGACGCGGGTGGTCAGGCCGTGCTGCTCGCCCCCACAGAGGTGCTCGCCAAGCAGCACTTCGACACCATCACGGCCATGCTCGGGGATCTGGGGGCGGGCAACCAGCTGGGGGCGCACCCGGAGGCCACCTCCGTGGTGCTGCTCAGCTCGGGGCGCGCCGCGGCGGCCAAGCGTGAGGCCCTCGCCCAGATCGCCAGCGGGGAGGCGGGCGTCGTGGTCGGGACCCACGCGCTGCTCAGCGACCCGGTCGCCTTCGCAGACCTCGGGCTCGTGGTCATCGACGAGCAGCACCGGTTCGGCGTCGAGCAGCGTGCGGCCCTCGCGGCCAAGGCGGATCGGCATCCCCACACGCTCGTCATGACGGCCACGCCCATCCCGCGGTCGGTGGCGATGACCGTCTTCGGTGACCTGGAGGTCTCTGAGTTGCGCGAACTGCCGGCAGGCAGGCAGGACGTCCAGACCGTCTTCGTGAACACGCGCACGCATCCGGGCTGGGTGGACCGGGCTTGGGAGCGGATCCGGGAGGAGGTTGCAGGCGGCAGACAGGCGTTCATCGTCTGCCCGGCCATCACGGGCAAGCAGACCGATTCCTCGCTGGAGTCAGGACACGGCATGACGGCAGTGACCGAACTGCTGCCGAGCCTGCAGGAAGGCCCGCTGGCGGGGCTCAGGCTGGGCATGGTGCACGGTAGGCAGGCCGCTTCGGAACGGGACGCCGCCATGTCCGACTTCGCGGCGGGCAGACTCGACGTGCTGGTCGCCACCACGGTCATCGAGGTGGGCGTCGACATCCCCAACGCCTCGGTCATGGTGGTGATGGACGCCGACCGTTTCGGCATGTCCCAGCTCCACCAGCTCCGGGGCCGCATCGGGCGCGGCGAGCACCCCGGCCTGTGCCTGCTGCTGGCAGCGCTCACCCCCGACGACGAACTCGCCCTCGGCAGGCTGCAGGCCGTCTCGGCCAGCCGCGATGGCTTCGCCCTTGCGGAGCGCGACCTGGAGCTCAGGCGCGAGGGGGACGTGCTCGGCGCCGCACAGTCGGGGGAGACGTCGCTTCGGCTCCTGCGGGTGCTGGACGATGCGGATGTCATCAGGGACGCGAAGGTGCTGGCCGAGCGTGTCCTCGCCGATCGGCGGGCGGCGGACGACCCCCTGCTTGCGGATCTGGTGACCGCCGCCGAGTTGCTGGCTGCGGGCGAATGGTTGGAGAAGGGCTGATGGGCAGGATCATCGCGGGCCGGGCCAGGGGCATGCGCATCCTTGCGCCCAAGGGGGATGCCACACGGCCGACGACGGACAGGGTCAGGGAGGCGCTGTTCTCGGCGCTCGTGACGTGGTTCGACACGGCGGACGCAGCGCCCGAAGAGCAGCTGGCAGGGGTGCGGGTGCTGGACCTGTTCGCCGGCAGCGGCGCCGTCGGATTGGAGGCGGCCAGCCGGGGTGCGGCCATGGTGCTGGCCGTGGACAACCGCACCGCAGGGATCATTCGTGACAATGCGGCCCGCACCGGGCTGCGGGTGGAGGTCGCATCGGCCAGGGCGGAGGCCGTCGTCACGACGGAGGTGGGTCCCTTCGACCTGGTGTTCATCGACCCGCCCTACGACGTCGGCTCCGAGGCAGTGGACCGCCTGCTGTTGCTGCTGGACGGGCACGGGCGGCTCGCGGCCGACTCGCTCGTGGTGGTGGAACGCTCGAAGCGCTCCGCGCCCCCGTCCTGGCCGGATGGGTTCGCGCGGACATGGCGTCGCGACTACGGTGAGACCACGCTCCATTTCGGCGCGTTCGAGGGTGAGGAGACGACATGAGCGCCAACAGGGTGGTGTGTCCGGGGTCGTTCGACCCGATCACGCTCGGGCATCTGGACATCATCAGCCGTGCCAAGGACCTGTTCGGCGACGTCGTGGTCGCCGTCGGGGTGAACCCGCAGAAGAAGTACCTGTTCGGGGACCGCCGCATCGACCTCGTTCGCGCGGCCGTGGCCGACCTGGACGGGGTCGAGGTCGAGGAGATGGACGGCCTGCTCGTCGACTTCTGCGCCGCCCGCGGTATCCCTGCCGTGGTGAAGGGAATTCGTTTCGGCGCCGACTTCGACTTCGAAGTGCAGATGGCGCACATGAACCACGGCCAGACCGGCCTGGAGACCGTTCTGCTGCCCGCGTCCGCCGAGCACCTGACGTTGTCCAGCACGCTGTTGCGCACGATCCTGGTCCATGGCGGTGACGTCACCCGTCACGTCCCGCCGAACGTCGCAGAAGCCATCGCCCGTCGCGACTGGGAGACGGCCAACTCCACCGCTGGCTGAGTTGTCGGGACGCCGCAACCGCTGATCGAGTAGCCGACGAGGGACGAGGAGGCGTGTCGCGATCTGGTGAGGGTTCCCGGGGACTTGGTCGGGGTCTCGACACGTGCCCGGCTCCTTCGTCGCGGGGCACTACTCGACCAGCGGAACCACAACTCCTTCGTCGCGGGGCACTACTCGACCAGCGGCACTACGGGGCACTACTCCACCAGCGGGGCGGGGTTCGGTTTCGTGGAACTCGGGTTCAGGCGGCTGCCAAGGCCTCGCTGACGGTGACGAACCGGGTGCCGGCGTCGAGCAGCTTCGGCAGTGCCTTCGCCAGGCCCTCGGCGGTCTGGCCCTCGGGCCGGTTGAAGTGCCCAAGCGTGATGGAACCCTCCTTGACCTGCCGGAGGTTGGCTGACACCTCGGCCGCGGAGGCGGTGGCTCCGGCGTCGGCGTTGACGTCGAAGGCGATCACCTTCACCCCCAGGCGTTCCGCAATGGCCACGCCAACGTCGTCGCACCAGGCGGTCCCCGGCCGGAAGTAGGGGGAGCGCCTGCCGGTCAGTTCGGCCAGTGCATCCTGACCGCGGACGATCTCGTCGTAGGCGGCGCCCGCGTCGGCGGTGCCCGCGATGCCGTAGGCCTTCTGGCCCGCGACCGTGAGCGGCACGTGCGCCCAGCCGTGGTTGGCCAGCTCGAACAACGGGTTGTCGGCCAGGTCCCGGGCGACGGCCGGGTTCGCCGCGATCCACCTGCCGTTCAGGAACAGCGTCGCGGGGACGTCGTTGGCGATCAACAACCGGATCAGGTCGGCGTCGTAGCCGTTGCCGAGCTTCCCGCCGCCGCATGCGTCGAAGGTCAGGGCGACTCCCCGGTTGCCCCGCGTGATCGTCCCGGGCAGGAACAGGCCGAAATCAGCCGGCTTCCTCGACCCGAACTCGGCGACGATGTCGGCACGGCCGACGCGCGCGGGCGAGGGCGGGATGGAGGCCGCCGGGCCCGTCGGTGACTGCGAGGGGGTTGCCGGCGTCGGGCCCTGCGAGGCCGTCGGGGTGCCCGGTCTGCCGGACGCGCTCGGGGTGACCGTGGGCGACTCCTCCGTCCCGCCGGATGCCGGTGCGCAGCCCGCCGTTGCCACGAGGCCTCCCCCGGCGAGCAGGGCCCGTCGTGAGAGCACTCGCGAACGGCGGTCCCACATGCGTGCCCCCTTGTCCGACCCGGTCACTCGCCGAGTCCACGAACGACGGTGAGTGCCACCCTACGCCCGGACCGGGCATGGGGCGGGCCCGGTCCGGGCGCGCCTCCGGGTTCGTGATGGGTGAGCGGGCGGCGACAGAGGAGCTGATTTGGGCTGCCCCCGGGGCTGGGGTAGAGTTGGCCGTCGGTCATGACGAGTTCATGGTCGGTCGTACGAAGGGAAAGCTGGCATGACTTCCGTCCATCGCCGCCCCGACCGTCGCTCACCCCTGGTGCTTGATGTGCTGGAGTTGGGCCGCGCTCCGGGGTCGATGCGCGAGGTCCGCCGTACCGTCCCTGCTCCGGCCGACCTCGGCATCGACGTGATCGGTGTGCCAGAGGGTTCCGACATCGACCTCGATCTCCGCATGGAGGCCGTGGGCGAGGGGGTCCTCGTGACGGGAACGGCCTTCGTGCAGTTGCACGGCGAATGCTCCCGGTGCCTGCGTGAGATCGACGAGGACGCCACGTTCGATCTGCAGGAGCTGTTCTTCCACCCCGGCCGAGAGATCGACGAGGAGGAGAGCCAGATCCAGGACGATCTGATCGACCTGGAGGGGCTCCTGCGCCATGCCGTGGTGCTGGAGTTGCCGTTCATCCCGTTGTGCGAGGATGATTGTCTGGGTCTGTGCCCCGAATGCGGGTTCAACCTCAACGACGATCCCGAGCACAACCACGGCCCGGCCGTCGACCCCCGTTGGGGGAAGCTGGTGGACCTGGACGTCAAGTCCGACAACTGAACCGAACTTGCAAGTAGTTGACGAGGAGAAGATCGTGGCCGTTCCGAAGCGGAGAATGTCGCGCAGCAACACCCGGTCGCGCCGGGCCCAGTGGAAGACGTCGGTCGTCCCCACGGTCGAGTGCGTGAACCCTGCCTGCCGTGAGCGTCACCTGTCGCACACCGCCTGCCCGGCCTGCGGCCAGTACGGCCCGAAGGGCACGCGCCGCCAGGTCCTCGGGGCCTGACCCTTGTCTCGAGCCCGCGTGCGCGGGTGAGCAGACTCACAGAACTGCTGGAGGAGCTGGGCGTCCACGTCGACGCCCAGCTCTTCGAGTTGGCATGCACCCACAGGTCGTACGCGTACGAGCAGGGTGGGTTGCCCAGCAACGAGCGGCTTGAGTTCCTCGGCGACGCGGTGCTGCAGATCGTCGTGACCGACCACATCTTCCGCACGTACCCGGACCTGCCGGAGGGGGATCTCGCGAAGCTGCGGGCCTCCGTCGTCAGCACCCACGCGCTCGCGGGACTGGCCCGGGAGCTGGGCCTTGGGGGCCACGTGAAGTTGGGCAAGGGGGAGTTGGCCACCGGCGGCGGCAACAAGGCCTCAATCCTGGCCGACACCACCGAGGCCATCATCGGCGCCGTGCACATCTCCGGCGGCATGGAGGCCGCCGGACGATTCGTGCATGCCCTGCTGGATGCCCGGATCGCCACGTCGCAGTCCGAGGGCGACTACTCCGACTTCAAGACGGCCCTGCAGGAGCTGACGGCGCATCGCGGCTGGGGCGTTCCCGTCTACGAGGTGATCGGCTCGGGCCCGGATCATCAGCGCGTGTTCAACGCCAGCGTCCTGGTCGATGGCGAGGCCCACGGCACGGGCACCGCCCCCAGCAAGAAACTTGCGGAGCAGCGGGCGGCACGGATGGCTCATCGGGCCCTGAACGGTGACGATGCCTGAGCTGCCCGAGGTCGAGGTGGTCCGCCGCGGCCTCGCCACCCATGCGGAGGGGCGGCGCATCGAGCGACTCCGGGTCCTGCACCCTCGTCCCGTGCGCTCGCACCCGTTCGGTGCGGACGGGATGCGCGCCGAGTTGGAGGGGCGCGTGATCGACGGCGTCAGGCGGCGTGGCAAGTTCATGTGGTTCGCGCTCGGCGACGACGCGTTGGTCCTCCACCTTGGGATGAGCGGGCAGTTCCGCGTCAACGACCCCGGCGACGAGCTGCTGCGCAACACCCGGGTCCTGTTCGACCTGGACGATGGGCGCCAGCTTCGCTTCGTGGACCAGCGCATGTTCGGCGGGCTCACGTTCTCACCGGGCGGCGCCCTCGATCCCGTGCCACACATCGCACCCGACCCGTTCGATGCACGGTTCGACGCGCACGCCGTCGGTGAGCGGATGCGGCGTCGGGACACGACGGTCAAGCGGGCGCTGCTGGACCAGCGGTTCGTCTCCGGCATCGGCAACATCTATGCCGACGAGGCCCTGTGGCGGGCACGGCTCCATTTCGAGCAACCCACCGGCGACCTGTCCCGGTGCAAGTCGACCGAGGTGCTGGTGCGTGCCCGGGAGGTCATGTCCGAGGCCCTCGAACAGGGGGGCACCTCCTTCGATGCGCTGTATGTGGACATCGACGGGGACTCCGGATACTTCGCACGATCCCTGGAGGCCTACGGACGCGAGGGCCTGCCGTGCAGCCGCTGCGGCACCACGCTGGTGAGGCGCAGGTTCGCCAACCGCAGCAGCTTCCTGTGCCCGAGGTGCCAGCGCCTCCGCGGAGCGGGCGGGCCGCGATGACGGGGCGGCACACCGACGGGTACGGACGATACCTGGAGTCGATCCGGCAGTTCGCGAAGTTCGGGATCGTCGGCGGCTCAGGTGTGCTCGTGAACATGGCCGTCGCCATCGTCATGAACAAACTGAACGGCGGCTCCGCGAACGCGCAGGACGTCATCTGGTCGATTCCCGGCACCCCCTTCAACGTGCGGTTCACTGCTCTTGTCTGGATCGGGGCGTTCCTGGTTGCGAACCTGTGGAACTTCCAGCTGAACCGGTGGTGGACATTCCGGTCGAGCGCCCATGCGAGATGGTGGAGCGAGTTCTGGCCCTTCCTCGCCGTCGGCACGGTCGCGGCCGCCGTCGGGCTGGTGATCAAGATCGCGCTCACGAACCCGAGCAGCCCCATCTACCTGCCCGGGCCGTGGTTCCACGAGGAGGCCGGCCTCAACTCACGCGAGTACTGGGCCCAGCTGATCGCCATCATCGTGACGATGCCGGTCAACTTCCTGGTGAACAAGTTCTGGACGTTCCGCTCCGTGCGTCGCCTCCACGAGATCGACAAGGACGCCGATACGCTCGTGGAGGACCTGCGAGAAGGGCGGTGAGGCCTTGTACCTGAAGCAGTTGACCCTGCGCGGCTTCAAGTCGTTCGCCTCCGCGACGACCTTGGCCTTCGAGCCCGGGATCACCTGCGTGGTCGGCCCGAACGGGTCCGGCAAGTCCAACGTCGTCGACGCCCTCAGCTGGGTCATGGGGGAGCAGGGCGCCAAGACGCTGCGCGGCGGCAAGATGGAGGACGTCATCTTCGCCGGCACCGCCAAGCGGGCACCCCTCGGCCGGGCCGAGGTGGAATTGACCATAGACAACAGCGACGGCGCGCTGCCGATTGAGTACGCCGAGGTGACGATCACCCGCACCATGTTCCGCAGCGGCGGCTCCGAGTACGCAATCAACGGCCAGGCGGCGCGCCTGCTGGACGTGCAGGAGTTGCTGAGCGACTCCGGCATCGGCCGCGAGATGCACGTCATCGTCGGACAGGGGCAGCTGGATGCCATCCTGCAGGCCACCCCGGAGATCAGGCGCGGCTTCATCGAGGAGGCCGCCGGAGTCCTGAAGCACCGCAAGCGCAAGGAGAAGGCCCTCCGCAAGCTGGACGGCACCAAGGCCAACCTGGAACGGCTGACCGACCTGATCGGGGAACTGCAGCGGCAACTCCGGCCTCTGGGGAGGCAGGCCGAGGCGGCTCGCAAGGCGGCGGTGATCCAGGCCGAACTGCGGGACGCCAAGGCGAGGCTGCTGGCCGACGACCTGGCCGCGGCCACGGCGGCACTGGCCGCGGACCTAGCCGACGAGGCCGCCGTCCGCAGCGCCAGGGAACGCGCCGAGGTCGAGGTCGGCCTGGCCCGGCAGGCCGAGGAGGCCGCGGAGCAGGGACTTCGTTCGGCGGGTGCGGCCTTCGACGCCGCTCAGGAGAACTGGTACGCCCTGGCAGGCCTGCGTGAACGGGTCTCGACCACGTGGACGGTCTCTGCGGAGCGCATGCGGATGGGCGAGGCGCAGCCCGCCCTCGACATCGGGGGCAGGGGCCCGGCCGCCCTGGAGCGGGACGCCGCCGAGGTTCGCTCCCAGGAGGCGGCCCTCCTGCGCCGCGTGGAGTCGGCGACCGAGGCCCTCACGGATGCGACCCTGCACCGCAACTCATCCGAGCGGCAGCACTCGGTGGCGGAGCAGGCGTACGCCTCCGCGCTGCGGGCGATCGCCGATCGCAGGGAGGGGCTGGCCCGGTTGACCGGACAGCTGAACTCGGTGACCTCCCGGTTGGAGGCCTCCGAGGAGGAGATCGAGCGGCTGAGTGCCAGACACGAGGAGGCCATGGCAAGGGCCGATGAGGCCGGCCGCAGGTACCTCGCCACCGAGTCGTCCCTGGCAGGGCTCGGTGCCAACGAGTCGGACCTTGACCGGCTCATGGACGGGGCCTCGGCTGCCGTGGCCGCGGCCGAGGCGAGGCTCGCGGAGCTTCGGGCGGCGGAGACCGAGACGACTCGCGTGAAGGCGGCACTCGAGGCGAGGCTGGATGCACTGCGGCTGACGGGCGAGCGCAGGGACGGCTCCGCCGACCTGATCGCATCCGAACGCGCCGGCGTCCTCGGGCGGCTGCCCGACCTCATCACAGTGGAGCCGGGCTGGGAGAACGCGGTCGCCGTCGCACTGGGCGCCGCGGCCGAGGCCGTGGTCGTGGACGGGTTGGCGTCCGCGATCGACGCCGTCCAGCATCTGGCGGCCTCGGAACTCGGCCGTGCCCCGCTGGTGGTGGGCGATGCCGAGCCGCAACCGGGGACGCACGAGCTGGCCCTGATTCGCAGGGTCGGGACCACCGACGAGACGCACGGTGCCGTCTCCGGGCTGCTGGCCGACGTCGTGGGCGTGGAGACGCTGGCCGAGGCCCACGCCGTCGTGGCCGGGGAACCCGGGTTGACGGCGGTCACGCGCGGCGGCGACGTCGTGTCGCGGTGGCTGGTGGAGGGCGGTTCCGCGGCGACGGGGTCGTTGTTGGAGATCTCCGCGCGCATCGTCGAGGCGGAGGAGCAGCTGACCGCGACGGGGCACGAACTGGACCGCCTGCGATTCGCCATCTCGGAGGCGACGGCGCGGCTTGCGGACGCGCGCGCAGAGGAGTCGACGCTCCTGGACCAGCTGCACGCCTCCGACGCGGAGCTTGCGGCTGTGGCGGACAGGCTGGGGGGCCTGAGACAGGCGCAGGCGTCGGCACTCCGGGAGGCCGGGAGGCTGTCGGAGGCGATCGAGGCGGCCACGGCAGCCCGGGTCGACGGCCAGGCCAGGGTCGACGACCTCCGGGTGCGGCTCGCGGCGGCGGGGGACGACGACGTGACGGAGCCCGATCCCGCGGATCGGGACGCCGCCGCCGAGTCGGCCAGGCGTGCCAGGCAGGCCGAGATGGATGCGCGGCTGGCGTTGCGGACCGTGGAGGAGCAGGCCAAGGCCATCGCGGGCCGGGCCGACGCGTTGCTGCGGGCCGCCCAGGCGGAGCGGGCGTCCCGCGCCAAGGCGCGGGCCAAGGCCGAACAGCTGGCAAGGGAGGCCGAGGTCGCAGCGGTCGTGCACGAGGCGGCGGGACGGCTGGCCGAACTCGTGGAGCGCGCGAGGCAGAGGGCGTCGGTGGAGCGGGACGAGGCCGACGAGGGGCGGCGCCGGGCCGAGGCGGAGGTCGTGGCGGCCCGCCACGGGGCGAGGCAGGCGGCGTCGAGGCTGGACGAACTGGTGCGCGGCGAACACCGGGACGAGATGGTGCGCATCGAACACCGCATGCGGATCGAGCAGCTGACCGACCGTGCGCTCTCGGAGCTGGGGATGGAACCGGATGTGCTGGTGGCCGAATACGGCCCCGACATCCCGGTACCGGTCATCACGCGGCCGGACGGCACCGCGCTCGGACCCGACGACGAGACTCCCGAACCGGTGGCCTACGACCGTGAGCAGCAGGCGGCGAGACTTCGCCGGGCCGAGCGGAACCTGTCGGTGCTTGGCAGGGTGAACCCGCTCGCGCTGGAGGAGTACGACGCCATGCGCTCCCGGCATGCATTCCTCGCCGAGCAGCTTGATGACCTGAAACGCACCAGGGCCGACCTGCTCGACCTCATCGCGGAGGTGGACAGGCGGGTGCAGGAGGTGTTCGAGCACGCCTACACCGATGTCGAGGCGACCTTCGGGGAGGTCTTCGGGAGGCTGTTCCCGGGAGGGGAGGGGCGGCTGGTCCTGACGGACCCCGGCGACTGGCTGAGCACCGGCGTAGACGTCGAGGCACGCCCCGCCGGCAAGCAGATCAAGCGGCTGTCCCTGCTGTCCGGCGGAGAGCGTTCGCTGGTCGCGGTGGCGTTCCTCGTGAGCCTGTTCATCGCGCGGCCGAGCCCGTTCTACATCCTCGACGAGGTGGAGGCGGCACTCGACGACGCCAACCTGGGCCGGCTCCTCGGGATCTATGAGGAGTTGCGCGCCAACTCCCAGCTGATCGTCATCACGCACCAGAAGCGCACGATGGAGATCGCCGATTCCCTGTACGGGGTGACGATGCGGGGCGACGGCATCTCCACGGTCGTCAGCCAACGGCTGCACGAGGCATGATCAGTCCGGCGCATAGCCCATCGAGGGGCGGAAGGGCGTAACAAGGGTCGTCGCGGCGCCCGCCACCGAGCCGATGACCAGCGCCAGCGGGAACTCGCCGAGCCAGGGCCACACCGCCGTCTGCTGCCAGACCAGCCAGACCATCCAGACCAGCGAGACGCCCACGAACACCCACTTGCCGGCCGACCCCGCTCCGGAGAGCAACCTCCGCAGCGCGAGGATGATCAGAAGGGTGCCGCCCAACGCCACGAGCGGAGCAATGCTCCACGGCAGGAAGTAGGCCAGCACCTGCCCGTAGCCCTCGATGGGCAGCCACCGCAGCAGCGCCCCGGGATCGACGAGCCGGGTCACGAGGAACGTCGTGACGCCGCCGGCAACGGCGATCGCAGTCGGCCACCCCCTGGCCGACCAGGCGTGGTGGACGGCCCAGAGCACGGCGGCCGCGGCGAGCGCGGTCTCCAGAGGCCGGGAGGTCTCCGGGCCCAGGACGCCGAACCGGACGGCCAGGGCGGGCAGGAGCACCGAGACCACCATGACGACGGCAGCTGCGAGCCCCGTGCGGTCGATCGGGTGCGGTTTCCTGCAGGCCCTGGCATTCGTCTGGCGGGCCCACAGGCCGATCCCAGTCAGGAGCAGGAGCAGGTCGAACCAGGTGGCCCTCGCCATGACGGCCTGGATGCCCGGAACCACCCCTCCCGACGGCCCCGACGCCGCGCCCGGGCGCGTCAGGAGCGCCCCGAACAGGGCCAGGAGGGCGAGCATCGCGGCCACTCTGATTCCGCCCTCCCGTCGTGCGGTCGACCTGACCTCGTCGCAGGTCAGGACTGCCGCACCCGCGGACCGCATCGACACCTCGCCCCACGCCCGCCACGAGGACAAGCGGGAGATCGACGCGGCGGCCATGACGAGGATGGCGGCACCGGTGGCCACGAGCGCAGGCATCAGTTCGGCGGTGCGGCCGGAGCCGGTCGGGCCGGGCGCCAGATGCATGGCGAGGGAGGCGCTGACGAGCGCGCCGGCGAGCACCGTCGGTCGCAGGATGAGGGGCAGGATCACCAGCAACGGGCGAAGTGCCGACAGCAGGGCAACCATGACGGCCGTGGGGACGGCCGATGGGCCCTTGATGCCGTCGGCCCGATGGGACGGCGTGAGTGGCCACAGGGACCGCTGCAGCCCGAGGGCGACCCGCGCACCCAGGGCGAAACGGTAGCCGGCGCCGAGGTCGGCGATCTGCGGCGGGCGGCTGTCCAGGCCGTCGTAGACGCTCCGCAGTGCCGTCCGGGCGTTCGCGAACGCGGCATCGAGGGCGGCATCTCCGCCTACAGTGCCGGGTGCCGTCCGGTCATGGTCCCTTCGGGTCCGGAGGATGCGGATCAGGCCTGCCCCGGCGTCGGCACGTCCCCAGGCCCAGTCGTGGGCCCGCCAGGTCGCGGCAAGGAACCCGCCGAAGTTGGCGAGTTGGCTGCCGGAAAGCTTCGCCGCGGCGTTCATGGTTCCCGGCTGCCATGGTGACTCCAACCGGGGATGCGCGGCCTGTCGGTCCAGGCGGAGCAGATCGGCGTAGCCGTCGACCTCGCCCAGTTCGACGACCGGGGCCTCGTCGCCGCCGATGACGTGGAACTCCGGCACCGCAGGCGTTCCCATCGGACCGACCAGCACGTTTGCCTCGGCGACCAGGCGCTGGACGCGCTCCGTCGTGACGGGCTGCGGCTGGTCGGGGACGGTGCGCAGGTTCCGGCGAGACGGGCCCGCCACGTACTGCACGACGGGGGCGATCGCCTCGCAGAGCGCATCCCAGGCAGCGGGGGCACCTGCGAGCGGCGGCGGCGCGGCGGCGTCCCAGGCCGCCATCGTGTCCCAGAAGGCCTCCTGGCCCAGATCGACCGGCGGGGAGTCCGGGTCCACGTCCGGGCGCCAGACGTCGCGGGCGAGCTGGGCGATCGACTCCCTGGACCAGGGAGTCGTGCTCGTGCCCGCGGCGAGGCCGTCTGCCGTCTGGTCCGGGCCCAGGAACCCGGACACTGCGACGGCGTCCTGGCTGTCGCGAAGGAACTGCCCGAAGGTGCGGATGCGGTAGAGGGTCTTCTTGGTCGAGGCCAGCAGTTCGGCCTGCTCATCGGTGGGGCGCGAATCCTGGAATCCCCGCACCCACGCGATCAGGAGGTCCGTGGCCTCGATGAGGGCCGACGCATCCATGTGGCTCGGGTAGTTCGGCCCGCCCTCGGCGAGGAGGGCGGTGGCCAGTTCGACGCGCAGGAGTGCGACATCCGGTGTGCCGACCACCTGCCCGAGCCGGGGCGGCGTCACCAGCGTGTGGAGGAAGCCCCACCCGGGAGTCACCAGGAGTTGCGCCAGACGCTCGGAATCGACCCGGGCACGGTACTCGCGATGTCTGCGCAGGAGATCGTCCTGCCTGAGGCCTGTGGCAGCCGCGCCGAACAGACCGCCGGGCAGGTGGGACTCCATGAACCGGCGCCTCCGGAACTGCCTGTCGGTGCCCTGTGCCCAGAGCGTCTCCAGTTCGCGGATGCCGTCCCACGAGCTCTCCGTGGTCACCTTGTAGCGGATTGCCTTCGCCACCGAACGCAGGAATCGGGCGCGCAGCACCCGCTCGTCCCGCCTGTCGTAGAGGGGCGTGAGCGCTGGCGGGACGGTGGGCGTGGGAGGCGTCGGGTCCAGGTAGACCAGGATGCGGGACGTGCGGATGCCTGCGGGGGCGTCGGCGATGGCGTGGATCGCCCGGCTGATCGGGATGTTGTCGAACACGCCGCCGTCCATGACGTCGAACTGCTGTTCGGGTGACTCGGCCACCTCGGAGAACACCGAGGCCATGTTCTCGGGGAGCGTGTCGTCCCTGTGGGGGGGCCTGCCCGTGGCGCCCCGCCAGGAGAAGATGGCGGCCGGCTCGAACGCCCCGGGGAACGAACTCGTGCTTCGGGCGGCGTATGCCAGCCGGCGCAGGTACTCGTCGTCCCCGGGGCCGGACGTGGTGGAGGGGACGTCGTTGAACTCACCGGGCGCGGCGGGGGTGTGCCGGAACCGGAAGTGCGCGGTGCTCGGCCGGATGTCCTCGCCGGTGCGGATGTCCGGCAGCGGCGGTCCCGACTGCAGTGTCGCCGACAGGTCGATCGTCAGGAAGTCGGTGACGGCGCCCTGTCGCGGGGAACCCGCCGATCTCCGCAGTTCCTCCAGCAGGGGGAGGTAGAAGTTGGAGTCGGCGTCGAAGAGGGCCTCGGTGCGGTACGCCTCTGCGAGGGACCACTGCGGGTGGAACAGCTTCCAGATGTCGCCCTTGGACTCCCAGACGCCCTTGAGCCATTCGAGGTCCGAACCGACGGACTGTGCGAACCCATAGATCACGGCGTTCAGGCCGCCGGCGCTGGCGCCGGCCAGGACGTCCACCTTGATGGAGGTGTAGCCGAGGGCCTGCAGCAGCCCGGCGTACCGGCGACCCCTCTCCTGCTCGGCCGGCGTGTTCGCAGTCAGCGAATCCGGATCGACCATGGCCCGGCGGGCCAGATCCAGCTCGGCCAGCGCGCCCCCGATCCAGACCGCGAGCGACACGCCGCCCCGCATGGCAAGCGCCACCCGCAACTCGCGCTCAGCCGCCGAGGGGTGTTCCGGCGGTTCCTCGCGAAGCCCCGTCCCTGTCATACCGCACCTCCGGTCCGCAAAGCACCAGGCGTGGCGCCAGGGCGGGCGGAGCCGTCAGCGCCGACGATGCCCCAATTATGGGGTCGCCGACTGGGGCGTGGGCGGGTGTTCGTTCCTGCGAGTCGCGATGGGAGCCGCCGATCCAGCCCGCTGGGTGAGGACGTTTCCTGCCCGCGTCGGAGGATGAACCAAGCACAGCGACCGGCGGGTCGTTGGGATGCGTCCGGGGGCCGATGCACAATGGTTGGCGAACGTCTAGCTCTGAAGGAATGTTGAGACATGTGGATCTTCTGGGTCGCAATCCTGCTGACTCTCGCCCTGGCGGTGGCTCTCATCGCCGTCGTCGCGATTGCTGCCGGCCGGCTCCAGGGCCCGCGCGTGGAGAGGTTCGAGCATGTCGCGCAGGCCGCCAACCGGCACCTGAACGGCCAGGGCACGCCACCGAAGATGTTCGAGCGGTTGGACGACCTGCACCAGGGCTGATCCCGACGCCCAACTGCGCCCCGTTAGGATGACCGCGTGGACATGACCGTGGTCTTCTGGATAATCGTCGCCCTCATGGGCCTTGCCGTGCTCGCCGGCGGCATCATCGCCTTCCGGAGCAGGCGCGCGATCGAACCGCCCAGGGAGAAGGCAGCCATCGAGGCCGCCCCACAGGAGGCCGAGGCGCCGGTGCCGGTGCCCGCCGAGGTGCCGAGTCCGGCGCCGGCCCGCGAGCGCGCCGTCGAGGAGATCGAGGCGCCGCAGAGCCGGTTCGCGCGGCTGCGCCGTCGGCTCGCATCCAGCAACAACGGCCTGGCGCGGGCCCTGGCGGACCTGCTCAGCGTGGACCGGATCGACGCGGACACCTGGGACGACTTCGAGGCCACGCTGATCGCCTCCGACCTCGGCGTTGGCCCCACGACCGAACTGACCGAGGCCCTGCGCAAGAAGCTGGCCGTCGACGGCGTCGCAGACCCGGCGGCGGCCCGCGCCGTCCTGCGGGCCGAACTGCTGCGTCTTGTGGATCCCGCACTCGACCGCTCCCTGAACCTGTCCGCTGCCGAGGGTGACCCGGCCGTCGTGCTGGTCGTCGGCGTCAACGGCACGGGCAAGACCACCACGGTTGGGAAGCTCGCCCGTGTGCTGGTCGCGGAGGGCAAGTCGGTGGTCCTGGGCGCGGCCGACACCTTCCGTGCGGCGGCGGCCGAGCAGTTGCAGACCTGGGGCGAGCGTGTGGGCGTGCCCACCGTCCGCGGCCCCGAGGGTGCCGACCCGGCATCCGTGGCCTTCGACGCGGTCAGCCGCGGCGCGGCCGATGGCGTCGACGTCGTCCTGGTCGACACCGCAGGCAGGCTCCACACCAAGGTGGGTCTGATGGACGAGCTGGGCAAGGTCAAGCGCGTCATCGAGAAGAAGGCCCCGGTCGGCGAGGTGCTGCTGGTGCTGGACGCCACCACCGGCCAGAACGGCATGACGCAGGCCCGCATCTTCTCCGAGGTGGTCGACGTCACGGGCGTGGTCCTGACGAAGCTCGACGGCACGGCCAAGGGCGGCATCGTCGTCCAGGTCCAGCGCGAGCTCGGCGTCCCCGTCAAGCTGGTCGGACTGGGTGAGGGTGTCGACGACCTGGCACCGTTCGACCCGGACGGCTTCGTCGCCGGCATCCTGGGTGAGTGAACGGCGCCATCCTCCCCTGACGTATCCTTGGGGGGATTCCGGCGCCCTGCGCCGTGCCAGTTGTCTAGCAGAAGGACCCGCCGAGAGTGTTTGACACGCTTCAGGACCGCCTTGCCGACGTCTTCAAGGGACTGCGTTCGAAAGGACGGTTGACTGAGGCCGACATCGACGCCTCGATGCGCGAGATCCGGATCGCGCTGCTGGAGGCTGACGTCAACCTCGGCGTGGTCAAGGAGTTCATCGCGGCCGTCAAGAGCCGAAGCCTGGGCGTCGAGGTGTCCAAGGCGCTCAACCCGTCGCAGCAGATCATCAAGATCGTCGACGAGGAACTCATCTCGATCCTCGGCGGCGAGGCCCGCAAGATCCGGTTCAGCAAGCGGCCGCCGACCGTCATCATGCTGGCCGGCCTTCAGGGCGCCGGCAAGACGACGTTGGCGGGCAAGCTCGCCAAGTGGCTGCGCGCCGAGCGGCATGCACCGCTCCTGGTCGCAGCGGACCTGCAGCGGCCCAACGCCGTGAACCAGTTGCAGGTCGTGGGCGAGCGTGCAGGGGTGCATGTCTTCGCGCCGCAGCCCGGAAACGGCGTCGGTGACCCGGTCCAGGTCGCCCGCGACGCCATCGTCCACGCGCAGCAGAAGCTGTACGACGTGGTCATCGTCGACACCGCAGGACGCCTCGGCATCGACGAGGTCCTGATGCGGCAGGCGGCCGACATCAAGCAGGCAGTCGACCCCGACGAGGTCCTGTTCGTCGTCGACGCCATGATCGGCCAGGATGCGGTCAACACCGCCAAGGCCTTCGACGAGGGCATCGGGTTCGATGGCGTCGTCCTCACCAAGCTCGACGGCGACGCCCGCGGCGGTGCGGCACTGTCGATCGCCCGCGTCATCGGCAAGCCGATCATGTTCGCCTCCAACGGCGAGGGCCTCGGCGACTTCGACGTCTTCCACCCCGACAGGATGGCCAGCCGCATCCTCGGCATGGGCGACGTCCTGACGTTGATCGAGCAGGCGGAGAAGACGTTCGACGCCGAGCAGTCGAAGGCGGCTGCCGAGAAGCTGATCAGCGGCAAGGGCAAGTTCGGGCTCAACGACTTCCTGTCGCAGATGCAGCAGCTCCGCAAGATGGGGCCGCTGTCGAAGATCTTCGGCATGCTGCCCGGCGCGGGCCAGTTCAAGGACGCCATCAACGCCATCGACGAGAAGGAGATCGACCGCATCGAGGCGATCATCCAGTCGATGACGCCCGCCGAGCGCGACGACGTCGGCATCCTCAACGGCTCCCGCCGCGCGCGCATCGCGAAGGGCTCCGGCACGCAGGTCTCCGACGTGAACCAGCTCGTGAACCGCTTCGTCGAGGCCCGCAAGATGATGGAGCGCATGGCCAGTGGCGGCGGCATGCCCGGGATGCCGCCGATGCCCGGCATGCCCGGTGCCGGTGGCGGACGGGCCCAGAAGCGCCAGCAGAGGAAGCCCGCCAACAAGCGGGGGCACAAGGTGTCCGGCAACCCGGCGAAGCGCCAGCAGCAGGCCCTCGGTCTGGACGTGAAGACACCGGTCGAGATTCCCCAGACCATGGACGACTTCCAGCTGCCGCCCGAGCTGCAGCGCATGTTCGACCAGCAGAACTAGCGCCCGCCCCTCCTGCGCACCGCCCCGGGCCGTCGGCGAGGGCCGGTCGCAGGTAGTCTGTGGCCTGTGATGGCACCCGAGGGAACAGACAACGGCGAGATACTGGTGCGCCCGGCGGCGGGCCCGTTCCACCTGAGGGGGGTGTTGCTGCCCGGGGTCGAACCGCGCGACCTGTGGATCTCGGGCGGGCGCATCAGCGACACCCCGGTTGCCGGTGCAGTCACGGTCGCCACCGACTGCTACGTGCTCCCCGGCCTCGTCGACGCACACTGCCACCTCGGTCTCGGCCCCAAGGGGGCGGTTGACGACGCCGTCACTCTGCAGCAGGCGCGGGCGGACCTGGCGGCCGGCACCATGTACGTTCGCGACGCAGGTTCGCCCTCGGACACCCGCTGGATTCAGAGCAGCGATGAGTTGCCGAGGCTGCTTCGCGCAGGAAGGCACATCGCGCGCCCGATGCGCTACCTCAAAGGCCTGGCGGCCGAGGTCGAGCCGGCCGACCTGGTGGCCCAGGTGCGCCACGAGGCACGCTCCGGGGACGGCTGGGTCAAGCTCGTGGGGGACTGGATCGACCGCAGCGTCGGTGACCTGACGCCGCTGTGGCCCGCGGACATCGCGGCCGAGGCCATTGCGGCGGCCCACGAGGAGGGTGCCAGGGTCACCGCGCACGTGTTCGGCGAGCAGGCGGTTGCCGAACTGGTCGCCGCGGGCATCGACTGCATCGAGCACGGCACCGGCGCCTCCGACGAGGTGATCGACGAGATGGTGCGGCGCGGCACGGTGCTCGTGCCGACCATGATCAACCTGGCGCGGTTCCCCCAGTACGCCGAACCGGGCCGGGACAAGTTCCCGACGTTCGCCAACCACCTGATGGACCTCTACGACCGCCGGATCGAGACGATCGGCAGGGCCCGCGAGGCTGGCGTCGAGATCCATGCCGGCACCGACGCGGGGACAGTGGTGCCGCACGGCCAGATCCAGGCGGAGATCGCCGAACTCGCCGCCCTCGGTGGGGGGGCCTTCGCGCTGGAGGCCGCCAGCTGGGGTGCTCGTGCCTGGCTCGGTGCGGACACCCTGACCCACGGCGCCAGCGCGGACCTGATCGTGTGCGGCACCGATCCGCGCGTCGACCTGCAGGCGCTTGCCCATCCCGTCGCCATGTTCCTGAGGGGGCGCCCCGTCGGCCCGGTGGGGGCGTGATCGTCGAGCGCGTCGGCGCGGAGTTGGTCGCCGTCGTGGCGACCGTCGCGGACGGCAGGCCGCTCGTGCTCACCGCCTCCGGTGGGACGAGGCTGCCGTCGGGTCCGCTCAGGTCCGAGCACCGGTCGATGCAGGCGGGCCTGGGGACGTGGGTCGAGCAGCAGACGCACCACCGGCTGGGGTTCGTCGAACAGCTCTACACGTTCGCGGACCCGGACCGTCTCGGGGTCGGCGGCCGCACCGTCTCCGTGTCCTACCTCGGCCTGACTCGGGCCCCCGGGGCCGACCCCGCGGGGGTCTGGCGCGACTGGTACGGCTTCCTCCCATGGGAGGACCACCGCCGCGGCGAGGGTGGCGCGGACCTGGTCGACGGCGTCGTCGCCCCGATGCTGGCCGAATGGGTGGGCCGGGCCAGGGGGGCCGAGGAGACCGGCCGCAGGGGCCTGCGCCGGGCGATCTGCTTCGGGTTGGAGGGACGCTCCTGGGCGCCCGAGCTGGTGTTGCAGCGCTACGAGTTGCTCTACGAGGCGGGCCTGATCCCCGAATCCGGTGCCTCGGAGGCCCCGGTGCCGGGCGAGCGCATGGACGGCGACCACCGTCGGATACTGGCCACCGGGATCGCGCGGCTGCGGGCGAAGATCCAGTACCACCCGGTGGTGTTCGAACTGATGCCGGAGTCCTTCACGCTTGGGCAACTCCAGGCCACCGTCGAGGCCATCGCGGGCCAGGCCCTGCACAAGCAGAACTTCCGACGCCTGGTGACCGGGCAGGAACTCGTGGAGCCGACCGGCGAGATCGATTCCGACACCGGCGGCAGGCCGGCCCAGCTCTTCCGTTTCCGCCGCGAGGTTCTGGACGAGCGCCTCATCGCCGGCACCAAGCTCCCGCGTACCCGCTGAACCGGGTGCGTGGCAGTAGGCTTCGTCCATGCGCAACGAGGTCGCGACCCTGGCACAGTTCGACTCGGTCGTCTCGGGCGGGGGCGATTTCTCGCGCGCAGTCCTGTCGTCGCTGGACCTGACCGGCCGTGAAGAGTCGTTGGCCCGATGCCGGGTCGACGGTGCCCTGCTGCTCGGATGCATCCTGACGGACGGGGCCGCCGACGACCTGCGGGATCGCGGGGCGCTGATCTTCCCGTCGCTGCCGGACGTGCCGATCGACCCGTACCGGGACCGCCTGTACACGCCGATCGACCTCTACGACACGACCCCCGGCGGCCGCTACTCCGACTCCTTCGACGCTCGCGCCTATGCCTGGACGCGCACCGCCGGCCACGTCCCGCGACTCGAGGACTCGTTGGCCGCCTCGCTGCACGACCATGCCGTCTCCGACGTACTGGACGACTACCTGTCCACCGTCAACCCGCGCCACGTCGTCGGGGTGATGGGGGGACATGCGCTGGAACGAGGCACCGACGGGTACGCGGCCACGGCGAGGCTCGGCATGCAGCTGACCGAATGCGGCATGCTGGTGGCCTCCGGGGGCGGGCCGGGGGCCATGGAGGCCGCCAACCTGGGCGCGCGCATGACCCCGCATGGACCGAAGGCCCTGGAGCGGGCCCTGGAGATGCTGGCAGAGGTTACGACGTTCCGGCCGTCCATCGACGCGTGGGTGCATGTCGCGTTCCGGGTGCGCAAGCGGTTCTCCGGCGGCGCCGACTCCATCGGCATCCCGACCTGGTTCTACGGCCACGAGCCGCCGAACGCCTTCGCGACGAGGATCGCCAAGTACTGCTCGAACGCGCTGCGGGAGGACGTCCTGCTGAACCGCTGCCGTGGCGGCCTCATCTACCTGCCGGGCGCCGCGGGGACGGTGCAGGAGCTGTTCCAGGCTGTCACGGCCAGCTACTACGCGAGAAACCCGGCAGACCTAACCCCGCTGGTGCTCGTCGGAGTGGACCAGTGGACGAGGCACCTGCCCGCGTGGCCGCTGCTGGAGGCGCTGGCGGCAGGCAAGCCGATGGAGCACCGCATCAGGCTGGTCGACTCCGTCGAGGAGGCCGGGGCGCACCTCACCGGGCTGCTCCAGGGACCGCCACCCGCTGGTCGGCGATGAGCGTGTTGAGGAGCTTGGCCGCGACGTCGGCCTCCTGGACCGTGACGATGAAGTCGGTGCCGTCCGACAGTTCGACGCGCAGCGCCGGACCGCCGCGCAGCACCAACCGTTCGCCCTTGCGGGTGATTCTCAGGCCCGGCCCGCCGTAGGTGAAGGCGCCCACGAAGTCGATGGACTCGGCGATCTCGATCTCCGCGAGAGCGTGGCGCAGCGTCGGCCAGCCGAGGAAGTTTCGGCAGGTGAGGCCCTTCGCATCGACGATGACGTGCCAGCGCCACACGCCCGCCAGCGGCGCCGCGACCACGGCCGTCATCACGACTGGCAGGATCCAGCTTCCGACACCGACGCCGATGATCACGAAGATCGCCAGGGGGACGAGGAGGATGAGCCACACTGCGGGGTGGAGGTCGACCTTCGACTGCCAGCTGCGCCGATGGTCGCGTTCCGGCATTCGTGCCGACCGGGGTGGGATGCCGGTGGCGGGCGGCCGCGGCGGGGCGGTGCCGACGACCCTGCCGGCCAGGATGCCGACCCCGAGGGCCAACAACAGCGCAGGGGCGAGCCACCAGATGTGGAGGAGCAGCGGGTGGTCGGCACCGAAGGAGGCCTGCAGTGCGACGGTGCCGCCGAAGAGCAGCCCGAAGAAGGTGCCGAGGCCCGCGGTGATGCCTGCCGAGACGTTGGCGCTCCGGCCGTTCGCCGGCATGGTGAGGACGAAGACCAGACCCAGCACCAGCGTCAGCGCAAGGCTCAGCCCGAGCGACTCCCAGACTGAAGACCGTGGCGCGAAGCCGTCCGGACCCGTGATGCCCCAGTGGGTGGCGACCTGCTCCGGCAGCCGATCGAAGACCGCCAGGACCCAGAGTGAAACGAGCGAAGTTGCGAGGACTGCGAACCCCATCCCGACCGCCAGTGCGCGGAGTCTTCGTGCCATGTCCGCACTCTAGTAGCAGGTAACGTTCGCCCCATGCGGGCCGCGGCGAACATCCTCCACCTGGACCTGGATGCTTTCTTCGCCGCCGTCGAGCAGCGCGACAAGCCCAGCCTGCGCGGGAAGGCGGTTGTCGTGGGCGGGTCCGGGCCGCGCGGCGTCGTCGCGACGGCGAGCTACGAGGCCAGGCGGTTCGGGGTGCGCTCTGCCATGTCGGGGACGGAGGCGAGGCGTCGGGCCCTGCACGCGGCGTTCCTGGGCGGGCGGTTCGGGGCATACCGGCAGTCGTCCCGCATCGTCATGGACCTGCTGCGGGAGATCTCACCGGCGGTGGAGCCGCTCAGCCTGGACGAGGCCTACGTCGACCTGGCGGCCGGCGGCTGGGACTTGTCCCGCCTTGAGGTGCACATCGAGGAACTTCGGGCCGAAGTGACGCGCCGCACGGCAGGGCTGACGGCGTCGGTCGGGGTGGGGAGCAGCATGTTCCTGGCGAAGCTGGCCTCGGAGGCGGCCAAACCCGATGGCTACCGGATCATCCGGCCGGGCGAGGAACTGGACTTCATTGCGCCCCTGCCGGTGCGGGCCGTGCCGGGTGTGGGTCCGGTGACGGAGCAGAGGCTGATCGGGATCGGCATCGCGACCGTCTCCGACCTGAGGTCGGCGGACCCCCGTGAGCTGGTCCGGGAGCTCGGCCGGGCGGCGGGGGAGTCCCTGTACCGGCTGGCATTCGCCCGCGACGACCGCCAGGTGCAGCCGGAACGGGAGACGAAGTCGATCTCGACGGAGGACACGTTCGCCGTCGACATCCGCGACCGGGCCGAACTCGTCGCCATCCTGCGGCGGGACGCCGATGAGGTCGCCCGTCGGGTGCAGGCGGCCGGGATGTTCGCACGCACCGTCGGTGTCAAGGTGCGGATGGCGGACTTCACCACGATCACCCGCGCCCGGTCGCTCGGAGGCGCCACGGACAGGGCCGACGTCGTGGCCGCAGTCGGGGAGGAGTTGCTGGAGGAGGTGGATGTGCGGCCTGGCGTCCGGCTGCTCGGCATCGGGGCCTCCAACTTCACGCGCGCCGCCCAGGAGCAGCTCTTCGATGCGCCGAGTGGTGCGGTGGATGTCGTGACCACCTCAGAGACGTCCTCGGCGTCGGATGATGTCCTCACCTCCGGTGTCCGCGGACACGGCTACTTCCCCGGCGCCGACGTGATTCACGACGAGCACGGCCGGGGCTGGGTGTGGGGCCTGGGGCGGGGGCTCGTGACGGTGCGCTTCGAGACGCGCGACACACCGCCGGGGCCGGTGCGCACGTTCCCGGAGTCCGATCCGGCTCTCAGGCCGGCCCCCGACCTGCCCGATCTGCCCTGACAGATCGCGTCGACACGCCGGACATCGTGTCCTCCAGAGCACGCGCGGCGGCGTGTCGAGGCGATTCGTCACGGCCAGCGGGTGTGCCCCGGCACGTAGACTCGGCAGGCATGGGAGCACGACTGTTCGCGGCGTTGCTGCCGCCGGAGGCGGTGGTCACCGAGTTGGACGCGCTGCTGGAGCCCCGCAGGGAGGCCGGGCGCGATTCCTGGCGCTGGACAAGGCCCGAGGGCTGGCATCTGACGACGGTGTTCATGGCGTCGGTGTCGGATCGCTCCCGGGACAGGCTCGTCGAGGGGCTGGGGCTGGTCGCGGCTGGCACGGCACCGTTCGATGTCGGCGTCGGCGGCGCCCTGTGCTTCCCCAGTGCCGACCGGGCGCGCGTGCTGGCGCTCGGCGTGTCGATGGGTCATGAGGCGCTCGCGGTGCTCGCCCGCTCCTGCCGTGACGCCGCCTCGCATGCCGGTGCCAACCCGGACGGCGCCCGCTTCACCGGTCACCTGACGCTTGCCCGGGCCCGGCGTCCATTCGACGCGACGAAGTGGGTGCACGTCGTCGACTCGTTCCCGGGTTGGACCTGGCGTGCCGAGGAGTTGGCGCTCGTCGAGTCGCACCTCGACGATCCGGGCAACCGCTACGAGGTTCTGGAGCGGTTCCCGCTCGGGTGATCGGGCGGCCCGGGTTGGCCTATGCTTGACGAGTTCCCGGCGGGAACGAGCCGAAGTGGTGGAATTGGCAGACACGCAGGATTTAGGTTCCTGTGCCTTCGGGCGTGAGGGTTCAAGTCCCTTCTTCGGTACGGCCATGCGGGGGCGTTCGCGGTGAGAGACTGACCCCATGCAGCAAGTGGGTTTCGATCTGGACACGAGCACCCGGGATGTGGTGCTTCGACTCGGGGTGCGCGGCCGTTTGATACTGATGCACCCGATGGCGAACCGCGGCACCGCCTTCACGCTGGAGGAACGGGAGCAGCTTGGCCTGTCCGGCCTGCTGCCCAGCCGGGTGACGACGATCGAGGAGCAGCTGCGTCGCACCTATGCGCAGTTCAGCCGCTCGCCGTCACCCCTTGCGAAGTTCATCCTGATGACGCAGCTTCGAAACCGCAACGAGGTGCTGTTCTACCGGCTGCTCAGCGAGCACCTCGAGGAGATGCTGCCGATCATCTACACCCCGACCATCGGGGAGGCCATCGAGCGGTTCAGCCACGAGTACACGGGCGCCCGTGCGGTCTTCCTGTCGATCGACCATCCGGACCGGGTGGAGCGGTCGCTGGCGGACTTCGAGTTGGACGCCGACGACGTCGACCTGGTCGTGGTCACCGACTCGGAGGGGATCCTCGGCATCGGCGACCAGGGGATCGGCGGCATCCAGATCGCCATCGGCAAGCTCGCCGTCTACACGGCCGCCGCGGGCATCCATCCCAGGCGTGCGATCCCCGTGGTGCTCGACGTCGGAACCGACAACCTCGGCCTGCTGAACAGCGACCTGTACCTCGGCGAACAGCACGCCCGGGTGCGGGGCGAACGCTACGACGAGTTCATCCAGCTGTTCGTCGACGCCGTCACTCGGCAGTTCCCGAACGCCATGCTGCACTGGGAGGACTTCGGCGCCGGCAACGCGCACCGCATCCTCGAGCGGTACGCAGACCAGATCTGCACGTTCAACGACGACATCCAGGGCACCGCCGCAGTCGTGCTGGCGGCAGTCCTGGCCGCCGTGCGCATCACGGGCGTCCCGCTGTCCCGGCACAGGGTGATGATCTACGGGGCGGGCACGGCCGGTGTCGGGATCGCCGACCTGATCCGTGAGGCGATGCACCGCGACGGCCTCTCGCCGGCGGACGCCTACCAGCGCTTCTGGGTCTTCAACTCCCGGGGGCTGATCGTCGACGGCGGCGCAGGCGTGCGGGACTTCCAGCGCCCCTACGCCCGCAGCCGCGACGAGGTCGTCGACTGGGAGTCCGCCAACACGGGCCGGATCGACCTGCTCGAGGCCGTCCGGCAGGTGCAGCCGACGATCCTGATCGGCACCTCCGCCCAGACCGGCGCCTTCACCGAGGACGTGGTACGCGCCATGGCGGAGGGCTGCCAGCGGCCGGTGATCATGCCGCTGTCCAACCCGACCAGCCGCTGTGAGGCCCAGCCCGCCGACATCCTCGAATGGACCGACGGCAGGGCCCTGATCGCAACCGGCAGCCCGTTCGGCACCATCCGGCACCGCGACGTGTACCACTCGATCGCCCAGGCCAACAACGCCCTGATCTTCCCCGGGCTGGGTCTCGGCGTCTCCGTCGTACGGGCCACCCGCGTCACACCGGAGATGATCTTCGCTGCGGCCGCCGCGCTCGCCGGGCTCGTGAACCAGCACCGGCCCGGCGCCTCCCTGCTGCCGGGTATGGGGTCGCTGCGGACCGTCGCGGCCACCGTCGCCAAGGCCGTCGCCGAGACGGCTGAACAGCAGGGCGTGGCCAGGCGTCCGATGACCAACCCGATCAGCGACATCTACCAGCGGATGTGGAAGCCGGAATACCCGAAGTTGGAGATCCTGCCCATCCAGGAGGATGTGACCCAGGCCTCGGAGTAGGTCTCGCCCCCGAACGCGCAACGGACGATCAGCCCGCCTGACGGGCTCCGGCTTCCTTGTACTGAGCACCGGTGGTGGCCGACGCTGTGGAGTGAGTTCACCCCGTCGTCGATCTGGGTGCCGGATCGGTCACGCCACGCGAGTTTGGTAAGTTCAATTGGGTTGACGAGGCGGTGAACAAAGTGGGGAGGCAGCACCGGTGAGGGCGCCTGGACGCGTGTCCGTGCAGCGTTGGTCGGCGGCCTGTCGGTTCGGTCGGGCAGCCTGGGCGCCATGGGGCTTGCAAGCAGCATCGGGACGGCGCGGACCCGGCCCTCTTGCGTCCCGCCGATTGCGCTGTATGCTCCAAGGCATAGTTCCCCACCGTCCCAGCCGGGATTGGTGGGGTTTTTCATGCCGGCGAGCGTGTGCGATGACCCCGGCGCCATTCCGATGGCAGTCATGACCGGCGACCCGAAGGATCGGGACCGTCGCGATGATGAAAGGTGACGCCATCACGGAATCACATCGGTCGACGGGTGCGGAGTCGTCGGCTGACCGATCGTCCGGGCTGGTGGGAGATCGCTCCCGGCACCCAGGTGAGAGTCATGAGCGTGGCGCTCGATCTCGATGTCGAACCGGCCGAGTTGCTGGTCGCCATCGACGCGCTGGCCGAGGATCTGGTAGCGACAGGCTGGGCGGATGTGGCGCGAACCGAGGGTGCGACGCCTGGAGGCCGCCGGGCCGACCGATCACCCGGGCCGGTTCACGACTTGGCGTAGGTGAGGGCGCCGCCCCAGTCGAGCAGGACGCACGCCTCGTCGCCCATGACCCAGCCGTCGTGGCCCGGCGGGATGTCGAAGATCGCGCCGGGACCGGTCACGACCTCGGTGCCGTCGTCCATCCTCACCCCGAGGGTGCCGCTCAGCACGTAGCCGAAGTGATGGACCTGGCACCAGTCGGTGCCGGCCTTGGCCTTCATGTGGTCCGACCAGCGCCAGCCCGGCTCGAACGTCGACAGGCCGACCGGGTGACCCTCGAGGTCGACGACGTCCATGTGGCCGTGATCGAAACTGCGGACCTCGTCGGGGGCGTCGAAACGCTTCGTCGCAAGTGACATGGCTTCCTCCTGCCCTGGCACGCCCCAGGGGCCACCTCGGATGGGGCTCCCATGGGCGTGGGCCGGCGGGCGTTGTTGCCCCCGGCAACTCCACTGTGCGTCGCGACGGGGCCGGATCGAATGGGGCGTTCGCCCCATACCGCGACGTCATCCCAGCCCGTGTTCCAGTGCGAACCTGGCCGCCGCCGCCCTTGTTCCGACGCCGGCCTTGGAGTAGATGTGCTGGATGTGGTTGCCCACGGTCTTCTGGGCGACCCCGAGGCTTTGGCCGATTTGTCTGTTGGTCTGCCCGCGTGCAAGCAGCGCCAGGATCTGGGACTCGCGTCGCGTCAGCCCGGCCGGCCCAAGCGCAGACCGTCGCCTCGCGTGCTGGCCCGCGGCCGCGAGAACGGCTTCGACGGCGTCGCCGTCCAGCCTTCCGGAGGCGGCCTCCCCCACAAGCCACGTTGCGACCTGCTGGGCCGTGGCGGCGGGCCGGCGCGGGCTCCCCTCCAGACCGGCGCGGAACCGGTCTGCCACGGCGAGGACCCTGGCCGCCGTCGGCAGGTCGGCAGCGGAAAGGCCCCTGTGGTAGCCGGACCCGTCGAGGCGCTCGTGAGCCATCGCCGCCACGACGCCGATCTGCGCCAGCGCCGCGGGCCGGGTCAGGGTGCGCTCGGTGAGGTAGGAATGCAGTCGGATCCGTTCCCGGTCGGCGGTGCTCAACGTACCCGGCTTGGTCCACAACACCCGGGGTACTCCCAGTCGGCCGATGTCGTGCAGCAGACCTGCGCGTCGCACGAGCCGGATGTCGTGCTCGTCGAGCCGCAGGTGGCGGGACGCCTCGCCTGCCAGTTCGGCGACGGCCAGCGAGTGGCCCAAAGGCCGGGCCGAGCGCAGGTCGACCCAGTCGGCGACGGCCTCCAAGACGACGTCCAGCTCAGGGTCGGTCAACTGCTGGTCCACGCGGGGGAGCGCGGCCCTGACTGGCTGCCAGGCCTGGTCGGCATCGGCTGGGAGGTCCTCCAACAGCCCGCGGGCAAGGAGACGGAACCTTTCCGCGAGGTCGGGTTCGATCTGGGTTCCCCGGAGCGCCGAGACAGCCTCGGATGCTGCCTCGGGGCCGCCGAGCGCGTGCTGGGTTTCGGCGACGTCCGCGAGGCGCCACAGCCGCACCGACACCGCAACCGGCCCTTCAATCGAACCCTGCCGCGCGGTCGCTGGGTTCCCCTGAGCCCACATCTGCGCCAATGAATCACAGACGGACTCCGCGAGTCCCAGGCGGCGCGCGAACTGGGCCGTGACATCCCGCTGCGTCCCCGTCGCCCCGGCACCGTCGAAGTCCAGCACCGAGAGGTAGTAGATCGGTTCCAACTCGCCTGCGGGGAAGCCGCACTCGATGCCGAGACGGTGCGCCAGCAGGCAGGCGCGGGCCAGATGCCCCATCGACTGCCCGAGGCCGAGGTCCGCGATGAGAGCCATGGCACCCAGCACATCGGGCAGTCGGACCCCGCTGAACGGCGTCATCACTTCACTTTACGCGCGGAGTCCAACCGCCCCCCGGGGCGAGACCTCGCGCCCGGCACCTTCGTCGCGGGGGTGCTACTCAACCAGCGTCGGTCGGCATGCCGACCTCGCGGGCGACAATGGTGAGGGCTGCGGCCAGGGCGTCGTCGTCGATGCCGCCGAAGCCGAAGACGATGCCGGACCTGTTGCCGCCCCCAGACCAGTAGGACGACAGAGGGCTCACCCGGACCCCGGTCGCCGCGAGTGCCTCGACCAGCTCGCGTTCCGGCCGCGCCGTCTCGACTACGACGTGCAGGCCCCCGTCCATCGGGTACACCCTGACCCCGTTCAGGCCGGCCAGGGCCGCGGTCACCTGGGCGCGGCGACGCCGGTAGCGGCCCCGCATCCGTTGGGTGTGCTGTCGCAGCGCGCCGGAGGCCAGCAGCTCGGCGACGGCGCGCTGCGGCACCAGCCCAACGGGCGTGCCCAGGTCGCGCCGGACTCCGGACACCGCTGGCAGCAGCCTGGCGGGCAGGGCCAGGAATCCCACCGACAGGGTCGGGGTCAGCGTCTTGGAGACCGTTCCCAGCAGCACGACGTTGCCGCCCTCGGGGTCGTCGAGGGCTGCCAGTGCGGGCAGGGGTTCGGATGTGTAGCGGAGCTCGGAGTCGTAGTCGTCCTCCACCACGACGACGTCGTTGGCCCTTGTCCACTCCAGCAACTGCTGGCGGCGGTCGACCGGCAGCGACCCGCCCAGCGGGTACTGGTGGCTGGGCGTGACCAGCAGCACATCGGGGGCCGCGTCGCCGGTGGGCAGGCCGTCGGTGACCAGGCCCTGCTCATCGACGGCCAGGGGCAGGATCGTCGCGCCCAGCCGGGCCGGGACCCGCCTGAGCGACGGATACCCGGGCTCCTCGACGCCGACGCGCAACGGGACGTCTCGGGCCAGCGCCTGCAGCACCAGCGCGAAACCCTCCCGGCCGCCGGCCGTGACCGCGATCTGCGCGGGATTACGGACGACGGCGCGCATTCGGCGCAGGTGATCGGCCCATGCTTCGCGCAACCGCGGCAGGCCGAGTGGGTCGGCGGGGGCGTCGGCGGGTGAGGCGGAGGCCTGGCGCCACGCCGCCTTCCAGGCCGGGCCGACCACCTCGCCGGGCCACGGCCTGCCCGGGCTCAGATCTAAGGCGGGCCCTGGCGTCTCCCGGATCGGTCGCGCGGGCCCGGAAGGCCGGGGATGCACTCGGCGGAGCAGCGGGTTGACGACGGTCTGCCCGCCCACGTTCGCCCCCAGGTATCCCTCGGCCCGAAGCTGGTCGTAGGCCACGACGACGGTGCCGCGCGACGTCTGCAGGTGGGTGGCCAATGCCCGCGTGGAGGGGAGCGCGTCGCCCGGGGCGAGGACGCCCGCCGAGACGAGGGTGCGCAACTGGTCGGCGAGCTGCGTGGACAGAGGCTCGGACCCGCCGCGGTCCAGCCGAAGCGGCAGCGTCACCTCCGGAGTCATGCGCACGATGCCAGCATACTGGTCCAGTAGAACTGGGGCGGTTCTGGTTCTTGTGGGGGTCCGGTATGCGTCGTAGCGTCGGGCCCCATGACGACAACTGTTGGTTCCCCACTGGTCAAGCGCGGTCTCGCGGACATGCTGAAGGGGGGCGTGATCATGGACGTGGTCACCCCCGAACAGGCCCGCATCGCCGAGGATGCCGGCGCCGTCGCGGTCATGGCGCTGGAGCGCGTGCCCGCCGACATCCGCGCCCAGGGCGGCGTCGCCCGCATGAGCGACCCCGACCTCATCGACGCCATCATCAACACCGTCTCCATCCCGGTCATGGCGAAGGCCCGCATCGGCCACAGCGTCGAGGCGCAGGTGCTGGAGCATCTCAAGGTGGACTACATCGACGAGTCCGAGGTGCTCTCGCCCGCCGACTACACCCACCACATCGACAAGCATGCGTTCACCGTGCCGTTCGTGTGCGGCGCCACCAACCTGGGCGAGGCGCTGCGCCGGATCGCCGAGGGCGCCGCGATGATCCGCTCCAAGGGCGAGGCCGGCACCGGCGACGTCTCCGAGGCCACCAAGCACATCCGCACCATCCGCCGCGAGCTGGCGGAACTCAAGGCCCTGGCCGACGTCGCGCCCGAGGAGCTCTACGTCGCGGCCAAGAACCTGCAGGCACCGCTCGACCTGGTCCGCGAGGTCGCCCATGCCGGCCGCCTCCCGGTCGTGCTGTTCACCGCCGGCGGCGTCGCCACCCCCGCCGACGCGGCCCTGATGATGCAGCTCGGCGCCGACGGCGTGTTCGTAGGCTCGGGCATCTTCAAGTCCGGCAACCCCGCCGCCCGCGCGGCCGCCATCGTGAAGGCCGTCGCCGCCTTTGACGACCCCGCAGTCATTGCGGAGGCCTCCCGTGGGTTGGGCGAGGCCATGGTCGGCATCAACGTCGCCGACCTGCCCGCCCCCCACCGCATGGCCGAGCGCGGCTGGTGAGCTTCACCGTCGGGGTGCTGGCGTTGCAGGGCGGGGTGCGCGAGCATGTCGGGGTCCTGGAGGGTCTGGGTGCACGCGTCGTCCTCATGCGCAGACCCGAGGACCTCGTCGGCCCCGACGGGCTCCGGGTCGACGCGGTGGTGCTGCCCGGCGGCGAGTCGTCCGCGATCGACAAGCTGCTGCGCAACCTCGGCCTCTTCGGCCCGCTCCGGGACGCCATCGCGGCGGGCCTGCCGACGCTCGGCACGTGTGCGGGGCTGATCCTGCTGGCCCGCGAGGTCGTCGACCCGGCGCCGGGCCAGCGCTCGCTGGGCGTGCTCGACGTCACCGTCCGCCGCAACGCGTTCGGCCCGCAGGTGGACTCCGCCGAGACCGAACTGGACACCACGCTCGGCCCGGTCAAGGTGGCGTTCATCCGGGCCCCGGTCGTCACTCGGATCGGCGACCGCGTCCAGGTCATCGCCCGCCGCGACGGCAACATCGTCGGCGTCCGTCAGGGAGCGATCACCGGTGTGTCCTTCCATCCCGAACTGACCGGTGAGCAGGCGTTCCACCGGCAGCTCCTCGCAGACGTCGAGGGACGTCCGGCCTGAGTATCACTTGGGCCGGCTGGGCTCAGGCGACCTTCCGCCCAAAACGCTGGCGGGCGGCCTCTCCGCTGGTGCCCACGAACGAGCCGATCGCGGACCAGGGCATCCCAGTTTCGCGAGCCCTGCGGACTGCTTCGATCAGGTGTCGCTCCGCTTCGGAGCGCTCGCCCACGGCGGCGCGCAGCAGCGTGACGGCAGCGGGGTCGAGTTCGTCTGCGGGGTTGGGCTCGTAGTATTCGAAGCGCGCCGCCAGTTCGTCGGCGTGCTGCAGGATCTCTTCAACTGTGCGCGGCATGGTCATCACCTCAGGAACTTCTCTCGTGCTCTCATGGCGTGGACGATGACGGTGGATTGATCGCCAAGGTAACTTGTCGCTGTCTGGGAGTCAACGGCCGAGATCGTTTCATCGTGCCGGGGGCCTGCGGCATACCATCGGCCGGGTGAGTTCAGAGGCCTACGACGCTGCAACCATCGACCGCGCGGCGGTGCAGCGCAAGGTGGTGGGGACGCTGGTGTCGTCCCAGGTGTTGAGCGGCGTGGGCATGGCCAGCGGCATCGCGGTGGGCGCTCTGCTCGCGGAGCAGTTGTCCGGGTCCGAGGCGCTGGCAGGACTCGGCACGACCGCCCAGGTTCTGGGCGGTGCGCTGATCGCCATCCCGACCGCTCGCATCATGGCCGCCCGCGGCCGCAGGCTCGGGCTGGAGTTCGGCTACGCCCTGGCCATCGTCGGAGCGCTCGTCGTGATCGCTGCCGCGGTGCTGGGCAGCTTCTGGCTCATGCTCGTCGGCATGCTGCTCTTCGGTGGCGGCACGGCGGGCAACGGCCAGGCCCGCTACGCGGCCGCAGACCTGGCCACCGAGGCCCACCGTGGCCGCGACCTGTCCATCGTGGTTTGGGCGACGACGATCGGGTCCGTGCTCGGACCCAACCTGATCGGCCCGGGCCAGGCCCTGGCCAAGGCCATCGGCATCCCGGATCTTGCCGGCTCATTCCTGTTCTCCGTCGCAGGCTTCGTGCTGGCGCTGCTCGTCATCAACCGGCTGCTGCGGCCGGACCCGCTGCTGGTGTCGCGAGCGCTCGCATCCGCCGACCCCCACACGCCCGACGCCGACCACGACGGCTCCCTCACGCGCGGCATCCGCGTGCTGCGGGCCAACTTGGACGCACGCCTCGGCATGCTGACCGCAGCTCTCGGCCACGTGGTAATGGTCGGTGTGATGGTGATGACACCCATCCAGATGAAGCACGGCGATGCCGGGCTCGGGGTGATCGGTTTCGTGATCTCCATGCACATCGCGGGCATGTATGCGTTCTCGCCGCTGGTGGGCATGGCCGTCGACCGCTGGGGCGGCAGGGTGGTGGCGCGCTCCGGCGGCGTCATCCTGACGGCGGCGGTGCTGGCCGCAGGCGCCTCGAGCGAGGGCTGGTCGCTGCAGCTGCTCCTGGCACTGTTCCTACTCGGCGTCGGCTGGTCCTGCACGTTCGTTGCCGGCTCCACGATGCTGACGGCGGCCGTGAGCCCTGAGGAGCGTCCGGCGGTGCAGGGCGTCACCGAGGTGACGATGGGGACCATGGCCGCCGGTGGCGGCGCCCTGGCCGGGGTCGTGATGCAGCAGTTCCACTACGGCGCGCTGGGCCTCGGCGCCTCGGTCATCGGCGTCATCGTCGTCCTCCTGACCCTGCTCCGCCGCAGGCAACCGGCGGGCGGCAAAACGCGCTAGCCGCCGCCGGTCAGACGCCTTGATCCGTCCAGCGTTCGCCCACGGTTCGCCCCCGCAGGGCGCCCGCGCTGAGTGACGTGAGCGCCTGATCGAAGTCGGGCTCCAGCGACTGCGGCACCGCGACCCGGATGGTCGCCGACATGCCCCAGTCCACGCCGTCGACGACGACAGGCACCCCGCCCGGCAGCACCAGCCCCCGGATCTGGGACTCGGTCGCCCCGGCGTCGGCGAGCGGCACCTGGACGGCGATGAGGCTGCACAGCACGACCTGCCTTGTGCCCGCGGCGGCCACCGCCTGCGCAACGGCGTCGGAGTAGGCCCGCACCAACCCGCCGGCCCCCAGCTTGATCCCACCGAAGTACCTCGTCACGACGGCGACGACGTCGGTGAGGTGGTTGGAGTTCAGCACGCCCAGCATCGGGACCCCGGCCGTGCCGGCGGGTTCGCCGTCGTCGGAGGACCGCGCGGTGCGGGCATCCGGGCCGAGGACGAACGCGCTGCAGTGGTGCCTCGCGTCGAAGTGGGCTCTCCGCCGTTCCTCCACGACGGCGCGGGCGTCGGCCTCGGACGTCACGCGCCGCAGCCTGGTCAGGAAGCGCGACCGCTTGATCTCCAGCTCGACATCGACGCCGTCCGCCGGGTCGGCGTCGATGGTCAGGAACCGGTCGACGGGCAGGGGATCAGACCCCCAGCTCGCGCCGCAGCTTGGCCACGTGGCCGGTGGCCTTCACGTTGTACTGCGCGACCCGGACGGTGCCCTCGCCGGCGTCGTCGACGTCGATCACGAACGTCGACCGCAGCACGCCCTCGATCTCCTTGCCGTACAGCTTCTTGGTGCCGTACGCGCCGTAGGCATCGAGCGCGACCCGGTCCGGGTCGGAAAGCAGGGGGAACCCGACGTCGGACTTCTCCTTGAACTGCTCCAGGCGCTTCACGGAATCCGGCGAGACGCCGATGACGTTGTAGCCGGCATCGGCGAGGTCGCCGACGGCGGCTGAGAAGTCGACCGCCTGTGTGGTGCAGCCCGGGGTCATCGCGGCGGGGTAGAAGTAGAGCACCACGGATGATCCCGCGAAGTCGGACAGGTTCACGGTGTTGCCGTCGGAGTCCGGGAGGGACACGGCCGGGGCCTTGGAACCCTGGGTCAGTCGCGCAGTCATGGCAGCCATCCTAGGCGCATCACTGCTCAGGCCTCGAACAGTTGCTGGCCCACGTAGGCGCCCTCCGGGATGCCTCCGGGCACCGCCCAGAGGCCGGAGCCGATGTGCTGCAGGTACTCCATCATGAGATCGTTCCGGCTCATCCTCGACTGCATCGGGATGTAGTGCGTCCTCGGATCGGTCACGAAAGCCACGAAGAACAGCCCCGCGGACAGTCGGCCAAGTTGGTCGTTCCCGTCCACGTAGTTGTAGCCGCGACGCAGCATGTGGACGCCGTCGTTGTGGTCCGGGTGCGCCAGCGCCACGTGTGAACGCGGATCCACCATCGGTGCCCCGCCACGACCGGCCAGCGCGAAGTCCGGCTGGTCGAACTCGTCGCCGCCGGACAGTGGCGCCCCCTCACGCTTGGTGCGGCCGACGATGTTCTCCTGCTCCCGCATTGAGCTGCGGTCCCACGTCTCGATGTGCATGCGGATCTTGCGCGCCACGAGGTAGGAGCCGCCGGCCAGCCATTCGGCACCTGCGTCTGCTCCCGGCCGGACCCACACGTGCTCGTCGATCAGGTCGGTCTGCTCGCCGCGCAGCCCCATGGTGCCGTCCTTGAACCCGAACAGGTTCCGGGGAGTGGCCTGGTCGATGCTGGTCGACGACGTGCGCCCGAACCCCAGCTGCGACCACCTGAGCCTCACCCTGCCGAATGCGATCCGGGTGAGGTTCCGGATCGCATGAACAGCCACCTGAGGGTCGTTCGCGCAGGCCTGGACGCACAGGTCGCCGTCGGAGCCCGCAGGGTCCAGCTTGTCGGCGACGAAGTGCGGCAGCCGCTCAAGTGCCGCGGGGCGACGGTCGGCGATCCCGAACCGGTCGATGCCGTCCGCACCCGAGAACAGGCTCGGTCCGAACCCGAACGTGATCGTCAGGCCCGCCGGCGGCAGCCCGTCGGCCTCTCCGGTGTCCTCGGGCGGGGAGTCGTAGTTGCCCGTGAACGGGTCGGCACCCCCGGCCGCCTCGCCACGGCTCATGTTGGCCGCGGCCGCAGTCCAGTCCCGCAGCAGCCGGATGAGCGCGTCGCGGTCCACGCCGTCGGCCACGTCGAAGGCGGCGAAGTGCATGCGGTCCTGCGACGGCGTGGTGATGCCGGCCTGGTGGTCGCCGTGGAATGGGTAGGCCGGACCGGCGGCCGACTCCTCCGATGTCCCGGATCCGGTGCTCGCCGCCGCGGCCCATGCCAGGGCGCTGGCTGCCAGGCCGCCCGCCCCGGCGGCACCGAAGAGTCCGCGCCTGCTGACGCGGCCCGTCATGACAGGATCGCCCCCGTCATCCGGGACAACGGCTCACCCAGCGCGTTCACCGCGTCCGAGAGGCCCTTGATCTGCTCGGCGGTGAGCCTGTCGTAGGTCACGAAACCCTCCTCCTCCCGCTGGGCGTCCAGCAACTGCTGCAGGTCGGCGAAGGCCCCTTCGATCTGGGTGTCCAGCGAGCGGTCCTTGCGCTGCAGCAACGGGCGGAGGCCCTCCCAGGCGACGCGGGCGCCGTCGACGTTGCCCTGGAAGTCCCACAGGTCGGTGCGCGACCAGTACTCCTCCTCGCCGGTGACCTTGCCGGTTGCCACCTCGTCCAAGAGCCCCTTGGCACCGTTGCCGATGCCCGCGGCGTCAAAGGTCATGTCTCGGGTGCCGTCCCACAGGGTCTGGGTGTCGGCGACGAGCCTCTCGGCGATGTCGGTGCGCTCGGCGTCGGTCATCGGCACGTATCCCTCGGCCCGGGCCGACCACAGGTCCTTCTCCAGGCGGTGCCAGCCGGTGAACTCGTCGCCGGCCTCCAGGTCGGCCTCGCGGGCGTCCATGTGCGGGTCGAGGTCGCCGAAGCTCTCGGCTACGGTCTCGATCCTCTCCCAATGCATGCGCGCTTCGGGGTACAGTGCCCGGGCGGCGTCGTCGTCGCGAGCCTTGACCAGTGCGGCGAACTCCGTGGTCATGGCCAGCAGTGCGTCCACCTGGTCCCGGACGTAGGAGGCGTACTGCCTGTCCGCCTCGGCGACGAGGGTGGCGTCGTCGCCGGTGTGACCGACGGCCTCGCCCGATTCGGTCACGGTGAACCCCGCCCGGATGCCGTCGCCGACCATGCCCGGCTTGCAGGAAGTGAAGTAGTCGCCGGCCGGCGCGGACAGCACCAGGTCCCGGGTGAGGCCCGGCCCGATGTTCTCGACCTCGGCGACGATCCGGAGCCCGTCGGAGGCCAACAGGTAGAACTCGGTGATCTTGGAGCCGTCGTTTGTCACCTTGAAGGTGAGCGTCCCGGACGGCGCCTGGGCCGACGACACGACACAGGAGTCGTCGGTGGCTGACACGGCGAGGTGGCGGGCGTCTGTGCTGCCGGCGCCGTTGTCGGTGCAGGCCGTGAGCAGCAGAAGCACTGCGGCCGATGCGGCCATGGGGCGGATCAAGACGTGGCTCCTTGCGGGGTCGGGGTTGTGAGGGTCACCGGTCGGTGCGCGGCACGGTTGCGGCGCCAGAACAGCGTTCCGACGACGGCCACGTAGGTGGCCCAGACGACTGCCTCGAGGACGGTCGTCACGGGGGAGAAGTTGAAGATGCCTTTCAGGACGGTGCCGAGCACACTGTCGGCCGTGACGATGTGGCTGACGTCGAAGGCCACGTTGTGGAGGCCCGGCAGGACACCCGCCTCCTGGAGGTCGTGGATGCCGTAGGCGAGCACACCCGCGGCCACGAGGATGAGGAACGCACCCGTCCAGGTGAAGAACTTGGACAGGTTGATCCGCAGCGCACCGCGGTACATCAGGTAGCTCAGGGCGACCGCCACCAGGATGCCGAGGAGCGCGCCGATCAGGGGAGCGGCGGCGGCGTCAGTGCCCCGGGTGGCCGCATTGGTGGCTGCCCAGATGAACAGGGCCGTCTCCAGTCCCTCCCGTCCGACGGCCAGCAGCGCCACCGTGATGAGCGGCCATGGCCTGGCCGCCTCGTCGAGGCTGACGCGGAGGGTGGAGCTCAGGCTCCTGGCAGCGGTTGCCATCCACAGGATCATCCATGTGACGAACCCGACGGCGACGATGGACAGGGTCCCGCCGATGAGTTCCTGTGCCTCGAACGTCAGGCCCCTTGGGCCGTAGGTCAGGACGGCGCCGAAGGCAAGGGACACACCGACCGCGATTCCGACCCCGGTCCAGATGTGGCGGAGGTCTGACCGGCGGTCGGTCTTCACCAGGTAGGCGACGAGGATGCTGACGATCAACGCGGCCTCGAGGCCCTCGCGCAGCCCGATCAGGAAATTAGCCAACATGTTCTTTGCTCAATTCAGGTTAGGTGTGCCTAACTAACCACGCCGCCGGACTGGGCGTCAATCGGGACGAACAGGGTGCCCGGAATGTGGACGACTCCGACTCCGCGGCCCCCGCGCGTCGCGATGCGCCGTGCGGCTAGGCTGTTGCCGATCGCATCGAAGGAGCTCCCATGGCCAGCAACCAGCCGCGTTCCGTGGCAGACATTCAGGCGGACATCGCGCGCAGCCGCGAGAGGATGGCCACCGCGCTCGGGGACTTCGTGGAGGAGATGCAGCCGAAGAACATCGCCAAGCGCGGGTTCGAGGAGGCCAAGGGATTCGTGGTCGAGGACATCAACGCGGTGAAGGCCCAGTTCTGGGACGAGAACGGCTGGCGCATGGACCGTGTCCTCGCCGTCGGCGGTGCAGTGCTTGGGATCGTGGTGTTCGTCGTGACGCTGAAGTCGATAGCCGATCACCGCAGCGTGGAGGCCAGGGTTCTCAGGGCGCTGGAGGCGCGAGCGTGACGGAGGGTCAGCTCTCGATCCGGATGCTCCACGACCGCGTCCTGGTCGACCTCGACGGCGAACACGGCGAGCGTCGCAGCGGCGGCGGCATCCTGATCCCCGCGACCGTGCAGATGGGCAGACGCCTGGCCTGGGCGAAGGTCGTCGCCACCGGGCCGAACGTGCGAGCCGTCGCGATCGGGGACAGGGTGTTGTTCGACCCGGAGGAACGCTCCGAGGTGGAACTCCACAACCACACCTTCGTGCTCCTGCGCGAGCGGGACATCCATGCCGTGGCGTCCGAGGGCGACGATTCGGGCGGCACCGGACTCTACCTCTGACGCAGTCGGCTGCGCGGCGCCGAGCACCCCTGCAGACAACAAGCCGGCAACCCGGCAACGCAGAAGGGCCCCGGCGATCCGCCGGGGCCCTCCTGCATCTGGTACACCACCAGGGACTCGAACCCTGAACCCGCTGATTAAGAGTCAGCTGCTCTGCCAGTTGAGCTAGTGGTGCTTGACCGGAGAGAAACTCTACCCAGTCTCCCGGGAAAAGGGAAATCGGCCGTCCCAGTGCCCAGGACGGTCGAAGGCCAGGTAGTCGAGGTCGGTCGAATCCTGCCCGACGCCGGCCATGCACATCAGCAGCGACAGCGTCGGTATGCCGTGGGGACGGTTGTCGCGGACGATCGCCTCGTCACTCGTGGCGGGCACCTCCAGTGAGCGGCGCAGCACCTCCAGCCAGGGGGCGAACCAGCCGGCGGCATCCGTCCGGGGCGTCGCCGCCCGGAACTCCGACAGCCAACGAGCCACGCGGGCCGTGCCCGGATCGTCGACCGCGGTCGAGTTGGCCAGCATGTGCACACCGGGCGGCACGGGCTCGTGCCGGACCCCGTGCTCGTCGGAGATCTCCAGTTCCGCCAGCCGGCCGGCGACGGTGAGCAGCACGTAGGGGGCGGTCCTTCGGTCCGGGGGAGCCGGGACTCCGTCTGCGGCGTCGAGGACCACCAGGCCGCGGGAAGTGAGCCCCGGCTGGGGCACGGGGGGCCCGACGTTCAGCAGCACCGCGAGCCTGCCCCGCGACGGCGACGCCGCCAGCCACGCCCCGCCCGCCCGCACGTCCTGGACGCCGACGACGCCGGGGTGGGTCTCCGGCCACCAGCCTCCGAGCGGATTCCACGGCCGGTTCGGGTCTTCGTCCCGGACCGCGATCAGCCTCGTCGGCTCGCCGGGATCCCGGGGAACACGTATCACCACAGTGCACATCGGTTCCGCACCTCCCTGTTGTGAGACGATTCGGACGTGTTCATCGTAGTCGGGGTCACCGGTGGCATTGCCGCCTACAAGGTCGCGCACCTGGTGCGCCTGCTGGTCAAGGCCGGGCACGACGTGCACGTCGTGCCCACGAAGGACGCCCTGCGCTTCGTCGGGACCACCACCTGGGAGGCGCTCTGCCGGAACCCGGTCACCACGTCGGTGCACGACGACGTCGCCCGCGTCCGGCACGTGGCGCTCGGCCAGTCCGCGGACCTGGTGATCGTGGCCCCGGCCACCGCAGACCGGCTCGCCCGCATGGCGGCCGGCATCGCAGACGACCTGCTCGGCACCACGTTGCTGGCCACCGGTGCGCCGGTCGTCGTCGCCCCGGCCATGCACACGGAGATGTGGCGGCACCCGGCGACACAGGACAACGTGGCCGTGCTCCTGTCGCGCGGGGTGGTCATGGTGGGCCCCGATGACGGGCCGCTCACCGGCGGTGATTCCGGCCCGGGCCGGATGGCCGAGCCAGAACGGATCCTCAAGGAGGCACTCGCTGTCGTCTCGGGTGTGCAGGACCTCGCTGGGCTGAGCGTGGTCGTGTCGACCGGAGGCACCCGGGAGCCGCTCGACCCCGTCCGTTACCTCGGGAACCGGTCGAGCGGCCGTCAGGGCGTGGCGGTCGCCGTGGCCGCGGCCAGGCGGGGGGCGCGGGTGACGTTGGTGGCGTCCCACTGCGGCGACGGCGTCCTCGACGAGGTCTTCCGCGACCCCGCCATAGAACTTGTGCGGGCCGGAAGCACCTCGGAGCTGCAATCCGCGGTGGTGTCGGCCTCGCGGGCGGCGGACGTCGTCGTCATGGTTGCCGCCGTTGCCGACTTCAGGCCAGCCGAGCTCTCCCACGAGAAGGTGGCCAAGAGCGGCGATGCGGGCTGGACGTTGGAGTTGGTGCAGAACCCCGACATCCTCGCCGGCCTGGCCGCCGACCGCCGTCCCGGCCAGACCATCGTCGGGTTCGCCGCGGAGACGGTCGCGGACGAGGCGGAGTTGCTCGCGAAGGGCAGGGCCAAACGTCGACGCAAGGGCGCCGACCTGCTGGCGGCCAACGCCGTCGGCTGGGAGCAGGGCTTCGAGGCCGCCGGCAACACGTTGCTGGTCATCGACTCCTCGGACGAGGTCGTCGTTCGTGCATCAGGGTCCAAGCGGGAGGTCGCCGACGCGTTGTGGGATGCAGTCCTGGGGGCGCGACGCTGAATCGGCGGGCGTCGTCGTCCCGATTCCCAGCAGAGCCGCAGGTTCATCACAGGTTCCTGACAGGTTGGTCGTGGACCTTGGATTGCACGTCGGGAATCCTCCTGGACGAAATCCCCCCATAGAAAGGGCCTGTCAGTTGAAGAACAAGGCCATCATCGGCATCTCCGCCGCAGTCCTGACCGCGGGGCTCGGAATCGGCGCGGTGCAGTTCGCCAGCGCAGACACCACCACGCCCACCCCCACGCCGTCTGTCACCTCCTCGGCCGGCCAGGGCGGGGACCACGACGCCGACTCGACGGGTCGCGGTGGTCGCTCCGGGGCCTTCGAGAAGGATCTGACCTCCCTCGCGACCAAGCTGGGCGTCGACGAGACCAAGCTGAAGGATGCCATCCAGACGGCCCGCAAGGCCACGCGTCCGGCGGAGGCCCAGACGAAGTCATCCGACAAGACACAGGCCGAGCGTGAGGCAGCCCGGACCGAGCGGGAGGCTGCTTTCGCGAAGGCACTCGCCTCCGAACTCGGCATCGATGAGGCGAAGGTCTCCTCGGCGCTCCAGGAGCTTCGCACCGAGCGCCAGGCCGAACGTGCCGCCGACGACAAGGCGGTGCTGGACCGGGCCGTCACCGACGGGAAGCTGACGCAGACCGAAGCGGACGCCGTCCAGAAGGCAGTGGACGCCGGCATCGTGCGGGTCCACGGAGGTCACCGTCGATGACCTGACCGGCCTTCCAGCGTGCGAGCTACGCTGGTTGTGAGGGCGGAAGCGATTCCGTCCGATGAGCCCCCGGTGTGTGTCCGGAACCGAGTTCCCCCCATGGTTCCGGACACGCGCCGGGCTCGTCCATGTCCAGATGCAGGGGCGTCAGGTCGCCCGATCCGCCGCGTCGCACCTGTGGCATGATTCCGACCCGCGCTACTGGACGCTGTCGCGCTCGATCAACTCCATGTCGAGCACCACGGTCCTCGGGGCACCGCCCTCGATGAGCTCCAGCGCCAGTTCGGCCGCGACGCGGCCCTCCTGGATTAGGGGTTGCCGGATCGTGGTCAGGGGTGGGGTGGCGGTTGCCGCCAGCTTGTGGTCGTCGAAGCCGATGACGGAGACATCCCCGGGGACGGACCTCCCGGCGGCCGCAAGCGCGGCCAGGACGCCGCTCGCGATCCGGTCCGAGCCTGCCAGCACGCCGTCGATCTGCGGCTCCAGTTCGAGCAGTCGACCCATGGCCTCAAAACCCGAGGCCGAGTCCCAGCCCGTCGACACCGCCAGCCGAGGATCGAACACGTCGCCGAGGGCATCGGCGTAACCGATGAAGCGGTCGGAGGCTGCCGGGTTCGTCGCAGGCCCGTTGATGATGGCCACCCGCCGCCGCCCCCGTTGCAGCATGCGCGAGGCGGCCAGCCCGGCGCCGACGACGTCGTCGGCGTAGACGCTGGAGAACACGGCCTCGTAGGGCTGCCCCTCCAACTGCCCGCAGAGCACCACGGGCAGCCCTCCGGTGCGGAGCGCCTCCAGCATGTCGCCGCCGATGTAGGGGGAGATGCTGATGACGGCGTCCACGGAGCGACGCTCGAAGTGGCGAAGCGCCCGGCGGTGTTCGGCGGGGCTCCAGGCCTGCAGCAGTATGGGCAGGGTCGGGGTCTCCAGCAGGCCCTCGGTGATGCCGCGCAGGATCGAACGGTAGGTCGGGTCCTCGAACAACTCGTCCAGGGGTTCGGTGACCAGGATGGCGATGGCCTCGGCGCGCCCGATGGCAAGGGCACGCCCCTGGGCGTTCATCACGAAGCCCGTCTCCTTGATGGCGGCCTGGACCTTCAGTTTCGTCTCGGGTGTCACGACGGGGGAGTCGTTGATGGCGCGGGAGGCGGTGGCCCGGGAGACGCCGGCCACTCGGGCCACGTCACCGATGGTCACGCTCGCCTTCCCCTTGCGCGGGCCTCGTCCCACACTGCCTCCCCTCGTGTTGGCACCCATGATCGCATGGTTCCCCCATCACGGTTGCAGCAATCTATGAAACCGGTTACAGTAGTGCTGCACCCCAACTCAAGGACCCAAGGAGGTCAGTCCAGTGACGGGCATTCTCGACTGGGAGAACCAGACCCTTACGGGCAGGAATCGGCTGCCTGCGCGTGCCTACTTCTTCGGCTACACCACGCCGGAACTCGCCGCCACGCGGGATCGGGAGGCGTCGAACGGATTCGTGAACCTGAGCGGCGCTTGGCAGTTCCGGTGGTTCGACCATCCGGGACGCGTCCCGGCATCGTTCCTCTCCGAGTACCAGCCCGGCTGGGACGAGGTTACGGTGCCTCACATGTGGCAGATCGACGGCTACGGACACCTCCAGTACACCGACGAGGGCTACCCCTTCCCGATCGAACAGCCCCGGGTGCCGGCGAACACCCCGACCGGCGCCTACCAGCGCGTCGTGCCCCTGTCGCGGCCGGCCGCAGGCGAGCAGGTCATCATCAAGCTCGACGGCGTCGAGGCCTATGCCGAGATCCACCTGAACGGCGCCTTCGTCGGCATGACGAAGGGATCCCGGCTGACCGCCGAGTTCGACATCACCGAGCACATCGTAGACGGCGACAACCTGTTCGCCATCAAGGTGCTGCAGTATTGCGACGCCACCTACATGGAAGACCAGGACATGTGGTGGGCGTCCGGCATCTTCCGCGACCTGTACCTGATCACGCGGCCCAAGGCCCGGGTCACCGACTTCTTCGTCCGCACCCACAAGGCGGGCGACGCCGCCGAGGTCACGTTGACCGTCGAGGCCGAGGGGGCCCGCAGCATCGACTGGACGATCGCCGACGGCGGGGCCGTCGTGGCGCGCGCCACGCTCCAGCCGGGCGAGACCGTCACGGTCACCGTCGAGGACGCCCGATTCTGGAACCCCGAGACGCCTCACCTCTACGACATGCTCCTGGCCGTCCACGGCGACGACGGCGTCAGCGAGTACGTGCCGCATCGCCTGGGCCTGCGCGAGATCACGATCGAGGGCGGCCTGATGTACCTGAACGGCGCCTACTTCAAGATGCACGGCGTCAACCGGCACGACCACGACCCCGAGAAGGGCCGCGCCATCTCCATGGACCGCGCCCGCCGCGACCTCGAGCTCATGAAGCGGCACAACATCAACGCCGTCCGGACCGCGCACTACCCGAACGACCCGCGCTTCTACGAGATGACCGACGAGATCGGCCTCATGCTGATCGCCGAGACAGATCTGGAGACGCACGGCTTCGCCAACGTCGGCGACCTCGCCCGGATCACGGACGACCCGGCATGGGAGATCCCGTTCGTGGACCGGGCCGAGCGGCACGTGCTGGCGCAGCGCAACCACGCGTCGGTGCTGATCTGGAGCCTCGGCAACGAGTCGGAGTTCGGCTGCAACATCAAGGCGATGTACCACCGCACAAAGGAACTCGACCCGACCCGCCCCGTGCACTACGAGGAGGATCGCAACGGCGAGGTCGTGGACATCATCTCCACCATGTACTCCCGCGTGCAGCAGATGAACGACTTCGGCGAGCACCCGCACCCCAAGCCGCGCATCAACTGTGAGTACGGGCACGCCATGGGCAACGGCCCCGGCGGCCTCACCGACTACCAGGAGGTTTTCAACCGGTGGGACTCCATCCAGGGGCACTTCATCTGGGAGTGGTGCGACCACGGCCTGCTGAAGCGCACCGAGGACGGCCACGAGTTCTACGCATACGGCGGTGACTACGGCGATTACCCGAACAACAAGAACTTCTGCATCGACGGCCTCATCTTCCCGTGGCAGGAGCCGAGCCCCGGCCTCACCGAGTACAAGCAGGTCATCTGCCCCGTGCACGTCTCCTGGGCCGACGGTGTGCTGGCTGTGAGGAACCGGCGCTGGTTCACCGGCCTCGACGACATCGAGATCCTCATCGAGATCCTCATCGAGACCTCGGTCGACGGCAGCGCAGTCATGCCGGTCACGATCACCCCGGGCCGCGTCGCGCCGGGGGAGACCTGGACCACTTCGCTTCCGCTGGACCTCGCCGCAGACGTTCCCGCCGCGGTGATCGCACGGGTGATCTCCACCCGTTCCGAGGACTGGGCCGACGCCGGCCGTGAGCTCGGCCGCTACCAGCTGGCCGTCGTCGACGCGCTGCCCGAACCGGCACTCTCCGACGGCCACCTGTCGACCGCCGAGGACGAGTTCACGCTCACCGTCACCACCGGCGACGGCGAACTGGTCTTCGACAAGGTCGAGGGCAAGCTCCTGTCGTGGCAGGCAGGCGGCCGTGACCTCGTCTCGGCGCCGCTCGCTGTCGGGTTCTGGAAGCCGCTGATCGACAACCACCAGCAGGAGTCCGACGAGCACTGGACCTCCCAGTTCATCGAGATCATGCAGAGCTCCTGGCGCAACGTCAACTGGCGTGCGGAAGACGACGCGGTCATCGTCGAGCACGAGGTCCGTGTGGCCCCGCCGGTGCTGGACTTCGGCATGCAGTGCCGGATCGCGTGGCGCATCACGCCGCAGGGCGTGGCCACCGTGCACGTCACGGGCGAGCCGTACGGCGGCTACAGCGACATCATCCCGCGCATCGGCGTCAGCCTCGAGGTGCCCGGCGAGCTTCGCAACGTGGCCTGGTTCGGCCGCGGACCCGGCGAGAACTACCCCGACTCCCGCGCCGCCAACACCGTCGGCTTCTGGCGCGACACGGTCGACGGCATGGAGACGCCGTATGTCTACCCGCAGGACTACGGCAATCGCGGCGACGTGCGCTGGCTGACGATCACAAACGAGATGGGGGAGGGCCTCCACGTCTCGCGGCCCGTGGGCCAGGAGCCGTTCCACTTCTCGGCGTGGAACTACAGCTCCCAGGACATCGACGACGCCCAGCACCGCACCGACCTGGTGCGCCGCGACACCGTCACTCTCAACCTCAATGACCAGGTGATCGGCCTCGGCTCCAACTCGTGGGGCTCCGAGGTGCTCGACACCTACCGCACGAGGTTCGAGGCCTTCGACTTCCAGTTCACGATCCGACCCACGAGGGAGCACTGACATGCGCCTGTTCACCAACCGCGACACCATGCGTGAAGTGATGGCCCAGCACAAGAAGTGGCGCCGCACCCTGCAGGCGATCGACCAGGCGCCCGGGCTGCTGCCGGGGGTCGCCTACTCGATCGTCGACTCGCTCACCTACCGCAGGGACCTGGCCCCCGCGCTGGCCACGAACGAGCTGATCGGGCGACGCCGCTACCACGGCGTCGTCGCCCCCCTGGACGGCGACCTGTTGGTGGCCGTCGCGAAGAAGCGTGACCTCGTCGAGGCCGCTTCGTATTCCGACCTGACCGATCGGCAGCCGTTCGACGGCGACGCCGAGGCGGTCACCGTCCCCGAGGGTGGGGTGCTGGTCGTCGACATCGACGAGGCCTTCCGCATCCTCCCCGAACCCCACCCGGGCACCGATGCAGTGCTGCTGCACGTCTCGGTCGAGGGCGCCTCCTTCCACAACAAGTAGGGACCAACTGTCATGACCACCACGACGAACCGCGCGAAGATCGGCATGTTCGCGCTCCTCACCATGACGGTGGCGGCGGTGTTCAACATCCGCAACGTCATCAACAACAACGTGGCGATCGGCCTGGCGTCCGCGCCGGCCTTCTTCTTCGCCACCATCTTGTACTTCATCCCGTTCACGCTGGTCATCGCGGAGTTCGTCGCGCTGAACAAGCACTCCGAGTCGGGCGTCTACCAGTGGGTCAAGACGTCGATGGGCGGCCGCTGGGCGTTCCTGACCGCGTTTTGCTACTGGTTCGTGAACCTGTTCTACTTCGCCTCGCTGCTGCCGCTGATCCTGGTGTTCGCCTCCTACCTCTTCTACGGGGAGGAGAAGCAGCTGACGCAGGTCTGGATCACGGTCCTGTCCATCATCATCTTCGCCATCGCCACCTGGGTCTCGACCAAGGGCGCGAAGTGGATCGGGTCCGTCACCTCGATCGGTGCCACGCTCGTCCTGGTGCTGACGGCCGCGTTCATCCTGCTGTCGGTCGCAGGCCTGGCAGGCGGTGTCGAGCCGGCCACCCCGATCACGATCGGCGGCATGGCGCCCGACTTCTCGACGTTCGCCCTCGGCTGGGGTTTCCTCGGCACCCTGGCCTGGATCATCCAGGGCGTCGGCGGCGCCGAGTCCTCCGCAGTGTTCCTGAACGACCTCCGCGGCGGCGTCAAGGCATTCGTCCGCACCATCGTGATCGCCGGCATCGTGATCGGCCTGCTGTACGCCGGCGCGTCCCTGCTCATGAACGTCTTCGTCCCCGTCGGCACCCTCGACTACTCCAACGGCCTGTTCGTCGTCATGGGCGCCGTCGGTGAGCACTTCGGCCTGTCCGCAGGCGTCGTCACCCGCGTGGTCGGCGTCATCCTGCTGGCCGCGACGCTCGGGTCCCTGCTGATGTGGACGTCGACCCCGGTCAAGATCTTCTTCTCCGAGATCCCCAAGGGCATCTTCGGCGGCAAGCTGGTCGAACTCAACGAGGACGGCATCCCGTGGCGCGCCGCGTGGCTCCAGTTCGCGATCGTCGTGCCGATCCTGATCATCCCTGCGCTCGGTTCGGGCAACATCAACGACCTGCTCGGCATCGTGATCAACATGACGGCGGCGACCGCCCTTCTGCCACCGCTGCTGATCCTGCTCGCCTACTTCGTGCTGCGCCGCAGGTTCGACCACGTCGAGCGTGAGTTCCGCATGGGCGGCAGGGCGTTCGGGCTGGGGATCGCCACGTTCCTGCTGGTCGTCTTCGCTTTCGTGTTCATCGCAGGCACCACCCCGCTCGGTCAGCCGATCTGGCTCACGTTGACCTACAACGTCGGCGGCGTCGTCGTGTTCCTCGGGCTGGCCATCATCTGGTACGAGCGCTACATCAGGCGCCTCAGGCAGGCCGATCCGCAGGCCGCGGTGGAGGAACTGCGCCCCTCGGCGGAGCTGCTCCTGGCCGACGAGGCCGCCCAGCTCGCAGAAGTGTCGGACCCCTCGGTCCGGTAGGACCCACAACCGGTCAGGGGTCGGGAGCGATCATCGCTCCCGACCCCTTCTGTTCTTCCGACGTCGGACCCGGGAACAGGTGGGACGGCCTCACTCCACCTCGTGGCCGAGATCCGGCCGGGCGACGAAGCGGGCCGTCGCGTCGGTGACCTGCTCCAGCTCCACGATCACGACGGTGTTGGCGCCCGCCCGCGTCACCGGACCCGGCACGTACAGCGTCCGCTGCGGGCCGCGTCGCCAGTATCGGCCCAGGAAGAAGCCGTTGACGAAGGCGTATCCCTTGCCCCAGCCGCGGGTGTCGAGGAACAGGTCCGCGGGCTCGGGGAGCTCGAAGCCGCCCCGGAGCCCGACCGGCCCGAGGGCCCGGCCGCTGCGGATGACCGCGACGGAGGATTCCGCGCTGAGGACGGCCGCGCCGAGTGCTGCGACGTCGAACGTCCGGACCCACCACGGGCCGCCCACGGCTGCCCCGTCGAGGAGCGGGGAGCCGATGATGCCCTTGGCCTCGCCGATCTTCGTGTTGTAGTTCACCCGTCCCAGCTCCTCGGTCAGGAGCGTCAGCCGCTCCCCGGCCGGAAGGGTCACCGAGTTGTCGCCGATGCCGCGCTGCAGGATGCCGACGCGCACGTCGTCGCGGATGACCCAGGCGTAGTCCCGAACCTCGGCCTCGAGCACGCCCGCCGCGTCGGAGGGGGCCGTGGCGGAGTACTCGGCCAGGGCCACGTCCGGCCCCAGCTCATCGATCGTCGGGGGAGCGGGGAAGGTGCCGCGATCGCGGGCCACCAGCTCCAGCGGGTTCGCGACCGCCTCGAACGGCACGACCAGCTGCGGTGCGTCGACCGGGGTCGGCAGGGGCTCGTCCGGAACCGGGGCGTGCCTGGCGATCACCTCCCGGAAGGCGTGGAACTTGGGAGTCAGGTCCCCGGACTCGCTGATGGGGGCGTCGTAGTCGTAGCTCGTCACCATCGGCAGGTAGCGGCCCTGCTCGGCGGCGCCTGCCGTCAGGCCGAAGTTCGTGCCGCCGTGCACCATGTAGATGTTCACCGACGCGCCGGCAGCCAGCAGCTCGTCCAGGTCGCGGGCGGAGTCGTCGGAGCCGGTGGTGTGATGCTTCTCGCCCCAGTGGTCGAACCAGCCGCACCAGAACTCCATGCACATCAAGGGCCCGGTCGGCTGGTGCTCGCGGAGCGTGGCCAGCCTCTCGGCGATGCGGGACCCGAACGACCCGGTCTTGTGCAGCCCCTCATGCGCTCCTGCCTCCAGCATGTGGGGGATCGGCTGGTCCACCTGCGTCAGGGGCACGGTGATGCCCGCCGCGCGGGTCAGGCGGATCAGCTCGGCGAGATAGGCCTTGTCGGATCCGTAAGCGCCGTACTCGTTCTCGATCTGCACTAGGACGACGGCGCCGCCGACGTCGATCTGACGGGGCGCGACGATGGCGTTGACCCGCTCCAGGTAGTCGGTCACCGCCGCCAGGTACTTCGGGTCCGACGACCGCAGCCGCATCGACGCATCGGCCGTCAGCCAGGCGGGCAGGCCGCCGTTGTGCCACTCGGCGCACACGTAGGGTCCGGGCCGCACGATGGCATGCATCCCCTCGTCGGCGATGATGTCCAGGAACCTGCCGAGGTCGTTGCCGCCGGAGGCGTCCCACTGGCCGCGCACCGGTTCGTGGGCGTTCCACGCCACGTAGGTCTCGATGGTGTTCAGGCCCATCAGGCGGGCCTTGCGGATCCGGTCGCGCCACAGGTCCGGGTGGACTCGCGGGTAATGGATCGCTCCCGAGATGATGCGGTGGGGCGCGCCGTTGAGGAGGAAGTCGGTCTCCCCGATCTGGAAGCGTGAAGTGGACATGTGGTGGCCTCTCCTGCCGTAGGGGTGGTCAGCGCCCGATTGTAGGCCCGTGGGTATGCAGCCGTGCAGATGCTGGATACAACCGTCCGCTGTCACGGATGGCGCCTGCCTTCGGTGTGATGGGAGCAGACGTCGGCGTGGCCTGCTCCGCCCGGGTCAGGGGGTGTGCCAGGGGTTGGTGTAGCCGGGGTGTCCGGGCAGCGCCGGGGGCGGGGCTGTTGCCCGGGCGTGGTGGTGCTGGGTGGGTTGGTGGTGTTTCCCGACGCTGTCAGGTATCCGGGCAGACTCCTGCCGCGGTACGTGGTCGGGTCCCAGCTCGATGTTGTTGATCAGCTGTCGGCGGTGTTGCCGTGGGCGCCGGTTGGGGTCGATGTGTGCTGGTGGGGTGAACCATGGTTGGCCGGTGACAATGTCGAGGTGGACCTGCCATTGGGAGGCCTCGGGCTGGTCGGGGTCTGGTTCGACGAGTCGGTGGTGGCGGGGACACAGGAGGACCGCGTTGTCCAGGGCGGTGTGGCCGCCGGCCCACCAAGGGGCGATGTGGTGTGCTTCACAGGCTGCTGGGACAGCGGTGCAGCCGGGGAAGGCGCAGCCCTTGTCGCGGAGCGTCAACGCTGCCCGGATGGGTTTTGTGAAGAGCCGTTCCTCCCGTCCGACGTCCAGCGGCTGGGAGGGGCCGCCGAGGACGACGGGCAGGATGCCTGCGTCGCAGGCCAACCTTCGGGCATCCCCTGCTGAGAGCATGCCGGTGTGTCCGGGCAGGGTGATGCGGCCCAGCCCCGAAGCGAGGGTGTCGTGGTCGAGGGTGAGGACGATGTGTGGCCGGTCCATGCCCTGGTTCGGCAGGTGTCCGGAGTTGGCTGCGATCTGGGCCAGCAGCATCAACGCATCGGCGGTGCGTGCCTGCCGGTCAGGCAACTCTTCGTTGTTCTGGTACGACGCGAGTGGCGGCATCAACGCTTCCAGCTGGGCCGCCAACAGGGCGCCGTCGGCCAGCGGCAACTTCCCCGAGATGGTCATCGCCCCGTGATGGTTCGGGGTGAGCCTGAGCCGGCGTCGGCGCCGGGCACGGCGTTCCTCCGCCGCGAGCCGGGCGGCCTCCGCCGCTTCGGCGGCTTCCGGGTCCACATACTCGACCAGCCGGGCAGCCAGTATTCGTAGTTCGGCTGGGCCGAGGCTGTCGGCGTGTTTCAGGATCTCGGTCTGGCACTTTGCCCGCTCGACGGCACCGAGACCGGCCGGGAGTGTCCCCAGCCCGTCTGCGATCGCGGCGGCTTGTGGCATCGAGATCAGACCTTCCTGCAACGCGGCCTGGATCAACGGCAACTCCTCCGCCAAAGTGGTTGCCAGCCGGATGTGGCCGCGCAGCCTGCCCACATTGTCGGCCACCGATGAGGTGACCGAGTCCAGGATCTGCGCGGCACCGGCCAGGAACCTTGCCTGATCGATCGTGTTCAACCGCAACCCCGCCAACTGGGAACCGATCTGCTCGATGACGTCGAGGAACTCACTCACCCCGGAGGCGTCGCCGATGCCGGTGGCGGCGTGGGCGGTGTCCCAGGCAGCGGCCAGGAACTGCTGCCCTGCCTCCCGAAACCCCACCATGTCGCTCATGTGTACGATTCTGTCACCGACCACTGACAGAACCAGTCCCGGAACCGGGCCGAACCCCGACTTGACGGTAACGGTTTGGTAACGGTTCTCGGGCGGGTCCGGGATGATCTCGACACGGCCGCTCGTTCCTCGCGGCCTACTCGATCAGCGGGGGACACGGCCGCTCGTTCCTCGCGGCCTACTCGATCAGCGGGGAACACGGCCGCTCGTTCCTCGCGGCCTACTCGATCAGCGGGGAACACGGCCGCTCGTTCCTCGCGGCCTACTCGATCAGCGGGGGACACGGCCGCTCGTTCCTCGCGGCCGCTGGCTCGACCACCGGTCGAAACCAACTTCCTTCGGGCGGCTCCCGGGCTCAGGGGCGGGCCCAGGTTTCAGGGCCGGAGGAACCGGCGGGGTACTCCTCCATCGGGACCTTCCCGGCGCGCCAGGCTGCGAGCACCTGGTCGGTGATCCGCCAGCACTCCTCGGCCGCGTCCCCACGGACCGACAACATGGTCTCACCGTCGAGGATGGCGGCCAGCACCTCGCCGTAGGCGTCGAGGTCGGCCTTGCGCAGTTCGGTCGTGAGCACGCTCTGCTCCAGTGCGAGCGGGTCGTCGGCGGTGTTCGTGGTGATGTGCAGTTCCATGACTCCCGGGTCCAGGCCGATGACCAGTGTGTCCTTCGGGTCCACGCCCCGGAGTCCTCGCGGCAGGTGCCGCACGTCGGCGAACGTGAGCACGATCTGTTTGCGGGTGGCGCCGAGGGCCTTGCCCGAGCGCAGCGTGATCGGCACGCCGGCCCAGCGCTGGTTCGACACCTCGACGGTGATCTGGGCGAGGGTCTCGGTGTCCAGTGCGACATCGACGCCCGGCTCGTCGACGTAGTTCGCGACGTCCTCTTCGCCGATCCTTCCCGCTGTGTAGCGGGCGCGACGCGTGGCCGCCACCGGGTCGTCGCCCCACAGCCTGGTGGCACGAAGGACGGCGGTCTTCGCGTCGCGCAGCTCCCGGCTGTCCAGCCGGAACGGCTGCTCCATGGCCACGATCGAGAGCACCTGAAGCAGATGCGACTGGATCATGTCAACCAGCGCACCGGCATGGTCGTAGTAGCCCGCCCTGCCCTCCAGCGCCAACGCCTCCTCGTAGACGATCTCGATGGCCTCGATGTGGTCGGCGCTCCAGGACGTCTGCATGAGTCGGTTCGCGAACCGCAGCGCGATCACGTCGAGCACGGTGGACTTGCCGAGGAAGTGATCGATGCGATGCGTCTGTGACTCCGGCACCAACCTGGCGACGATCTCGTTCAGCGCGCGGGCGCTGGGCAGGTCGTGACCGAACGGCTTCTCCATCGCCAGGTGTGTGTGGGCGGGCAGCGGGCACTGCAACAGCGCCCTGCAGGTCTTCTCCGTGATGGCGGGCGGCAGGGCGAAGTACAGCACCAGCCGGTCGCCGTCGCCGACGCGGGAGATGGCGTTGGCCAATGCCACGGCGTCCGTGACGTCGATCCGGAAGTAGTCGCTGCGCTCCCGCTGTGCGGCGACCACGTCGGCCGGGGCTCCACCTCTGCTGAGGGCGGCCGCGAGCCTGTCTGCGAAGCCGTCGCGACCCAGATCCACCCGGTCGGCACCGACGATTCGCAGGTCGCGGTCGGGCTCGCACTCCAGGAGAGACCCGATGCCCGGCAGCAGCAGTCGGTTCGTCAGGTCGCCCGAGGCTCCGAGGATGAGCAGGTTGGTGGTCATGGCTACTCCTGTTTGTCGTCACTTCGAAGGGAGGCCGCCCGCACGGCGTCGGCGGCCCGGACCAGCGTCAGGTGGCTGAAGGCCTGCGGGAAGTTGCCCAGCTGGCGTCCCTGCACCGGGTCGTACTCCTCGGCCAGCAGCCCGAGGTCGTTCGTGCAGCCGACGAGTGAGTCCATGAGGGCGACGGCGTCGTCCGGGCGGCCGGAGTGCGCGTACTGCTCCACCAGCCAGAACGAGCAGGCGAGGAAGGGATGCTCGCTGCCGGCCAGCCCGTCCTCGACGGCCTCGGGCCGGTACCGCAGCAGGAATCCGTGGTGCATCAGATCGCCCTCGATGCGTTCCACGGTGGCGAGCATCAGCGGGTCGTCGTAGGCGACGAACCCGGTCTGGGGCAGCTGCAGCAGGGAGGCGTCCACCTCGGTGCTGCCGTACGACTGGGTGAAGTGGCCGCCGGCCGACACTCCCTTTTCCATGATCTCCCGGCGCAGACGATCGCGGAGGGAGGCCCACTCGTGGACGGGCCCGTCGAGGCCGTGCCCCTCCACTGCGCGCACGCCCCGGTCGAGGGCCGCCCACATCATCACCCTCGAGTGTGTGAAGAAGCGGGCCGGGCCGCGCATCTCCCACAGCCCCTGATCGGGTCGGTCGGCGTGTCTGACGACGAACCCCAGCAGGTGCCGTTGCAGCGGCCACGAGAACGCGTCCTCGGCCACGCCGGCGTCGCGGAGCTTGGCCAGGGCGATCAGAACCTCGCCGATGACGTCGGCCTGGTACTGGGCGGCGGCGGCGTTCCCCACCCGCACCGGCGTCGAGCCGAGGTACCCGGACAGGTGGGGCAGCTCCCGCTCCGGCAGGTACCGTTCGCCCGCCACCCCGTACATGATCTGCAGGTCCTCCGGGTCACCCGCGACGGCGCGGAGCAGCCAATCGCGCCAGCGCAGGGCCGCCTCGGTGCGGCCGTGCAGCAGCAGCGCCTCCAGCGTGAGTGCCGAGTCGCGCAGCCAGCAGTAGCGGTAGTCCCAATTGCGCACGCCACCCGGGTCCTCGGGCAGCCCCATCGTCGGGGCGGCGACGATGCCGCCGGTCCTGACGTTGGTGAGGGCCCGCAGCACCAGCAGCGAACGGTGCACCGCCTCCGACCAGCGCCCGCCGTCCGTCAACTGCGAACTCCAGCCCAGCCAGTCTGTGCGTGTTGCGGCCAGCGCCTCAGCCACGTGCAGTTCGTCTGGGATGTCGTCGCAGGACGGCACCCAGGTCAGGGTCCAGGTGTGGGAGTGGCCGGCCGCCAGGTGGAAGATGCCGCGGTGGGAACGTCCGCTGGCCTCCAGGCGTGGACCACGCAGGATGTAGCGGTCGGGGCCTGCAATCGCCGACAGGTGGGCGTCGTCGCCGGTGAGCTGACGGATCCACGGCACGGTTGCGCCGTAGTCGGGGCGGAGCCGGAGGTCGTGCGTGACGCTCACGCGGCCCGCCGTGCACCGCACTTGGCGGACGAGGTCGGTGCGACCGTCGGCCGAGGGCATGAACTCGATCACCTCCGCCTCGCCCGTCGGGGTGCGCCAGCGGGTGTGAAGGATGAACGTGCCCGGTTCGTAGGCGCGGCCGGTGACCGCGCCGTCGACGAGCGCCATGGACCAGCGGCCGTTCTCCTCGGTTCCCAGCAGGGATGCGAACACGGCGGGGGAGTCGATGCGTGGCAGGCACAGCCAGTCGACCCCGCCGCCCCGGGAAACCAGGACGGCGGTGCGCATGTCCGACAACAGGGCGTAGTCCCAGATGGGTGCCGTCATATAGCCAGCGTAGCCACCGAGGATCTGAATGGCCGGGCGCTGCACGACCCCGGCGTCTCCTCGCCGGCGGGCGAAGAGGAGAATGGACAGACACGCTCGACGAGGTCGTCGGGTACTCGAAGGTCAGGAGGGTGGGTCATGAGCGAGCACGTGCAGGCAGCCCAGCCGGCATACGAGGAGCGTCCGATCACAGGCCGCTTTGCGGGGAAGAACGTGATCGTCACGGGCGCCGGGTCCGGTATCGGCCACGCCACCGCGATGCGGATCGCACGGGAGGGCGGGCGCGTGGTGGCCGCAGACTGGGACGGCAGCCGCTTGGAGACACTGGTGGCGGAGAACCCGGATCTGGGATTCGTCACGGTGCAGGGGGACATCAGCAACCAGGACGACGTCGACCGCATCGTCGCCGCGGCGGAGGGCAGGGTGGACAGCCTGGCCAACATCGCGGGCGTGATGGACCGGTTCCAGCCGGTGGGCGAGGTGACGGACGACATCTGGGAGCGCGTCTTCAGGGTGAACGTCTGGGGCCTGATGCGCATGACGCGCGCCGTGATCCCGTTGATGCTGGACGCGGGCAGGGGCACGATCGTCAACATCGCGTCGGTCGCGGGACTGATCGGCGCCGCCGCAGGTGCCGCCTACACGGCGTCCAAGCACGCGGTGGTGGGAATCACGCGCAACACCGCATTCATGTATGCGCCGAGCAACATCCGGTGCAACGCGGTGTGCCCGGGTGGTGTGCAGACGAACATCGGCGGCGACTTCGCATCCAACCTGGCCCTGGCCCGGCTCGGGCCGCGCATGCAGGTGGTGGTGCCGCCGATCGCCCAGCCCGAGGAACTGGCGGCGCTGATCTCGTACCTGTTGTCGGACGACTCCCCGAACGTCAACGGCGCGATCATGCCCTCCGACGGGGGCTGGACGGCCTCCTGACCGCGGAGGACGGGACAGAACGCCCCGCGGTGCTGGAGTGACGCCGGAGTTGCTTCGCATGCTTCACTCGCACGACACGGTGCCGTGCGCCCGTGCTGCGTATGCTGAACCCCGGACGTCAGAACAGTGGAAGTGGGGGCGTGGTCGTGAGGATTGCCGTTGCCGGGGCCGGCTACGTGGGGTTGTCGTTGTCGGTGTTGTTGGCGCAGCGGCATCCGGTGACTGTTCTGGACGTGGACGCGTCGCGGATCGCCACCGTGAATGCGGGGCGTTCTCCGATCCTGGATGCGGAGTTGTCGGAGTTCCTGGGGTCGGGTCGGCTGCAGTTGGGTGCGACCACGGATGTGGCGGAGGCGTTGGGGGGTGCTGCCTATGTGATCGTGGCGACGCCGACGAACTACGACCCGGACCAGGATTTCTTCGACACCTCGACGGTGGAGCAGGTGATCGGGCAGGTGGCTCGGTTCTGTCCTGCCGCGGTGGTGGTGATCAAGTCGACGATCCCGGTGGGGTTCACGAGGCGGATGCGGGCGGAGTTCCCGGGGTTGAGGATCGTGTTCTCGCCCGAGTTCCTGCGTGAGGGCAGGGCGTTGTATGACAACCTGCACCCGTCGCGGATCGTCGTGGGGGATAGGGGCGAGGTGGGTCGCGCGTTCGCGGACCTGCTGCTGGAGGGTGCCCTGGATGAGGAGGTGCCGGTGTTGCTGACCGACTCGACCGAGGCGGAGGCGATCAAGCTGTTCTCCAACACCTACCTGGCGCTGAGGGTTGCCTATTTCAACGAGTTGGACACGTTCGCCGCGATCCACGGGTTGGATGCGGCGCAGATCATCGGCGGGGTCGGGTTGGATCCGCGGATCGGCACGCACTACAACAACCCGTCGTTCGGGTACGGGGGATACTGTCTGCCGAAGGACACGAGGCAGTTGCTGGCGAACTACCAGAACGTGCCGCAGAACCTGATCCGGGCGGTGGTGGAGGCCAACAACACCCGCAAGGACTTCATAGCCCGTGAGGTGCTGGCCCGCGGGCCGGAGGTGGTGGGGGTGTATCGGCTGGTGATGAAGTCGGGGTCGGACAACTTCCGGGACTCCTCCATCCAGGGCATCATGCAGCGCATCCAGGACGCGGGAACGCCGGTGGTCATCTTCGAACCCGAACTGGAGGTGCCGGTGTTCGCCGGCTGCGAGGTGGTCACGGACCTGGACGAGTTCAAGGCCCGGGTCGACGTGATACTGGCCAACCGCCACCATCCCGATCTGGCCGACGTCGCCGACAAGGTCTACACCCGCGACGTCTACGGCCGCGACTGACGGGGCGCCAGGCCGAGCGCTGTCGTACCTCGGGTGGCTGCGCTCCGGGCCGGGCCCGGGGCCCAGCCCGCACCGACAGGGGCCGCGGACTCCCATCGCTCGCTCCGCTTTCGGCGCGTCGTGAAACGATGGCCCGGGTGCCGGACATGGAAGGGGTATGGGACACATGCGGCAGGGCCCGTCACGCGAGGACAGGTATCGGAGCCTGTTCGCCCAGGTCTATCCGGACCTGGTCCGCTTCGTGCAACGGCGCGTGCGCCCTGAACAGGTGGATGACGTGGTCTCCGAGACGCTGCTGGTCTGGTGGCGACGGTTCGATGAGGCTCCGCGCCGAGCGGCAGATGCCCGCGCCTGGCTGATGGGCGTGGCCCGTCAGGTGATGCTGAACCAGTGGCGTGGCGACCGTCGACGAGCCGCGCTCGCGGTACGGATCGCGGCTGGCGGCGATGCGGTGGCCTCCTCGCCCGAAGAGGCGGTGGCCAGCCGGGTGGATCTCGCCCGGGCCTGGGAGAGTCTCGATACGACACATCAGGAGGTCCTGGGGCTGGCCGTCTTCGAGGACCTGACGTCGGCTCAGGCCGGCGCGGTGCTCGGTATCGGCGCCACCGCATTCCGGGTCCGGCTGACCCGCGCCCGCCGTGCCCTGAAGACCCAGATGGACCTGGCTGCTTCTTCGGCGGTGGTCTCCGTCGACGAGGAGAGGGTGATCTCGTGAACGAATACGAACAGACGAAGCGCCTTCTGAAGGCGTTGGATGTCGCCGACCCGTACGTCCCGTCGAACGATGCCACTGCGGTCCGGCGGTTGGACGGGGTTCTTGCCGCAGACCCGTCGGACATGGTGCAGACCGCTTGGCAACTCCCGGTCCGGCCACCGAGCGCCGGGGCCCGGTTGTGGGCAGGTGCGCTGGCCGCGGCCATCCTGGTCGCCGGCATGTTCCTGGTCCGTCAGCTTCCCGGGACACAAGTCGGCTGGCCCGCTGACTGGGGCACGGATCCCGTCGCAGTGGTGGTGAGTCGGTGCCGCACGTTGCTGACCCCCGCACCGGGAGACACCGGCTCTCCGGCAGACGCAGCGGAGCGCGTTGCCGCGGCCCGGCCGATCCTCGTCCAGGCCCATGGTCTGAAAGCCAGCGTGCTCCTCGCGGACGGCCGGGCGTTCCTCGGGTTCTGTTCCGTGGAAGCCTCTGGCGGAGGCGTGTCCGGCGCGCTGTGGGACACGCCGAGCTACCGACCCGCCCCTGCCGAGGTGGTTCCTGTGACCGGCCACTGGTCTGCTCTCGACCCCGACGCGACCTCGGAGTTCGCAGGCGTCGTCGGTAGTGACGTGGTGGGGATGACCATCCCGGGTTGGGACGACGCAATTGTCACCGTGGTCGACGGCTTCGTCCACGTCTGGACGCCGGGACGTGGCGCCCAGATGGAGGCACTGCTCCATGACGGCGTCCCCGCGATCGTCACCCTTTCCGACGGAACGACCCGCGAGACGATGGTGAAGTTCCGAAACTGACCGTTGCCCGACTCGGCCCCCGTCGATCGCCGTCCCGCGATCCCGTCCGAACTGCGGACGATGGGATCAGTGGAGCGCGATCCCCATGCGGGCGAAGTTGTCCCTGAAGATGGTCATGCCCTCCAGGCCCGGCAGTCGGCCCAGGGACTGGTCCAGCTTGTCGATGGCCGCGCCCTGGCCGGTGAAGAGATGGCCCATCATGTACCGGACCTCGGAGTCGTCCATGATCCCCGAGCCGACAGGGCGCCACGCCCTCTCCATGAGGGTGCGTACGAGCTTCTGGGTTCCGGGGGAACGTTCGAGTGCTGCTCGCGCCTGGGTCGTGTAGAAGGCGACGTGGCGGGTCTCCTGCTGCGCGATGCGTTTCAGGAGTGGGGACAGGGCAAGGTGATCCAACTCGTCGGCGAGCCTTCGGTAGGCGGCAACGGCGGACAACTCGTTCGCCGCGCCCCAGGACATGTGGACCGCCACGAAGTCATCCCCCACCAGGTTCGACAGAGCCGATTGCTTGGTCGGCCCCAGCGCCTCGCGCCAGCCCAGCTTGACCCGCTTCGCCTTCAGCTCGTCGTAGTCGACGACGATGCCGTGGCGGCCGAGCACGGCGGAGAGTGCCTCGCCGTGCCAGAACTCCTCGCGGTTCCACGTCGTCATGAAGCCCCGGGCCTCGTCCCTGCGGTGTGAACGGGTGACCAGCAGGTCCCTCAGGTAACACGAGGTGTGGTATTCGACGTCGCACATGTACCGCAGGCGCGCAGCGTCTCGTCATCGAGCGGCCTGGTGTCGAACTCGTCGAAGTCCAGGTCCTCCCACCTCACGCGATCGGAGGTGGCGGCGAAGGCCTCGAGGTCAAAGGCCATGGTGCCTCCTTGGGGTGAGCAGTCCGGGGGAGGGTGGAGGGGGCTGGTCGCCGTCGCGGTCGGTGCCGGGCATGAGTCCTGTCCCGTGGAGCAGTTCGAGGGTTGGGCGTTGGGCAGCGCGCAGCCGCGCGACGGCGTCGCGACCCAGGAAGATGCTGCCCAGGGCGCGTCTCTCGTCCGGGTCTGGCACGCCGACGATCCTCAGCGGTTGCCAGCCGACCAGGGCCAGCCGGGCGCAGTTCCGCTCGAGCCGGGATCTGGCGATCCTGGCGGAGGCCTCGAGGTGGTAGAAGTCGACGAAGGCCGCCCGCCGTTCGATGATCTCCTCCACGACACGGTGGGCCTCGCCGTCGAGCCGTGGGAGGAGTTCGACGTACGCGGCCCGCAGGCTCACCTCCTGCAGGGCCATCCTGATCATGTGGCCGGCGGTGAAGGGCTCGCCGACCGCGGCGGCGATCGGCGGGACCATCAACGGCATCAGGCGGTCGACCCACCTCTCGCGCAGCCTGGCGCCGATGCCTCCACGGTGGCGGGGATCCGGACGCACCCCGGAGGCTTCGAGCGCCTCCTTGACGGCACGGGCGAGCCACATTCGCTCGAACGACCAGGTGGCGACGAAGGCCGTGATCCGTGCCTCGTTGCCGGTCCAGCATGACAACATCGAGCGGGCCTCGGAGAGTCCGGCGCTGTCGAGGCGCCAGAGAAAGGCGAGGTCTGCGGCGTTGACGGCGTTGAGCGGCGACAGGGCCTTTGTGTCGATGACAATGCGTCCGCGGGCGTTGTGGGTGTAACCCGAGACATCGAAGGCAGTGAAGAGGACCTCGCCCCGCCCGTCCTGGGAGAAGACGCGCTGCTGTCCGGTCTGAGCACGCCTTTCATGGGCCGCAGCTCGGGTCACCTGAGTCATGCTTGCCGAGCTGCCTTCTTGCCGTGGCCGAAGTACCGGCCGAGGACGAGGAAGACGGCACCGGCGGTGATCCAGAGACCGAGCGTGAGCCAGGCCCAGCCGGTTGCTGCCTGTGGGAAGTAGCTCAGCGACTTGACCAACCAGGTGGATGCGCCGGGCACCATGTGCTGGCCGATGATGCCCCACGGCTCCGGGATGAACTGCCAGGGCGCCGAGGCACCCGCGAGGGGATTGCCGAGGAGCATGGTGATCGCCGCGCCGAGCGAGAGACCGACCATACCGATGAGGGAATGCAGGCCGACGAGCAGCGTGGTGGTCGCCCCGATCGCGACCCCGAGTGCGAGGGCGTCGATCCAGAATCCGCCCTGCAGGAACCCGAACCACGAGCCGAGGGTGGCCGAGAGCACCAGACCGGAGGCGACCATGTAGGCGACAAGTGCGACGGCCTTCCGACCCGTGCCCTGCACACGGAACGCGATGACTGCGCCGCCGATCATTCCGCCCAGCACCAGTGGCAGGGCCGCGGCTGCGAGGCCGGCCCCGGTGGGGTCGCTGTCGCTCAGTGCGGCGACCTCCGTCACAGTCGCCTTGACGGCGGTGGCGTCACCACCGGCGGCGGCGACCTGGGCCCGCAGCTGGGTGGTGAGGGTCTCGGCCATTGCGTTGAGCAGGTTGGCGGCGACCGGGCTGCCCGCGGTGGCCTTGATGACCTCCGGCATGACCCCGGGCGCACCGCCGAGCACGATCGCACCGTAGGTCTCGCGGGTTTCGACCTGGTTGACGGCCGCCTCGCGGCTGTCGGCATCGACCCAGTCGATGAGGCCGGGCTTCGCCCGGTCGAGGGCGTCACGCAGGGCTGTCACCTGGGCCGTCGGACCGGTGACGGACACGGGCAGGTTCTGGGTCTGCATCGTCTTGGTGGGCCACAGGAACGCGAGCACGATGACCGCGACGATCAGTGCGCTGACCGCGCCGAGGACCACCGTCCTCGCCCAGGATGTTCGGTGAGCGTGGCGGGGCTTGTCAGTGAGGGACATGGATGACCTCCGGGTTGGGCTGGGTGGTTCGGGTGCGGATGGAGTCGTCCTGAGGGCAGGGCGATCAGGTCCGCGCAGGGGTTCTGTTTGGCGGGGAGTGTTGGATCGGCTCTGTGGTGTGCGGCTGTTTCGTGTCAGCCGGCGCTGCTGGACAGGTACTGCTGGATCGCGGGTGAGACCAGGTCCACCAGTCTCTCCCGGGACATGGCGACCACGACCGGGAGCATCAGGAGGTGGCGCCCCATGACGACGCCCAGCAGATGGCTGGCGGCCAGGGCGAAGTTCTCCGCCCTGGAGTCGCCGGGCGTGGGGCGTGGTGCGCGCATCTCCACATGCGTGCTGAGGGTCTCGATGAACATCTCCGCCGCGTGCGGCGTGGTCATGGAGGCGCGCAGCAGGCCCAGCAGGACAGGGCTCGTGTCGTCCTCCTCCCACAGTCTCAGGTATGCGTCGGTGAGGCGCCGCCCGACCGTGGCGGCATCCCCGTCCAGGGCCTCGGCGAGCCGGGCGGGGATCACGGTGCGCTGTGCCATCGCCTCGGCGAACAGGGTCTCCTTGTCCCGGTAGAAGTGACGGATCAGGGCCGGGTCGACGCCGGCGCGCGCCGCGATGGACCTCATCGACTCCGCCTCGAACCCCGCTTCGGCGAACTGTTCCAGTGCCGCGTCCAGGATGGCCTCCCGGGTGCCGCTGTCCCCACTGCGGCGCCCTGTTGGGCGCTTCCTCGCGGCACGTGGGCGGGCGATGGTCGTCTGTTCGTCAGGCACGCCTCCCAAGATATCCCTACACGAGGAAATCCGCAACTGGGGAATTAGTGGGAGGGTCGCGGTGGGTAGTCTCGCGACATGGAGGGACCCAGGCGCACAGGGCGCCGCCCCGGCAAGCCGGACACCCGGGCCGAGGTGCTGGACGCTGCGCGCGTCGTATTCGTGGAGGAGGGCTTCCACAAGGCCACGATCCGTGGCATCGCACGGCGTGCGCAGATCGATCCGGCGCTTGTCCACCGCTGGTACGGGGACAAGCGCTCCCTGTTCCTGGCCGCGGTCAGGCTCGACTTCGACCCCGACCGTGTGCTCCAGCATCTGCAGGCCGGTGGTACGGATCACCTGGGGCCCAGACTCGCCCTGGCGGCGTTGTCGGCCTGGGAGTCGCCGATCGCGCAGGCCTGGCTGGAGATGGTCCGGGCGAACCCTGCACTCCTCCCGAGCATGGTCGGCTTCCTCAATGAGCCCATGACTC
>JBDHZH010000010.1:0-61236 GCA_039811745.1 Arachnia sp.
CGCCGGTCCGGGTCAGTAGCCGATCCGCCAGCCCTCCACCAGGCCACGGGCGTAGGCGGCCTGGGCCAGGTGGGCGACGGCGTCGTCGATGGTGCTGATCAGCCGCACCCCGCGGGTCACGGGCGGGTCCCACGACGTGTCGACGACCTCGTCCAGGTCCTCGGGGAACAGGGTGCGCACGTAGCCGCTCAACTCCCCGACGACGGCGGTCATGTAGTCCTGCAGCGCCTCCGGTGAGGAGACGTGCAGCGCCGCGACGTCGGACTGGGTGTGCCCGAATCCGCTCACATCGGAGGTGAGCGGCACCCCGAGCCGCTCGGCCCAGCCCTCGGCGTCCCACACCTGCTGGGCGCCCCGCAGGTGGGACACCTGCGCATCCTGCTGCCACGCGGCGTGCCACACGAGCCAGGCGACGGAGTTGCCGCGGCCCAACGGCATGGCGTGCAGGGTGTCGTCGGTGATCCCCCGCAGAACGACATGCGCCGAGTACACCTGGCGGCTCGCGAAGTCGATCAGAACATCCCGGTGATCCATGTACCGATCATGCCAGCACGCCGGGGGAACGTTCAGCGGAGGGTCTCCAGCTCACCCTGCATGTTCGACCTCGCACGCCGCTCCCACAGGCCGCGGCCGGTCGGCGTGTGGAACAGCCGATCCCGCTGCAGGAACCGCTCCAGGAACGCTCCCCTGCCGAGACGCCACTGCTCGTCGGTGAGGCCGGGCAGCTCCGATCGGATGCCCGCCACGTTCACCAGATACTCGTCCCGGTCGGCACCCATGGCGGACAGGTCGGCGTCGCACAGCCGGGCGCCCGCGGCGTCGTCGGGCGCGGGCAGGTGGTGCGCGGTCAGCATCACCAGTCGCCCCACCTCCCTGACGACCTCCGGCTCCAGGCTCCCGGCGAGCAACTCCCCGGCGAGTGCCGCGGAGGCCTCCTCGTCGGCAGGCGTCCGGTTGGAGTGGACGGCGTCGTGGAACCAGAACGCGATCCGCTCGACGTCACCGGCGCCCAGAAGATCCAGGGCCGCAAGCCCGGAGACCAGGTGTGTCGTCGAATGGTAGTGGCGGTGCGGCTCGGCCCAGCGCCGACGCAGTTCCGCCTCGACGGCGGAAGGCAGCAGGCCGCCCGCCGGAGCGACGAGGCCCGGTACGTCATCTGGCACGCGTCCTCCTCCGGATCCGCCGTCCGTCCCCATGTTCCCACGACACCGCACCCGCCATGCGCGGCACCCAACCGGCCCGCGCGTCTCACCTTTGGCCCGGGACCCTTTTGCTTGGCGTCGTTATGGGCAAGGATCGGGGCATGACAGACATCACGTTCAAGGGCAATCCCGTCTCGACGCACGGCCGGCTGCCCGAGGTGGGCTCGAAGGCCCCCAACTTCCTGCTGGTCGGCCCCGACTTCGAGTCGGTCCGCAAGGCGGATTTCGCCGGCCAACGGCTCGTCCTGAACATCTTCCCGAGCATCGCCACCGGCGTGTGCTCGGCTAGCGTGCGCAAGTTCAACGAACGCGCCGCAGGCCTGGAGAACACCACGGTCATCTGCATCTCCCGTGACCTTCCCTTCGCCCACAAGGCCTTCTGCGGCGCCGAGGGCATCGAGGACGTCGTCATGGGGTCGGACTTCCGTAGCAGTTTCGGCGAGGAGTACGGCGTCACGATGATCAACGGCGATTGGGAGGGCCTGCTGTCGAGGGCGGTCGTCGTCCTCGGGACCGACGGCAGGGTCGTGTACACCCAGCAGGTGCCGGAGATCGCGCAGGAACCCGACTACGACGCCGCCATCGCAGCACTCGGCTGAACTCGCCGTCCCGGGGATCGGCCTGAACGTCAGCGCAGGACGGGCCTGACGTGCAGGCCGACCTCCGGGTCGACGAGCACCTCCTGCGTGGCAGGGATGCCGTCCGCGAGGAGGGTGGCGTCCACTGGAACGTTCCGTTTGACCAGTCCAAGCGCCACCGGCCCCAGTTCGTGGTGCCTGGCGCTGGACCCGACGAAGCCGACGACCCGGCCGCCGAGCACCAGTTCGGCACCGGGTGCGGGCAACGCCTCCGGCGACCCGTCGAGCAGCAACTGGACGAGGCGCCGCGGCGGGCGGCCCAGCGTGTGGACGCGCGCAACGGTCTCCTGACCCCGGTAGCAGCCCTTGTCCAGGTGGGTGCCGAGCAGCCCGATCTCGTTCGGGATCGTCCTGTGATCGGTGTCCACGAACACGCGCGGGAGGCCGGCTGCAATCCTTGCCGCCTCATGGGCCCACGTCCCGACCAGGACCCCGTCCGGGAACGGCACGTCCCGCGGCCAGAACGCCTCCACGCCACCCAGCTCACTGTCCCGCACGGCGACGCCGGGGGCCACGGGAACCTGGTGGCCGAGCCACACCGGCCTGAGGTCGTCGCGCAGCCTGACCTCGACCCGCATCATGAAACGCATCCTGTCGAGGAACTCGACCAGTGCGGCGCCCCGCCCCGGTTCGGTCCACCCGATCAGGCGCTCGCCGTCGTCGACGCCGTACAGGACGTGCTCGATGTGGCCCGTCGGCGACAGCACCAGCATCGTGGTGGCCTCGCCGGGGGCCAGGGAGCGCAGGTGCTGGGTCGTCAGGTTGTGCAGCCACTCCAGTCGGTCGGCCCCGGAGACCTCGACCACGTCCCGGTTCCCGAGGTCGGCCACGCCCAGGCCGGCGGCAATGGCCCGGGCCTCCGCGGCCGGGTTGCCGTGGTGCCAGGCCAGCCCGGCATCGACGCCGTCCTCGACGAATACCGCCACGGCTCAGTCCTGCTTGGTGAGCCTGGCCCACATGTGGGGCCGCAGTTCGTGCTCGGTGGTCGCCCTGTCGATCGCATACATGAGATCGCCCTCCACCTTGCCGTACAGGCGCTGCTCGGCGGCGTGCGGGACGGTGGCGCCGGGGACGCGCACGACCGCATCGGTGGTCAGGTCGATCCGGGTCACCTGAATCCGGCCGACGAGGACCTCGGTCCAGCCACCCGCAGCGGTCAGCGCCACCTCCAGGCTGGCGTCTGCGGCCGGCCGCCAGAAGGCCGTCTCCATGTCGAGTGCCTCCAGCGGCCTGCCCCGGTCGTCGAGGAGGAACGTCTGGGACACCATCAGCAGGTAATCGCCGCCGTTGTGGCTGAACTCGATGCGCTGCTCGAACGTGAAGTCGGCGCCGAGGTGGTTGGTGCCGTTGCCGGTGCCCTCCCAGCGACCCACCAGCCATCCGAGTGCCGCCAGCTTCGGGTTCAGCCCGTCCGGCAGTTCGACGTCAATCCGCATCAGCACGCCTCCGTTCCCTGAGCACCGCCGCCACCTCGAAACCCGCCCGGACGAGCGCGCCGACGGCGATCAGCGCGAAGGCCAGAGCCAGGATCCAGACCGTCACGTTGCCCACGGACCGCGAGTCTACCCGGGGTGGTGTAGACCTTCTCCCATGCGACTGGTCATCACCCGAGTCCTCGAGGCCGCCGTCGTCGTCGACGACGAGGTCGTGGCAGAACTGCCCCGCCCAGGACTGCTCGTCCTGGCCGGCGTCGGCCGCGGGGAGGGTCCGGACGACGTCTCGCGGGCGGCCGGGAAGATCTGCAAGCTGCGCATCCTCGCAGGCGCGCGGTCGGTGGTGCAGACGGCGGCGCCGGTGCTCGTCGTCAGCCAGTTCACCCTGTTCGCCTCCACGAGGAAGGGCGGGGTGCCGTCCTGGAGCCGTGCGGCCCCGGCCCAGGATGCCGAGCCGCTGGTGGAGGCGCTTTGCCGGGAGCTTGAGTCCAGGGGTGTGGAGGTCCACCGGGGTCGGTTCGGCGCCCACATGCGGGTCGCCTCCGTCAACGACGGGCCGGTGACGATCTGGGTCGACACCGCCAACCCGGACTGAGACGCGAAGACCGGGCTCAGGCAGGCGTCAGGAAGTCCAGCGCGCTGATGGACACGGCGTCGTGGTCGGGCTCCGTCGAACCGGGCACCGTGACCGCGACGACCGTCAATGTCACCCAGGAGGCACCCGTGACCGGCGGGAACCGCACCTCCTGCGGCTGGGGATCGTTGCCGGAGAGCCCCTGGTCGACGAACGAGCCGTCGGAGAACGTCCACCGGATGGTCAGGATGCGACGCTCGGACAGGTAGCGGTCAGGCCAGACCGTGTTGCCGTTGATGACGCGTACCCCGACCAGAACGTCGGAGGTGGCGAGGGAGAACCGGATCACTTCGCCGACCCCGCCACCCGGGCATCGCCAGATGGTGCCCGCGTTGTTGTCGATCAGGTTCACCGGCTCGTCGTCGGAGCGGCCGTCGATGCATCTCCCGTATGCGTCCCGCACCGCGAGCACCCCCACGTTGCCGTCGTAGGGCACCAGTGTGACGGGGGCGCTCGCCGAGGGCGAGGCCGCGGTCGCCGACGGCGCCACGGGCGCCGGGGCGGATTGCGTCACCGCCGGCGACGCGGCCGTGAACATGATCAGTCGGCCCACCGCGAAACCGATGAGCAGGGCACCCAGCACGCCTGCCACGACCACGCGTGGGGCCAGGCCCCGCCGAACCGGTGCTGGGGCAGCCCCGGACCCGGCGTCGTCCGAGCCGGGTTCCTCCGGGGCAGGGGCGACGTCGGCCGACTCGGCCTTCACCTGATCCCTGAACAGCCCCTCGGGCATGTGCTTGCGCATTCGCTCATGCTACGACAGCGGACCCAACGCATTCCCGGGTGGGCGGACGCGGCACCTGTTCCGGTGTGGCCGCGGTTGTGGCATGGTCCGGCCCGATCCACCTAGCATGAACCCAGGGACAGGAGAGGAGGCGCGGTGAGTTCCATCCTGTTCGTCACGCCACGCAGCGGGCCGGCCGACATCCTCACCCTCCTGCGCCACGACTCCACACTGGCGTCCGGCTCTGCGGACGCGCTCCGCCAGTTGGACGTGGTCGATGTCGTCATCGTGGACGGCCGCGACGACCTGGCATGGGCGAGGGCCGTGACCGGCACGCTCAGCAACTCGCACCCTGCCATGCCGATCCTGTTGCTGGTCCCCGCCACCGGCCTCGCGCTGGTGAACCGCGAGTGGGGCATGACCGACTTCATCACCGACGGTGCCGAGCCGGCCGAGCTCGACACGCGGATCCGGCTGCTGCACCGCAAGAGCGACTCGCATGCACTGTCGGCGGGTGCCCTTCGGCTCGACGAGGAGGCCTACCAGGTCACACTGTCCGGCGACCCCCTTAACCTCACCTACACGGAGTTCGAGTTGCTGCGCTACCTGATGCAGCACCCCGGTCGGGTCCTGAGCCGCGAGGTCCTCCTCAACCAGGTGTGGGGGTACGACTACTTCGGCGGCACCCGCACCGTCGACGTCCACATCCGCCGTCTGCGGGCGAAACTCGGGCAGTTCGACCACTTCATCGGTACCGTGCGGAATGTCGGATACCGGTTCACCAGCGGCAGGGAGGGCAGCGATGACCATGCGTGACGAGGCCCGCACCGCCGACGTGGAAGCGGTGCTCGCCCTCGTCGGACGCTGCGAGGCCGAGGACGGGGTGGCCCCGCTGAACGAGTCGGCCGCCCTCGTGGCGGCGGGCGAACGTCCGGGCGAGGTCCACCTGGAATGGGACGGGCGGACCCTGGCCGGCATCGCGGTGGCCGACCCGCGGGAGCACAGCATCGTGGTCGCCGTCGATCCGGCACACCGTCGGCAGGGCATCGGGACCCGACTGCTGACCACCGCACTCGCCGCACATCCCGACCACTCCGTCTGGGCGTTCGGCACCCTGCCGGCCGCCGAACGCCTGGCGGCGAGGCTGTCGCTGGTGCCGGTGCGACAGCTGCTGCGGCTGGAGCGGGATCTCGGCGAAGAGCCGGAGCCCACCCCGCCCGAGGGCTACCGCATCACCACGTTCTCCCCGCAGGACGCGGCCGAGGTCGTCGCGGTGAACGCCGCCGCATTCGCGCACCACCCGGAGCAGGGCCGGCTGACCCTCGATGAGTTCCTCGGCCTGACACGGCAGCCGTGGTTCTCCCCGGAGGGGCTCCTGCTCGCCCGAAGCGGGGCGGAGCTGGCCGGCTTCCACTGGACGAAGCGCCACGACGCAGAGGTCGGAGAGGTGTACGTGCTGGCGGTCCACCCGGACCACCACGGCGGCGGTCTCGGCCGGTGGCTGCTGGAAGCCGGGCTGGCACACCTGGCCCGCATCGGGTGCCATAGGGTGCTGCTATACGTCGAGGCGGATCAGGAGCGGGTGGTCCGTCTCTACCGGTCGGCAGGCCTCGAGCAGGCCGCCGTGGACACCAGCTACCGACGCCCAGTTGAGGAAGGCTGACATGGACATCGACGACGTCCTGCCCGATGACCGTTTCGCGGACCGGGAACTGGACTGGCTGGAGTTCAACAACCGGGTGCTGGACCTGGCGAAGGACTCGCGACGCATCCCGCTGATCGAGCGTGCCAAGTTCCTCGCCATCTTCTCCAACAACCTGGACGAGTTCTTCATGGTGCGTGTGGCTGGCCTGAAGCGCCGCATCCACGCGGGCGTCGCAGTGCGGAGCGTCACCGGCCAGATGCCCGGCGAACAGCTCTCCGCCATCCTGAGGCGAACCGGCCAGCTCGTCGCCGAGCAGTCGAAGGTGTTCCAGGAGGTGGTGCGGCCGGAGCTGAAGGCAGAGGGGATCGAGATCCTGACGTGGGCCGAGCTCACCGCCGCCGAGAAGGACAGCATGCGCACGCTGTTCGCCGAGCGCATCTTCCCCGTGCTCACGCCGCTCGCAGTCGACCCGTCCCACCCCTTCCCCTACATCTCCGGCCTCAGCATCAACCTCGCCGTCCTGCTGAGGCACCCGACCACCGGCGCGAGGCAGTTCGCCAGGGTCAAGGTGCCTGCCATCCTGCAACGGTTCGTGAAGCTCTCCGAGGGCCGGTTCCTGCCGCTTGAGGAGATCATCGGCCGCCACCTCGGCCAGCTCTTCACCGGGCGCGTCGTGCTCAGCTTCACCACCTTCCGCGTCACCCGCAACGAGGACATCGAGGTGGAGGAGGACGACGCGGAGAACCTCCTGTTCGCGTTGGAGAAGGAACTCCTGCGCCGCAAGGTGGGCCGCCCGCCCGTGCGCCTTGAGGTCCAGGAGGACATCGACGAGAAGATCCTCGAACTGCTGATGGACGAACTCGACGTCAGCCGGGACGAGGTGTTCCGGCTGCCGCAGCCCCTCGACCTCACCGGCCTGTTCGCCCTCACCGACACGACCCGCGAGTACCTGCTCTACCCGAACTTCCTCCCCAGCACCCACCCGGACCTGGCCGAGGTCGAGAGCGCCAGTCCCGCAGACATGTTCAAGGCGCTCAAGATGCGCGACGTGCTGGTGCAGCACCCCTACGACTCGTTCGCGACGTCGGTCCAGCGCTTCGTCGAGCAGGCGGCCGCCGATCCGGACGTGCTCGCCATCAAGCAGACCCTGTACCGGACCTCGGGGGACTCCCCCATCGTCGATGCCCTGATCGAGGCCGCCCAGGCCGGCAAGCAGGTGCTCGCGGTCGTCGAGATCAAGGCCAGGTTCGACGAGCAGGCCAACATCGGCTGGGCGCGGAAGCTGGAGAAGGCCGGCGTCCACGTCGTCTACGGCATGGTCGGGCTGAAGACGCACTGCAAGCTCTGCCTGGTGGTGCGCAACGAGCACGAGGGGCTACGCCGCTACGCCCACATCGGGACGGGCAACTACAACCCGAAGACCGCCCGCATGTACGAGGACATGGGCCTGCTGACCGCCAACCCGATCATCACCGACGACGTGGCGCGCCTGTTCAACCACCTGTCCGGCATGACGGCCGAGACCAACTACCGGCGCCTGATGGTCGCCCCCCACGGGGTCCGTTCCGGCCTGATCGCCAGGATCGACACCGAGATCGAGAACCACCTGGCCGGACGCCCGTCCGGCATCCGGATCAAGGTGAACTCGGTGGTGGACGAGGCGCTCATCGACGCGCTGTACCGGGCCTCCAGGGCGGGGGTCTCCGTCGACGTGTGGGTGCGCGGCATCTGCGCCATCCGTCCCGGCGTGCCGGGTCTCAGCGAGAACCTCCGTGTCCGCTCCATCCTCGGACGCTTCCTCGAGCACTCACGGGTGTTCTGGTTCGCGGGCGCGGGCAATCCCGTGGTCGGGATCGGATCCGCCGACATGATGCACCGGAACCTCGACCGGCGCGTGGAGGTCATAGTCGGCCTCACCAACACGAGGCACATCGAGCAGATCGAGGCCCTGTTCGACCTCGCGTTCGCGCCGGACACCGTCCACTGGGAACTGGTGGACACGACGTGGACGGCACACACCCACGACGCGGAGGGCAACGCCCTGGTGGATCTGCAGGAGCTGCTGATCAAGCGCGCCTCGGCCCGTAGGGCCCGATGACGAAGCGCCCGCAGATACTCGCCGCCGGCGGGGTCATCCTCCGGGAACGCAAGGGCCAACGCCAGGTCCTGCTCATCTACCGCAAGTCCTACAAGGACTGGTCGCTGCCGAAGGGCAAGGGGGCTGCGGACGAGTACTTCCCGGAGACTGCGGTGCGCGAGATCCTGGAGGAGACCGGAGTCGCGGCCCGCCTCGACCTGCGACTCACCTCGATCCGCTACACCGTCTCCAAGGGCCTGAAGGCGGTGCACTACTGGCGCGGCACCGTCCTGAAGCAGAGCAGGCGGGAACCGGACGCCGAGGTGGAGCGCGCGGCGTGGTTCGAGGTCGAGGCCGCCATCGAGCGCGTCTCCTACGACGATGAGCGCGAGGTGATCCGGGAGGCGGTCGCGAAACCCGCAACGACCACCCTGATCGTCGTTAGGCACGCGAAGGCGATGCTGCGCAAGGACTGGTCCGGTCCCGACCAGAAGCGCCGCCTGACCGGCCGGGGCCGCAGGCAGGCCCAGGACCTGATCAGGCTGTTCGAGACATTCGGTATCACCCACCTGAAGAGTTCGTCGGCCAGGCGCTGCATGGACACCCTCGCCCCCTACGCAGAGGCGCACGGCATCACCATCGAGGCCATCGACCTGTTCACGGAGGAGGAGGGCACCAAGCGCCCGGAGAAGGTGCAGGCGAGGATGGCGGAGATCGCCGCGAACCTGGAGGGTCCGACCGTGGTGTGCGGGCACCGTCCCGTGCTGCCGTCGATGTATGCGGGTCTCGGACTCGCGGCACGGCCCATGGTGGTCGGAGAGGCGCTCGTGATCCACCTCGACGGCGACGGCGGCATCGTCCGATCGGAGATCCTGAAGCCCACCGCCTGAGGTTGCTGCGCCGTTCACCTTCCGTTCACCCGACCGGTGCAGTCTGGTCACGCACCGCACCTAGCGTCGCCGACGGGAACGCACCGTTCCCCGGCCCACAGGGGCCGCACCCAACCGAAGGGAACACAATGCCGCTGCGTATCAACGCTGCCGCACTCATCGCCACTGTGAGTCTCGCGCTCACCGGCTGCGCCGTCAACGAACTGCAGCCCGCCAACACCTCCCAAGCGGCGAAGACGACGGCCGCCGCGCTGTCGGGGACCCTCACCGGCATCGGGGCATCGTCCCAGGACGTCGCCCAGCAGACCTGGATCGCCGGGTTCCAGACCGACAACCCCGGCGTCACCGTCAACTACTCCCCCGAGGGCTCCGGCACCGGCCGCGAGGCCTTCATCGCGGGCGGGACGAACTTCGCAGGCTCCGACCGGGCGTACAGGCTGCAGGAAATCGCAGACAACAGGTTCGCGGGCTGTGCGGCCGATGCCAAGCCGCTCGACCTGCCCGTCTACATCTCCCCCATCGCAGTGATCTTCAACGTCGACGGCGTCAAGAGCCTCAACATGACGCCCAAGACGATCGCCGGCATCTTCAGGGGCAGCATCAAGAAGTGGAACGACGCCGCGATCGCCGCCGACAACCCGGGCGTGACGCTGCCCGATCTCGCGATCACCGCAGTGCACCGCTCCGACACCTCCGGTACCACCGAGAACCTCACCGACTTCCTGCACGGCGTCGCACCCGACGTCTGGGACGCCAAGGCGTCCGGGGACTGGCCCTACCAGGGCGGCGAATCCGCGGCACAGACTCAGGGTGTCGTCGCGGCCGTCAGCGGCGGCGTCGGCACCATCGGCTACGTGGACGCCTCCCAGGCGAGCAAGTTCTCCATCGTGAGTGTCGGGTCGAACGGCAGGTTCAACGCCCCGACGGCCGAGGCCGCCGCAGCCGTCGTCGCCAACTCCCCGGTGGAGGACGGCCGCGCGCAGGGTGACATGGCCATCAAGCTGGACCGGACGGCCGAGGGCTACCCGATCGTGCTGGTCTCCTACCTGATCGTCTGCTCCGACTACGCGAAGGACGACGTCGCGGGCCTCGTCAAGGCCTACGCCACGCACATCGTGTCCGACGCCGGTCAGGCAGCGGCTGCGCAGCGCGCGGGATCGGCCCCGATCTCGGCCACGCTGCGGGACCAGGTCATGTCCTCGATCAACTCCATCAAGTGAGCTGATCCGGCATGAGGACCGAACCGACCACGACGTCGACGGACACGCTGGAGCGCGACGGACGCCAGGTGGGCGACCCCGTGTTCCGGGGGTTGGCCACCGGCTCCGGCATCACGATCCTGGTGATCCTCGCGGCCGTGGCGACCTTCTTGGTCGGCTTGGCCCTCCCCGCACTCGTCGCGGACCCGAAGACACTCCAGTTCGGGGACGGCACCGGGTTCTGGTCGTATGCCGTGCCGTTCGCCTTCGGCACCGTCTGGGCCGCCGTGCTGGCGATGCTCATGGCGGTGCCGGTGGCGGTGGGCATCGCGCTGTTCCTGACGCACTACGCGCCGAAGCGGGTATCGGCCGTCTTCGGCTACATCATCGACCTGCTCGCGGCGGTGCCGTCGGTGGTGTTCGGCCTGTGGGGCATCGCCGTCCTCGCCCCGGCGCTGCGGCCCGCGTTCCTGTGGCTGGAGACGTACCTCGGGTGGATCCCGCTGTTCTCCGGCCCGGTTTCCGGCACCGGTCGCACGATGATGACCGCCGCCATCGTGCTCGCAGTCATGGTCCTCCCGATCATCACTGCACTGTCGCGGGAGGTTTTCCTCCAGACGCCCACCCTGCACGAGGAGGCCTCACTCGCCCTCGGCGCCACACGCTGGGAGATGATCCGGCAGGCCGTGCTCCCCTTCGGCAAGCCGGGCATCATCTCCGCCTGCATGCTGGGCCTCGGCCGGGCCCTCGGCGAGACCATGGCCGTGGCGATGGTCCTTTCCGGCAGTTCCCTCATCTCCTTCAGGCTCCTGACCAGCGAGAACCCGAACACGATCGCGGCCAACATCGCCCAGTCGTTCCCGGAGGCGCACGACATCGGCAGGAACCAGCTGATCGCCACCGGCCTCGTCCTTTTCGTCATCACCCTCGCCGTCAACGTCATCGCGCGCTGGATCATCGCCAGGCGCGCCGAGTTCTCCGGAGCCAACTGATGCCAGACACCACCGTCCGCCCCGCGGCGGCCACGGCCTTGACCGCCGGCCAGCTGCCGCCGTACACCGCCGTCGCGACCCTCGTGACGGCGCTCGTGGTGGCATCGGCCACGACGGCGCTGGTCGCCGGCTTCAGCGTCGCGGGTTCGCTCGCGCTCGGTGCCGCGCTCTTCCTGATCACCATCTACGCGATGTCCCGGGCCGTCGAGGGCAGACGGCGGGCCACGGACAAGATGGCCCATTACGTGGTCACCGGGTTCTTCGTGCTCGCGCTGGTGCCGCTCGTGTCGCTGGCCTGGAGCACGATCGCGAACGGCGTCGGTCGCCTGGACCTGCAGTTCCTCACGTGGTCGATGCGGAACGTCCTCGGAGACGGCGGCGGCGCCGTGCACGCCATCTGGGGGACGCTGATCGTGACCGGCATCGCGACCCTGATCTCGGTGCCCATCGGGGTGTTCACCGCGATCCACCTCGTGGAGTACGGCGGTGCGAACCGGTTGGCCAGGTCGATCCGGTTCTTCGTCGACGTCATGACGGGCATCCCCTCCATCGTCGCCGGCCTCTTCGCGTACACCGTCTTCAGCATGGCGTTCGGCGCCGGCCACAAGAGCGGCATGTCGGGTGCGGTGGCCCTGTCGATCCTGATGATCCCGACAGTGGTGCGCTCGACGGAGGAGATGCTCCGCATCGTCCCCAATCACCTCCGCGAGGCCTCCTACGCACTCGGCGTCCCGAAGTGGCGCACCGTACTGAAGGTGGTGCTGCCCACGTCGCTGGCCGGCATCATCACGGGCGTCGTGCTGGCCATCGCCCGCGTCATCGGCGAGACCGCGCCACTGCTCGTCACGGCCTCCGTCACGGCCTCCATGAACCTGAACCCGCTGGCCAACCCGATGACGACGCTGCCGGTGTTCGTGTACAACCAGTACATGTACGCCCCGGGCATCGACATGGAGGCCTACCACGCAAGGGCCTGGGCCGGCGCCCTGGTCCTGATCATCATCGTGATGGGGCTGAACCTGATCGGCCGCCTGATCGCCTGGAAGTTCGCCCCCAAGCCGGGCCGCTGAGCCCGAAGGAAGCACCATGTCAAAGCGCATCGAACTGAAGAACCTCGACATCTTCTACGGCAAGTTCCACGCCGTGAAGTCAGTCAACATGACCATCCAGCCGCGGGCGGTCACCGCCTTCATCGGCTCGTCGGGCTGCGGCAAGTCGACGGTGCTGCGCTCGATCAACCGCATGCACGAGGTCATCCCCGGCGCCTACGTCACCGGCAGCGTCCTGCTCGACGGCGTCGACCTGTACGGGCCCGAGATCGACCCGGTGCGCGTGAGACGCCACGTCGGGATGGTGTTCCAGCGGCCCAACCCGTTCCCCACGATGTCGATCCGTGAGAACGTGCTCGCCGGGGTCAGGCTGAACAACCGAAGGATCTCGCGCTCGGACGCAGACGACATCGTCGAGAAGTCCCTGCGCGGCGCGAACCTGTGGAACGAGGTCAAGGACCGCCTGGACCGCCCCGGCTCGGGGCTGTCGGGCGGGCAGCAGCAGCGCCTCTGCATCGCACGCGCCACCGCGGTCTCCCCCGACGTGCTGCTCATGGACGAGCCCTGCTCCGCCCTCGACCCGATCTCGACACTGGCGGTGGAGGAGCTCATCCATGAGCTCAAGGAGACCTACACCGTGGTCATCGTGACCCACAACATGCAGCAGGCCGCGCGCGTGTCCGACCAGACGGCCTTCTTCAACCTGAAGGAGCACGGGCAGCCCGGCGAACTGATCGAGTTCGGCGACACCGACAAGATCTTCCAGAACCCCGACCAGAAGGCCACGGAGGACTACATCACCGGCCGCTTCGGCTGACCCCAGCCCTTCTGGTTCACGTCAGGCGTCACGCTTGGCCAGGACGTGGTCGATCGTCTCCAGGAGCACCGGGTCGACGTCGAGGTTCTTCGCCGACGGGCCCTGGGCGGAGGCGGAGTGCGCCTTCAGCTCCTCGAGAATCTTGGCCACCGCCTCGTCGTCGCTCAGCTCACCCGTGTCCACGACCAGGTCGTAGCTGTCGTCCTGCGACCACTTCGCGCCGTAGAAGCGGCGGACGAAGCTCTCGCGGGCCTTGTCGTCGGCAGCCACCTTGTCGGCGACCTGTTCCGCCGGGAGCCCGTCCCTCTTGCCGATACGCACTGCCCGGACATCCTCCGGCGCCTTCACGAAAACGTTCAGCACGTCGGACAGACCCTGCAGCACGACGAACCCGCCGCGTCCGAGGATGACGACGTCACGAGTCGCGGCGATCGTTGCGATGGTCTTGTTCATCCACTGGATGGTCCACATGGTGTTCTGGTTGAACAGCTCCCGCAGCTTCGGCGGCTCGTCGCCGTAGATGTCGTTGAGCCGGATCAGCCCGTACTGGCTGATGACCTCGTTGATGGTCGACTTGTCGACGAGTTCCCAGCCGAGCTCCTTGGCGAGTCGTCGGGCGACGCGGCCCCCGTGGCTGCCGAGCTGGCGGGAGATGGTGATGGCTGTCATGCCTGGGCTCCTTTCCGTTCAGGCCCAACGCTATCGGTTGCGGGCCGGGGTTTGCCTGTGGATCGACGGATGGATCCGAGATGGATCCGAACCGTCACAGGCGATCAGTACACCTCGGCGTGGGTGTGCTCGATCGCCGGGGGCTGGTGGGCCTCCAGGAGGCCGAGGAGCGCGTTCTCGACGACCTCCGGCAGGGAGGGATGTATCCAGTACTGGCCACGGGCCATGTCCGGCACCCGCAGACCGAAGCTCATGGCCTGGATCAGCGGCTGGATCAGCGTGGACGCCTGCGGGCCGACGATGTGGGCGCCCAGGAGGTGCCAGGTCCTGGGGTCCGCCAGGAGCTTCACGAAGTGGCCCTCGTCCTCCATCGCCCAGCCGTAGGCGACGTCGGCGTAGCGCTGCCGGGCCACCACGTAGGGGGTGCCCCAGTCCGCGAGCTCCTGCTCGGTGGCCCCGACGGCAGCGACCTGCGGGTCGGTGAACACCGCGTACGGCACATAGCGGTGATCGGTGGAGATCAGGTCGTCCGGGTTCAGCAGGTTGTGCGCGACCGTCCGCATCTCGGCGTTGGCGACATGCTTCAGCAGGTGGTCGGAGGACACGTCACCGAGGGCCCAGATGTGCGGCACGACGGTGCGCTGGGTGGCGTCGACGATGACCTGTCCGCCTTCCCGCACCTCGACCCCGGCCGCGGGCAGGTTCAGCGAATCGGAGTTCCGGATGCGCCCCGTGGCGTTGAGGACGAGGTCGGTGTCGTAGAGGTACTCGATGCCGTTCCGGTCCGCCGTGATCAGCTGGAGGTCGCCGTCGATGCCCTCCTCGATGGCGGACACCTGCTGGTTGAGCCGCAGGTTGACGCGTCTGCTGATCTGCTCGGTGAACGCGGCGGCGATCTCCCGGTCGTGACCGCGGAGCACCACATCCGACCTGTTGATCATGGTCACCCGGCTGCCCAGAGACGCGAAGATGTGCGCGAATTCGCAGGCCACGTATCCCGCGCCCAGGATCACGACGCGCTCCGGCAACTCGTCGATCCGCATCACGGTGTCGGAGGTGTGCACCCGGTCACGCAGCCGCTGCGGCACCTCGATGTCGAGTTCGTGCGGTCGGGAGCCGGTGGCGATCACGATCTGGTCGGCCGTGAACGTCACGTCACCGACCCGCAGCGTGTGGGGGTCCACGAAGCTCGCCTCACCGTGGAACACCGTGATGTTGCCGCTCTGCTCGCGCCACTGCAGACCGGCGGAGGAGAGCGGGTCGATCCTGCCGAAGACGCGGTCGCGGATGGCCCGCCAGTTCGCGCCCCGAAACTGCAGGTCGACGCCGAGTCGGCGGGCATCGGCAGCGCCGGCGGCGTGGTCGGCCGGCAGGACGAACATCTTCGTGGGGATGCAGCCGCGGTTCAGGCACGTGCCTCCGAACACAGGGTCCCGCTCCACCAGTGCGACCGTCTTGTCCTCGAACCGTTCGTCGATCAGGGAGTTGCCGGAACCGGAACCGATGACGGCCACGTCGAAGTGCTGCATGGTGCCCATCATGTCACGGCCCGCTCGACACGTGCCCGGCAAGACCGCCCGGCCGGGCGTGCCTCACTCCAGCGGGAACCACCCGGAGGCGACTGCTGCCCCCTCGGGGGCGGACAACTGCTCGATCAGGGCCCTACGCAGTGCCGTGTCACCGGGAAGCGACGCCGGGTCCACCGCCGCACCGTCGCGCACCTCCCTGTGGAAGCCGAAGAAGAGCGCATCCCGGAGCCCTGGGGATCGCTCGCCATAGGGCGTGAACCGGCCGGCGAACGCGGCGATGTTCGAGGCGGGGTCCAGCCGCGCGACCAGCTCCGGGTCGAGCAGCCACGACGTGCAGGTGAATGCAGTGACGGGGAACTCGGCCCACACCGCCGTGGCGACGCGCCTTGCCAGGGCGAGGGACGAATCGACCACTTCCGGCGTCAGGGGCCCCGACTCGGGAATGTGGCAGCCCAGGTTCCAGCCCAGCACATCGTCGTGCTCAAGCGTGTACTGGAGCCTGCCGAGCCAGATCAGCGACCCGGCGAAGTTGACCGGCGTCCACGACCTGGCACCGAACCCGAACGTGCCGTGCACGAGTCTGTGGATGTGGACCTGCTGGCCGAGGTCGGACACCGAGCGCCAGGCCGACTCCTCATCGAGTCCGCGGCGCCGGAGCTCGGCGACCACATCCGGCGCGACGGCCACGAGGGCGGCGAGCAGCGGCACATCGGTGCCCGACGGATGCTCGACCACCGGCCCGGGCACCGGATTGTGACGGCCCTCGACATTGCCGACGTTCCCGCGCAGACGTCCGAAGTCCTGATCGGCCAGGTCCCAGTCGGCGTCGTCGAACGAGGCGACGGCCGACATGAAGCCGGCCGCGTCGGCGTCCCGGAACCCAAGGGTGAGGAGGCGTCCGGGCATCAGGTCGGGCCGGAGCAGGTCTCGCACTGTCATCTGCCCATCCCAGCACAACCGGGGGCCTTCATTCTCCGCGTAGGCTGTTCGGCATGGATTCATGGGCTGTGATCACCGGCGCGTCAACCGGGCTGGGGGCGGCGTTCACCAGAAGGCTTGCCTCGCACGGAAGCAATGTCGTGCTGGTGGCGAGGACCGAGTCCGCGATGCAGCGCATCGCCGACGACGTGACCCGCGCCCACGGGGTCAAGGCTCTGGTGCTGTCGACCGATCTCACCGACCGGGGCGCCCGTAGCGAGCTGATCGGACGGCTCGGCAGGCTGGATGTCCGGACGTTGGTCAACAACGCGGGCTTCGCGAACCTGGGCGAGTTCCTCGACACGGACCACGACCGCCTGATCATGGAGGCCGAGCTGAACGTCGTCGCTCCCACGGACCTGGCTCGGGCGCTGCTGCCGGGCATGATCGCCCGCGGCAACGGCTCCCTGATCAACGTGGCCAGCACCGCGGGCTTCCAGCCCATACCGCAGATGGCCGCCTACTCCGCCAGCAAGGCCCACGTGCTGAGCCTGTCGAACGCCCTGTGGCGCGAGCTGCAGGGCACCGGGGTGCGGGTCGTCTGCGTCTGTCCCGGGCCCACGGACACCGACTTCTTCGCCAACGCGGGCAACGACGGCGTCATGCGCAACAGGCGGACCCCGGACCAGGTGATCGACTCAGCGTTCGCGGCACTGCACCGGAACCAGCCCTACATCGTGGACGGATGGTTCAACAAGATGCTCGTGCAGGCGAACAGGTTCGTCCCCACGCCCGTCGCAATGCGGATCTCGAGCTGGATCGCCACCCACTGACACGCGTCCTGAAGCGCCTCAGGGCACGGTGATGCTCTTGGTGTCCTCGAAGGCGCGGGTGTGGCCGGAGGCGTCGGTGAACTCGGTGGACGCAGTGATCAGGTAGGCCCCGGGGCCGAATTGCAGGGCGACGGACCAGGATCGCCACCCATCGGCGCCCGCCGACGTCGCAGTCTGCGCCACGACGCTGGTGACGATGCGCCCGTCCTCGGACTTGACAGTGACCACGGGAGCCGTGGCCTCCGGCTTCACCGATCCGACTATCACGGTCTGACCCTGACCGATCGTCGCCCCGTTCCTGGGCCAGGTCACCCACAGCGGCGCCACCGGCACCAGACCCAGCCTGCCGAAGCCCCCCGGGGGCTGGACGAAGGCCGCCGGCGGTGCCTGCCCCTCCATGAGGAAGGTCAACCGGAGCGTGGGGTTGCCGGCCAGCTTCGAGGCCGTGTACACCATCTGGAGCGCGGCCATCGTGGCCTGATCCGGGGTGTCGATCCCCTCGAAGGCCTCCTTCGAGAGGTTCACGGTGAGCACCTCTCCGGTCTTGGTCGTCCCGATGAGCGCCCCCGGCCCCCACGCGGTGTCGTAGTCGGGGTCCAGGGGCGCGAGCGTCAGGACGGCGTCCAGCGCGGACTTGACGAGGTCGCCGCTGGCGGGGAGGTCGCGCAGCTCCCGGTACAACAGCCCGGACTTGCGGCCCACGTAGAAGACCGGCACGGCCCTCGCCTGCGCGGGGAGCGAATGGGAGGCCTTCACCTCGGGCGTCGCGGTCGTCTCGAGGGATGCGGTCTGCGAAGCGGAGGCCGTCGCCGCGGGCAGCGAGACGCCGCCGGCCGGGCTCGAGATCATCGCCAGCCAACCACCGATGAACAACGAGAGGGAGAACAGCAGGGCCGCCACCCATCCCGAGACCCCGCGCCGCGTCAGGTCGCCGAGGGTGCGAAGCTCGGCCGCGAGAGTCTCGGTTCCCGCCGGCTGGATCAGCCTGGCCGCTGCCCGCAGTGCCGCGGTCAGTTCACCGGAGATCGAGCCGATGGCGCCGACGCCGTCCTCCTGGTTCCCGACAAGTTGCCGCAGCTGGTTCAGGCCAGTCTCCAGCCTCCGATTCGTGGAGTGGATGGTCATGCGGAGGATCCGGGCCAGCTCCGGTCCGAACACGGCGAGGTAGTGGCTCACGACCAGTGCCTCACCGACCCGTGGCGGGAGTTGTGCCACGGCCCGGAGCAGCCTGTCCTGACGCTGGTCCGGCACCTCGGGCAGGTGCAGGGAACCCACTGGCTCCCTCGCCCCCCGGGAGAGGTGGACGACCTGCTCCTCAAGGTATTCGAGCTGTTCCAGCGGGTCGACGACGTGGTTGATCCTTCGCTCCAGGGAGAGGAGCGCGGTGCGCATGATGTGCCCCGACTCGCTCTCAGCCCCGAGCAGGACGATCAGGCGGTGCAGGGTCGCGCCCTGCTCCTCGTAGATGTCGACGAGGATGTCGGTGTCGACGTATCGATCAGCCATGTCAGATCCCCGCGTACGAGTGCAGGCCCTTCATGAGCAGGTTGACCCCGACGAAGTTGAACCAGAAGGCGATCACGCCGACGATCGCGATGAACGCCGCGGGCCTGCCCTTCCAGCCTGCCGTGGCGCGCGCATGCAGATAGGCGGCGTAGATGACCCAGGTGACGAAGGACCAGGTCTCCTTCGGGTCCCAGTTCCAGAACCGGCCCCAGGCGTACTGGGCCCAGATGGCCCCTGCCGCGATCGCGAACGTCCACAGCGGGAAGGCGAAGGCATGCATCCGGTACGAGAACAGGTCGAGCCTGGACGTGGCGGGGACGCGGGCGAGGTATCCCCGCACCTCGCCGCCGGACGCCTCCGCCCGGCTCCGCAGGAGGTACAGCACCGCGGCCACGGCACCGAGGTTGAACCCGGCACCGGCCACCATCGCCGCGAGGATGTGGATGGCGAACCAGACCGAGTGCAGGGCGGGGACCAGAGGCGCGACGTCGACGTAGAAGACGGTCACCGCGGCACCGAGCCCGATGCTCGCAACCAGCGTGATGCCGATGCCGAGCCACCGGGCGCCGGTCCGCCAGACGAAGATCAGGTAGGCCACGACGATGATCCCGATGGCGGCCGTGACGAACTCGTACATGTTGCCCCACGGCAGCCGGGAGGCGGCCAGGCCCCTCAGGACGACCGCAACCACGTTGACGATCGCCGTCATGGCTGTCGCCGCCACCCCGAGCCTGCCGAACTGGTCGACCCGGAGTCGGGCGGCGTCCTCGCTGCCGTCGGCGGGACGCGTAGTCGCCAGCCCCCGCGCGGTGGCCCATTCGACGCTGTGCAGCGCCAGGGCCAGGAGGTATCCGACGGTGGCGATCACCATCAGGGTCGAGGAAGCCTCGGAAAGCGTCACCGATTCGTCTCCTTCCGGGTTTCCCCCACGGCGGCCAATTCTGCCCCGGAGTCATCGTCTCCGGAAGTCGGGCCGGTGACCGCCCCCATGAGCGCCGCCACCTCCTCCTCCAGGCCGGTGGCCGCGTCGGTCCGGTCCAGTCCGCCGACAGCCGCCACGCCGTCGGTGAAACGGACGAACAACCTGCGGGGACGCACGAACAGGCTCACACAAAGGCCTGCCACCGCCACCATCAGGCTGACGAGCGTCAGCGCGTTGCCCGGCGTCGAACTGACCTGGAGCTTCACCCAGCGCGACCAGCCGTCGAACTTGATCGAGCCGAGCCCGTTCGGCAGCTCGATGTCCATGCCCGGAAGCAGCCGCATGCGGAAGACCTGCCCGTCGTCACCCGGGACCTGCTTCAGCCCCGTCGTGTCCAGGACGTACACGTTGCCCGGGATGCCGGTCTCCTTCGCAGGGTCGCCGTACCACGCATTCAGGAAGATTTCCGGGTTGAGGGCGTCCGGGAACAGGGAGCGTCCGCCGCTGGAGTCCAGGGCTGCGGTCGGGAAGAAGAACCCCTCGAACGCCAGCCGCTGCGGGCGGGCGTCGGGGGCCTTGATGACGCCGACGGACGAGAAGTTGCCGTCCTGCGGCAGGAACGGGATCGGGCCCGAGAACGCGATGTCGCCGTTGCCGTCGGTGACGGTCACGCGCGGCGCATAGCCGTGGCCCATCACGTTCACCTGTTCGCCGGTGGCCAAGGACAGCGGGCTGTTGACCTGGATGAGCTGGTCCCAGCTGTTGCCGTCCTTGGTGATGGTCATGTCGGTGTCGAACCGGCGGGCGGCGCCGCGCTGGACCGAACCGGTCTCGAACTCGGCATGGAAGGCGTTGACCCTAAGCGTGAACGGGGTGAGCCGATCGGTGTTGAACAGCCCCCCCGCGGTGAAGTCGTCGTACTGGGTGATGACGTTGCTGAAGGACTGCCCCTCGACGACGACCGCCGTCCCGTGGAAGCCGAGCAGGCTCGACCAAGCGAGGCCGACCAGAAGCACGAGCAGGCCGACGTGGAAGGTGAGGTTGCCCGCCTCCCGCGAGTACCCACGCTCGGCGCTGATGCCCTCGGCAACCACCCGCGTGCGGTAGCGGTGTGCCTTCAGCCAGGCCGCCGCCCGGGCCTTGGCCCCGTCGACGTCGTCGACGGTCTCGGTGCGGCTCACCGCCAGTCGCTCCGGACGCGCAGGGAGCCTGGGCGGAGGCTTCGCCACGTTGCGCGCATACAACGTCACACGCGGCACGATGCAGCCGATCAGGGAGATGAACAGCAGCAGGTAGACCGCCGAGAACCAGGGCGACGTGTAGACGTTGAACATCCCGAGCGGCTCGAGGATCGCGGAGATTCCGGGGTTGTCCTTCTTGTACAGCATCACCTCGACCGGCGAGATGTTGCGCTGCGGCAGCATCGAGCCCGGCACTGCGGCGAGCGCGAGGCAGAACAGCAGGGCCAGCGCGGTGCGCATGCTGGTCAGCTGGGTCCAGATCCAGCGCAGGAACTCCACGAGACGCATGGGGCGCGCCTCGGTGTCGCCGCCGCTCACAGGATGGTCCCGAACGAGGCGGCCCATTGCCGCAGCCAACCCACGGCCACTCCCCACACCCCGGTCACCATGGCCACCCCGACCGCGACCAGCAACCCGCCGCCGACCAGTTGCAGGCCGCGCTGGTGGCGGTGCAGCCACTTCAGGTGCCCCGACAACCTTGTGAAGGCGACGGCGAAGACGAGGAAGGGCAGGCCGAGGCCGATGGCGTAGGCGAACGCCAGCACACCCCCACGTGCCGCCGACCCCTCCGTGAGGGCCAGGGTCAGCACGATCGACAGCGCCGGCCCGATGCAGGGGGTCCAGCCGAGCCCGAATGCGACTCCGAGCAGCGGCGACGCCATCGCCCCCGCACGCGGCGCCGCGGGCCGCCACTGCCTCGGCATCGGCAACCAGCCGAGGAACCCGAGACCCATGGCGACGATGAGGACCCCCGCGATCACGGTGATGAGTTGTTCATGGGCGAGCAGCGCGGAGCCGAGGCCGCCGATGACGGCGCCGGTGGCCACGAAAACCGCTGCGAACCCGAGGATGAAACCGAGCGTGCCGCCGATCAGGAGACGACGGTTGCCGGTGCCCGCCGCGATCTCGGAGGCACCGAGTCCGGAGGCATAGGACAGGTAGCCGGGCAGCAGCGGCAGTACGCAGGGCGAGGCGAACGAGATCAGGCCGGCCAGCATGGCCACGGGCACCGCAAGGAGCAGCGACGACGACAACGCCTGACCCACCCACGACTCCAGCAGCATCAGGGCCCCACATCCTCGATGACCCCGGTCAGGGTGGAGACGGTGGTGGCGCCCAGGATCCGGGCCGCGACGCGACCCTCCCCGTCGATCACCAGCGTGGACGGGATGGCCTTCGGCGGCAGCTCGCCGAACCCGAGCAGCAGGGAGCCGTCGGGGTCGTAGATGTTGGGGTAGCCGATGTCGAAGGCGCGAACGAAGGCGTTGGCCGGGGCCGGGTCCAGGTCGCGGGTGTTGATGCCGATGAACTGCACATCGGTGAGCTCGGCGGACGCCTTCGCCAATTCGGGGGCCTCCGCCCGGCACGGGGCACACCAGGAGCCCCACACATTGAGGACGATGGTCCTGCCCCCGAAGTCGGCCGTCGACACCTCCTCGCCCGTGAGAGTCCTCCCCGAAAGTGCTGGGGCTGCGACGCGGTCCGCGGCGGCGATGATGGTGACCGACCCGTCGCCCGCCTCGAAGCCCTGGGTCCCGACACCCTCGGCCTTCGGCGTGGCGCATGCGGCCAGTGCGAGGCACGCACCGGCCAGCAGGCAGGCCACCAGTCGCCTCACGTGCCCACCTGGAACTTCCTCCCACGCTTGGCGGGCAGCAGATGCGCAACGGGCTCGCAGTAGTCGACGGCGGTGACTTCGCCGTCGCGGAACGTGAACGACGTCACGGACGCGAGCGTGCACTGACGCTTTCGCGGATCGTGGACGAACGGGATGCCCTCCACGTCGCAGCGGGCGATCCAGATGGGCAGCTGGTGCGCGACCACGAGCGCCTGGCCGCCCTCACCCGCCTCCCGGGCGGCATCGGCCAGGGCCTCCCGCATCCTGGCCGCGATCTCGACATACGGCTCGCCCCAACTCGGACGGAACGGATTCCAGACGTACCTGAGCATTGCAGGGTTCCGCAGCGCCTTGTTCCCGGCGCCGAACACCTGACCCTCGAACTCGTTGGCCGCCTCGATCACGCGCTCGTCGATGACCACCTCCAGGCCGGGGAACCGGGCCGCCGTCGGGGCGAGTGTCTCCCTGGCCCTCTGCAGCGGCGAGCACCGCAGGTGGGTCAAGGGGAATGGGGCCCAGTAGTCGGCCATCTCCGCCGCCATCCGGTGCCCCAGTTCGGACAGACCGAAGCCCTCGATGCGGCCGTAGAGCACGCCGTCGGGGTTGTGCACCTGGCCGTGCCGCATGACATGCACGACCCGCTTGTCCTCGTTCACGAGCACCTCCAGCCGGGGATTTCCAACCAGCCTACGCGGTCTGGGCGGCGCGCTTGCGTCGTCTCTTGCGCTCCGACGGGCGGGTCACCGGCAGCCCGCGCGCGATCTGGTCCTCGCGGCGACGGATCGCGAACTTCGCGAGGCCCTCACTCAGCGCCTGGAACGTCGGCGCGTCGGCCAGCACGTCCACCTTGAGCCCGTGCAACTCGCAGGCGCGGGCCGTGGCCGGGCCGATCGCCGCGACGACCATCGCAGCATGTGGCTTGCCCGCGATGCCGATCATGTTCCGGACCGCAGTGGAGGAGGTGAACACAACGGCATCGAACAGCCCCGTCTTGATCCTCTCCCTGGTCTCGGCCGGCGGCGGGGCCGCCCGGACCGTCCGGTAGGCGGTGACCTCCTCCACCTCCCAGCCGAGCGGGGTGAGCCCGTCGACGAGCGGCTGCACACTCACGTCCGCGGTGGGGACGAGGACCCGGTTGAGCGGATCGATCAGGTCGTCGAAGGCCGGGAACTGAGCCGCGAGCCCGGCGACGGTGTTGTCGCCCTGCGGCACGAGGTCCGGCCGCAGCCCGTAGCGGGCCAGTGCCTCCACGGTCCCCTTGCCCACGGCCGCCAGGCTGGTGCCGGACAGGGCGCGGGAGTCGAGCCCGTACTCGACAAGACGGTCGAAGATCGCGTTCACGGCGTTCGGGGACGTGCACACCAGCCACATGTAGCGGCCGTCGACCAGGCCGCGGATGCCGCGCTCCATCGCCAGCTCGGTGCGGGGCGGCTCGATCGCGAGGGTCGGGATGACCTCCGTGGTGGCCCCGAACAGGCTGAGCCGCTCGGTGAGGTCCAGCAGGTCGTCCTTGGTTCGGGGAACGACGATGTCCCAGTTGAACAGCGGCTTGGAGGCGAACCAGTCGAGGCGTCGGCGTTCGGCCTCCTCGATCCCGGGGCCGACGATGAGGTAGCACTCGCCCGTCGACGGGGTGGCGCCGGAGGCGACCTCGCCCCACGTCAGGAGGTCCGTCGTCTGCATCGTGGTGCCGAGGTTCGAGAGCGTCAGGACCTGCCCGTCGCTGCCGAACCTACTGACCCCCTTGGCCGCGACTGCGGCCGCGCGCTCCCAGGTGGTCCACACCACCAGCGTCTCCGCCTGCGGCCACTCCTGGTCCAGCTCGCCGTCGGAGGAGTCGAGGGTCGCGAAGGAGCTGGTGGGGGCGACGGCCCCGTACGTGAGTGCCGACACCCAGCGGCTGACGCCCGGGATGACGTGGGTGCGGACCCGGTGCCTGCTCAGCACCCGGGGGAGCGTCACCTCCCGGAAGTGCCGGTTGTAGAAGTCCCCGGCAGAGAGCCTGACCACCCTCTGGCCGGCGTCCACGGCCTCGATCAGCTGCTCGGCCTCGTCGTCACCGACTGTGACGACCGAGGCGCTGTAGCGGATGCCGGACTGGGCGAGTTGGTCCGCCACCACCTCGGAGTCGACGACGATCAGGTCGGCATGGTTGATCGCGCGCTTGCCGGCGTGCGTCACGAGCGAAAGGTCCGCCGGACCGAGGGCGACGAATGTCACGTCCCCGGGGAGGCGGGCAGGCTCCGAAGGCTCGACCGCGATCGCGTCGCACTCGTCATCCCCGTCCATTCCGCACCTCCCCTGATCTCGTCATGACGCGGCCGGAAGCCAGCCTGTGGGCATGGGACGCGGCTCACCGTAGCGCAGGGCGTCCTGCAATGCCTCGGGGTCCACGAACCACCGGCTCAGCAACTCCTGGTCGACGAAGGTGACCGGCACGTGATCGGACCACCTGCCCCGCAGGCTCTCATCCGAATCGACGTCGACCTGATGCCAGCCGACGCCCAGTCCCCCGCACACGCCGGCGATGGCCGTCTCGGCCTCCTCGCACAGGTGGCAACCAACGCGTGTCAGGAGCAGTACGCGCGAAGGCGCGGGCACGTCACTTGCCGGCGCGACGACGCTGGATGCGCGTCCTCTTCAGCAGCTTGCGGTGCTTCTTCTTGGCCATGCGCTTGCGACGCTTCTTGATGACGGAGCCCACTGTGTGCCTTTCGCTTCCTTGGGGTCGCACCGGAGGCCCGGCGGACTGGTCAATGTTAGCCCGCAAGCCGGGCGGCCACCAATCAGCGCATCTGCCGTGAGCGGACGACGCACGCCTCGACGGCGGCAAGGAACCCTGCACGGACCCCGTGGTCGTCGAGGGCACGCAACGCGGCGGCCGTCGTCCCCGCCGGGGACGTCACGCGTTCCCGCAGCACCGTCGCCGAATCCCCCGAGTTCGCCAGCATCGCCGCCGACCCGACGAACGTCTGGTTCACCAGCGAGGTGGCCTCGGCCCTCGTCAGGCCCTGGTGGACGCCCGCCTCGATCATGGCCTCGGCCACGTAGAACAGGTAGGCAGGGCCGGAACCGGACAGCGCCGTCAGCGCGTCGATGTGGTCCTCGTCGATCACGACGGCGCGCCCGACGGCCTCCAGCAGCCCCACGACGAGGCCGATCTGCTCCGGCGTGGCGGCGGACCCCGGGACGATGCCCGCCATCCCCTGCCCCACCAGGGCCGGGGTGTTCGGCATCACGCGGAACACGGGCTGCCCCGCGGGGAGTGCGTCGACGAGCCGGGCCATGGTCACGCCGGCCGCAATCGAGACGACGACGGTGGAGGTGCCGAGCCCCGGGGAGAGGGCCGCCAGCACGCCGGCAACCTGGTGCGGCTTGACCGCCAGGAGCACGACGTCCGACGACGCCGCCTCCTGCAACGTGACCCCGCGAACCCCGAAGCGATCCTCCAGCTCGGCCACCCTGGCGGCGTCGGCCTCGACCACGACGATGTCGTGGGCGTCACGGCCGCCGGCCAGCCACCCGCTGAGCAGTGCGCCGCCCATCGCACCTGCGCCGACGACCGCGATCCTCATCGGACCAGCAGTTCCGCGATCTGCAGCGCGTTCAGTGCCGCGCCCTTGCGGAGGTTGTCGTTGCTGATGAACAGCACCAGTCCGCGGCCGTCGGGCTGCGACTGGTCGGCCCTGATGCGGCCGACGTAGCTGAGATCGCGCCCGGCTGCCTCCAGCGGCGTCGGGACGTCGCTCAGCGCGACGCCCGCCGCCCTCGAGAGTGCCTCGGTCGCCTGCTCCGGCGTGATCTCACGGTCGAACTGCGCATGGATGCTCAGGCTGTGGCCGCTGAAGACGGGCACGCGCACGCAGGTGCCTGCGACCCGCAGCTCCGGCAGGTGGAGGATTCTGCGCGACTCGTTGCGGAGCTTCTTCTCCTCGTCGGTCTCGCCCTCGCCGTCGTCGACGAGGCTCCCGGCAAGGGCGACGACGTTGAAGGCGATCGGCGCCACGTAGGGGCCGAGGTCGGCCGGCCGGAATGCCGAGCCGTCGTGCGCCAGCACCGTCGGGTCGTCGATGGCGCGGATCTGGTTCGCGAGGGTGCGCACGCCGGCGATGCCCGAACCGGAGACCGCCTGGAAGGTCGTGACCTGCATCGACCTCAGCCCGGCGACGTCGTGCAGCGCCTTCAGGACCGGCATGGCGGCCATCGTGGTGCAGTTCGGGTTGGCGATGATGCCGATCTCGGCCTTCGCCACGTCCTCGGGATTCACCTCGGATACGACGAGCGGGACCCGCTCGTCCGTGCGCCAGGCCGAGGAGTTGTCGACGACGGTGGCACCCGCCTCGGCCACGCGGGGCGCGATCGCCTTCGAGGTGCTGCCGCCGGCGGAGAACAGGGCGACGTCGAGGCCGGAGAAGTCGGCCGTCGCCGCATTCTCCACCACGACCTCGGTGCCCTTCCACGGCAGGTAGCGACCCGCCGACCGCTCCGAGGCGAAGAACCTGATCTGGTCCACCGGGTAGTCCCGGTCCACCAGCAGCTCACGCATGACTTCACCGACCTGGCCCGTGGCCCCGAAAACTCCAACACGCATGTGGGGGATTCTACGACGAGCGCGACCGGGCTCCCGTCCGGGGCCCACGGATCAGAGCCAGGACAGGTACGGTGCCAGCAGCGCGTACCCGACGAACGCGGCCACATCCAGCAGCGTGTGGCACACCACCAGGGGCATGACACGCTTCGTCCGCAGGTAGACCAGGCCGAACACCAGGCCCATGACGGCGTTGCCGATGAACCCGCCGAAGCCCTGATAGAGGTGGTAGGAGCCCCGGATCAATGCCGAGCCGACCAGCACGGTGACCGCCCTGCCGCCACGCTGGGCCCAGCGGGTGAAGAGGTAGCCGACCATGACGACCTCCTCCAGCACCCCGTTCATCGCCGCCCTCAGGATCAGCATGGGAACGGTCCACCAGGCGTCAGCCAGGTTGGCCGGGGAGACGTTGGTGTTGATCCCGAGCGCCCGGGCGGCCAGGTAGAACGCGAGACCGGCCACGCCGATGGCCGCGAACATCCCGGCCCCGACCGCGAGGTCCCGCCAGGGCCTGCGAAGGTCGAAGCCCATGGCCCGAAACGGCCCGCCCTCCGGCCTCGCGACGGCCCACATCAGATACAGCACCAGCAGCACCGGCATGAGCGGGAACACGGTGCCCGCCACCTGGTAGAGGAGGTCGAGCCACGGCCTGTCCGGCGTCACGCTGACGTTCATCGACGTCGTCTGCTGGTTGAGCCGGACGGGCAGCGTCAGCTTGTTGATGATCGACAGCAGCGAGTAGACGGCCGACTGCCCGAGCGAGATCCCAAGGACGACGAGCATCTCCCACCCGAGCCGATCCCCGCCGGGACCATCGACGAGCCCCTCCCGGGCACCGCCCGCAACATCCGCTCCTGCGCTCATCGTTTGTCCAGGATGGCCCGGGCGTAGCTCAGCAGGACGCGCGGCCTGGCTGCGATGCGGTTCGAGAGGTGCTCGTACCAGCCGGGACCGTACGGGATGTAGGTTCGGCAGACGAGCCCGATGTCGACGAGGCGTCGTTGTTCCAGGGGCCGGACCCCGAGCATCATCTGGAACTCATAGCTGTCCGGTGCGCGCCCGTTGCGGCGGGCGAGTTCCTGGGCGATCTCCACGATCCGCGGATCGTGGCTGGCCACCATGGGGCGGGCATTCGATGCGAAGAGGACCCGCAGGATGCGCACGAACGCCAGCGACTTCTCGTGCTCGCCCCGGTAGGCGACGTGGGCGGGTGCGGGGAAGGCACCGATGCAGACCCGGACGCGGGCACCCTGCTCGGCGAACTCGCGGGCATCCCGCTCGGCGCGCCGGATGTCGACTGGCAGCGTCACCCCGAGTTCCGGCATCTCGGCCCTGACCCGTCGCGCCAGCTGGATGGTCTCCAGGTACGTCGCATGGCCCTGCATCTCCAAGGTCACCGTCGCACCCCTGACGGCCGCGGCGGCACACAGGTCGGCCAACGGCCCGCCGGCACCCAGGGGGTCGGCACCCGATCCGAACACCGATGGCCGCACTGACAGGTCAACGCCGCGGGCGTCGGGCAGGGCGTCCAGCAACTCCAGCAGCGAAGCCGTGGCCGCGCCGGCGTCACAATCGACCCCGAGCCGCGTGAAACACAGGGACAGGCCCTTGCGGCTGAGGTCGGAGGCGACCTCGACCGCATCGGCGACGTCCTCGCCGGCAACATAGTTGAGCGCGAGGTCGTGCACCGGGTCGAGGCTCTGCGCGGACCGGCTCAGCCTGGAGGACCGCACCAGCCGCCCGATCGCGGCCTGCGTCCTACGCATCCGCGTAGCCGCGTGCAAGCGAACGCCTGCACGCCTCCAGTGCCTGCCCCAGGAGCTCCTCGCGTTCGTGGCGGTTGCGCGAACGCCGTGTCGAGACCTCCAGGACGATGTGGCCGTCGAAGCCCGCCGCCGCCAGCGTCCTCAGGACGTCCCATGCATCCTGGTCGCCCTCACCCGGCATCAGGTGCTCGTCCTTGAAGGACCCGGTTCCGTCCGTGAGGTGGACGTGGCGCAGGCGGTCCCCCCAGCTGTGGACCATGTGCAGGGAGTGCATGCGTGCGGTGGAGGCGTGGCTCAGGTCCAGGGTGAGGTACTCGTAGCCGAAGTCCGTCGGGTCCCAGTGCGGCAGGTAGGCCTGGAAACTCCCGCCCGGCGTGCGCCAGGGGTACATGTTCTCGACGCAGAACATCACGTCATCGAAGGACTCGTTCAGCCTTCGGATGCCCTCGACGAAACCGTCCCCGTACTCACGCTGCCAGCGGAACGGGGGGTGCACGACCACGACGTCGGCCCCGAGTTGCCGTGCGGCCCTGCCGGAACGGTCCAGCTTGTCCCAGGGGTCACTCCCCCAGACGTTCTGCGTCACCAGCAGGACGGGGGCATGCACCGAGTACACCTGCACACCGTGGTAGTCGGCCAGTTTGGCGACGGCGTCGACATCGGCCGCGAGCGGGTCGATGCCGACCATCAGCTCGATGCCGTCATAGCCGAGCGCAGCCGCCAACTCGAACGCGCTCGTGGTGGACTCGGGGTAGACCGAGGTTGTCGACAGGAGCACTTTCGACGCTGACACGATGCCACCCTACACGCGCCCGGCGGCGTCGGCCGGGGGTTGTCGGAGCCCGATTGGGTGTTCGCAGCCGTCAGGGGCAGAATGAGCACATGCACGTCGACCATCTGATTTTCGCAGTCGGTCCCGGCGGCCTGAGGTCCGATGCCGAACGCCTGGCCGCCCAGTTGGGCACCGATTTCAAGGATGGCGGTTTCCATCCGAGGTTCGGCACGCGCAACCACATCATCCCCCTCGCGGACGCCCGCTACATCGAGGTCGTCGAGGTCCTCGACCATCCCGCCGCCGAGAAGGCAGCCTTCGGGCAGGCGGTCCGAACCAGGTCCGAGATGGGCGGCGGCTGGCTCGGCTGGGTGGTGAGCGTTGACGACCTGGCCCCGTATGAGGCCCGTCTGGAACGCGAGGCGGTCCCCGGCTCAAGGCACTTCCCCGACGGCCGCAAGCTGGAGTGGCGGCAACTCGGAATCCGCGGCCTGCTCGGCGACCCGCAGCTGCCCTACTTCCTGGAGTGGGTCTCCGATGAGGAACTGCGCCCCAGCGCCCTGCCCGGCGAGGTGCGCCTCACGGCCATCGAACTCGCAGGCTCCGCGGACAGGCTTTCGGAGTGGCTGGAGATCCCCGTCGGGGACAGCCTCGACGGTGTCGCGCTGAACCTGGTCGCCCCCAACGGCGCGCCCGGCATCAACACCGTCACCTTCGACACCCCTGCCAGGGGTCTGGTCACGATCTGACCGGCCGTCCCGTGTCACCCGTCGGGGTGCTGTCGGGGGTGTTGTCGGTGGGGCCCCGTAGAGTCTCGGTGTGGCCAGACAACCAGATGCGTACAGCTGCTCGGAGTGCGGGTGGACCACCATCCGCTGGGTCGGACGGTGCGGCGAGTGCCAGGCGTGGGGCACCGTCGCGGAACGGGGTGCCCCGAAACCGAGGGAGATCCGGGCCCAGGCCCCGGCCGCGCCGGCGCTGCCCATCTCCCAGGTGTCCGCGGAGAGTGCGAGGCGCCGTCGCACCACCATCGCAGAGCTGGACCGTGTGCTCGGCGACGGGCTGGTGCCGGGCGCCGTGGTGCTGCTGGCCGGGGAGCCGGGAGTGGGCAAGTCCACCCTGCTGCTCGACGTGGCCGCGAAGTGGGCCAGGTCCGGGCAGCGCACGCTGTACGTGTCCGGCGAGGAGTCGGCATCCCAGGTGAAGCTGCGCGCCACCCGCACCGGCGCGCTGCACGACGAGCTGTACCTGGCCTCCGAGTCCGACCTCGGCCTGGTGCTCGGCCACATCCGGGACACCTCCCCCACGCTCCTCGTGGTGGACTCGGTGCAGACCATGGCCAGCGCCGACGCCGAGGGCATCATGGGCGGCACCACGCAGGTGCGCGAGGTCACCGCGGCCCTCGCGAAGGTGGCCAAGCGGGACGGCATCGCCGTCCTGCTCGTCGGGCACGTCACGAAGGACGGCTCCATCGCGGGGCCGCGCACCCTGGAGCACCTTGTCGACGTGGTGCTCACCTTCGAGGGTGACCGCCATTCCGGTTTCAGGATGGTGCGCTCGGTCAAGAACCGCTTCGGTCCTGCCGACGAGGTGGGCTGCTTCGAGATGAGCGAGAACGGCATCGTCGAGGTACCCGACCCCTCGGGCCTGTTCACCACCGCCCATGCCGAGCCCATCCCCGGCACATGCGTCACCGTCACCATGGAGGGCAGGCGGCCGCTGCTGGCGGAGGTGCAGGCCCTGGTCGCACCGTCGGCGAACCAGGCGTCCCCCAGACGCGCCACGCACGGACTGGACTCCTCGCGGATGGCGATGGTGCTTGCGGTGCTGCAGCGCAAGGCCGGCCTGCCCCTGTCGCAGCAGGACGTCTACCTCTCCACAGTCGGCGGGGCGCGCATCACCGACCCGTCGGTGGACCTCGCCGTCGCGATCGCGGTCGCCTCGGCAGCCCTGGACGACCACCACCCCAAACGGCTGCTCGCCCTGGGCGAGGTCGGGCTCGCGGGGGACCTGAGGCGCGTGCCGGGCGCGGAGAGGCGCCTCGCGGAGGCGGCCCGCCTGGGGTTCGAACTGGCGCTCATCCCCGCCGGCTCCCGCGACGTCACGACGCGGGTCCCGCGGCTCAGCGGACTGCGTGTCGTCGAGGTGGCCAGCCTCGCCGACGCGCTTTCCGCCCTAGACTTGCGCAGGAGCCGACGAAGGCGAGGCGACCAGGAGTGAGCGTGCCCCGGACGAAGCTGCAGCAGTACCAGCGCCTACTGGCGCCGGGGACGCCGCTGCGCGCCGGTCTGGACCGGATCCTGCACGGCCGCACCGGGGCCCTGGTGGTGCTCGGGAACAACCAGAAGGTCCAGCAGGTCTCCACCGGGGGCTTCCAGCTGGGCGTCGAGTTCACCCCCCAGGCCCTGCGCGAACTGGCGAAGCTCGACGGCGCCATCATCCTGTCGACCGACCTGGGTCGCATCGTCGCGGCCGGGGTCCACCTCGTCCCACCGGGCGACCTCCCGACCGCCGAGACCGGAACCAGGCACCGTTCCGCGGACCGTACGGCACAGGCCACCGGGTTCCCCGTCATCACGGTCTCGGCCTCGATGTCGACCATCTCCTTGTTCATGGCGGGCCACCGTCACGTGGTCGAGACCACCGACCAGATGATCAGCCGCGCCAACCAGACCCTGGCTGCCCTGTCCAGGTTCGTTTCACGCCTGGACGACATGCTCGTCCAGCTCAACTCCCTCGAGGTCGCCGAGCAGGTGACGATCCGCGAACTGACCCAGGTCGCCCAGCGCTACGAGATGACCCGTCGCCTTTCGGGTGAGATGCAGTTCCACCTCGACACCCTCGGCGTCGAGGGCCGCCTCATCGCCCTCCAGCACAACGAACTCGTGGCCACGTTCGAGCACCTGGAGGCCCTCATCACCGCGGACTACGCGGAGAACCTGGACGACCCGGCGGACTTCACGTTCGCCCACCTCCAGAACTTCTCCGCGGACGAGTTGCTGAGCCCCACCCTGGTGGCGGAGCACATCGGGTTCGGGCCGGGTGCCTACCTGGAGGCACCCATCAACGCCCGCGGCGTCCGACTGCTGACCGCCGTCGGGCGCCTGCCTGCCGGCCTGATCACCCGGTTGCTCGACCAGTTCTCGCTGCAGGAGTTGTTCGGGGCCTCCGTGGCGGATCTGCTGCGCATCGACGGGGTCGGCGCGGCTCGAGCCCGCCTGATCAGGGATGCGCTCCTGCGCATCACCGAGGCCGCCTACTCCCGACCCGACCAGGTCACGTGACGCGAGGAGCCCAATGACCACCGTCCCCTCACGGCTTGCCGCCCACGTGCTGGACCTGCACAAGGTCAGGAGCCACGGCGTGCTGGAGTCGGTGCCGCTGGCGGGCGTCACGGCGTCGTTCGAGTGGGGTTCCCTGTCGGCCGTCACCGGCCCCTCCGGCTCCGGCAAGACGACCCTGTTCAACCTGATGGCAGGCCTCGACCGGCCCACCTCGGGAACCGTGACCATCGACGGTCAGGACATCGGCAACCTGACCGAGCGGGCGCTGACGAGGCTGCGGCGCACCAGGCTTGCGCTCATCACCGAGGACGGCGACCTGGTGCCGAGCCTGTCCGCCCGGGAGAACCTGCTGCTGCCCATGACCCTGGCACGCAGACCGGTCGACCGCGGCTGGCGGGAGGCCGTCGTGGAGGCGGCCGGCATCGGAGGCCAGCTGTCCACGTCCCCCGCCGACCTGTCCCCGCTGCACCAGCAACTCGTCGCCTGCGCCCGGGCGCTGCTGATGCAGCCGCGGGTCCTGCTGGCGGACGAGCCGACGGGCCGGCTGCACGCCGACGACGCCGACACCGTCCTGGAGCTGCTGGAGTGGGCGCGTGAGGTGCTGCCGGTTGCCGTCGTCGTGTTCACACACGACCCGATCGTCGCGGCATCGTCCGACAGGGCGATCCTGCTGAGTGACGGACACATCGTCGCAGACCTGCCCGCGCCCACACCGGTCTCGATGCTGAGCATGATCGCCGAACTCGACGCCGCCCGGAGGGCTCGGCCCGAGTCATGATCGTCTGGAAGGCCTCGCTGCAGTCGTTGCCGGAGCGCGTCTGGGAACTGCTGTGGTATGTGACCGCCGTCATACTGGGCCTTTCGGTGTGCGTCGCCGCACTGTTCCTCGGCAACCAGTTCGAGCGGACCATGGACAGCGTGGTCAAGGCGAGCGCCGCGGACCTGAACATCCTGCCCGACGGCGCCCTCACCGCCCCCGATTCGGCCCCCAACCCGACTCTGCTGACCGTGGAGACCGTGGCGGCCATCGGTGAACTGCGGGGAGTGGAGACCGTCGCCGGTCAGGTCCTGGGCGGCCTGCTGGTCCCACTTGACGCCGAGGGCCTGCCGCAGCCGCCCGGGCTGACACCCCAGGTCACCGGCGACCTGGTCCAGGGCATCGGATTGCAGGTCACCGACGGACGGGCGCCACGGGGTGTCGACGAGGTGGCGCTGGACCCGAACACCATGGCGCTCGGTGGCCATGCGATCGGCGATGTGGTGGAGTTCGCCGCGCCGGGGGGCCGCAGCGGGTTCCGTGCCACCCTGGTCGGGACGGTCGCCGCGGAGGATGCCGGCGCCGCTCATCTGGTCATGCTCAGCACCGCCGGCGCCCGGAGCGTGTTCCTCGGCGGCCGTGAGGGATACAACCGGATCCGGATCACCCTTGCCGACGGTGCCGATGCCGACTCGTTCCGTGACGATGTGCTGCGCCTGATCCCTGAGGGATACGTGCTGCGCACGGGGTCCGAGGTGTCCCGGGCCGTCCAGTGGCAGCTCGACCCCTGGATCACACTGGCAAGGTATTCCCTGCTGGGCGCCGCGGCACTGGCCGCGCTGGCGGCGCTGTTCCTGATCGGCAACACCGTGGCGCAACTGGTGGACGCCAGACGTGAGGAGCTCGCCCGGCTCCGGAGGCTCGGCGCCTCCCGCCTGCAGCTGTCCCTCCCCGCCCTCGCGGAGACGCTGCTGCTCGGGGTGGTCGGCGCGATGGTTGCGCTGATGCTGGGACCGGCCATGGCCCGGGCCCTCAGCGAGGTCGCCGGACGGTTCGGACTGCCCCCGGCGGCGGGCGTGCAGGACCTGCCCGGCTGGCAGAGCTGGCTGGTCCTGGCGTTCGGCGCCGTGGCCCCCGTCCTCTTCGCCCGTCGCCGCCTGGCCTCCGCGACCGCTGCGAGGCCCAGGGGCCGCTACGAGGACACCGTCCCGCGGCTCCGAATCGGCGACGCCACCTGGAGCAGCCTCGGACTGGTCCTGATTGGGGGCGGGCTCCTGGTGGCAGGCACGGCGGTACCGACCATGCCGGCACCGCTGGTCTGGACCACTCTCGGAGCCGTGGGACTCGTCGCGGGAGCAGCCGTGGCGGCCCCCGTCCTCGGCCTGCTCCCCGCCAGGCTGCTGGGGCTCGCCGGGCATCGGGTGAGCAGGGGCATGAGTTCCATGGCGGCGGCGCGCATCACCCGCCACCCCGCGAGCTTCATCAAGGGGGCGGCGCTGCTCGTGCTCGTCACCGGTGTGGCCGCCCCCGTGGCGCTGCTGTCCGGCTCCGGTCTGGCCTCCGCCGAGAGTCGTATCCCCCAGAACCTGCGTGGCGAACTGTTCATCACCTCCGTTGCCCCCGGCGGCTTCGACGTGACCGTCCGTTCGAGGGCGCGTCTCGTCCCGGGCGTCCGGGTGGTGGGCTCCTACGGCCTGATGACCGCGGTCGGCGGCGGAGAGGCGTTGCAGGCCATGGTGGGTGACCCGGGTTCGTTCGGGCAGTCCCTTGCGGTGCCCGTGTCGGAGGGCAGGACCCCCCAGGCACTCGACGAGATCATGGTCGAGGACCAGGTGGCGGCGGCGCTTGGGATCAAGCGGGGCGGCACCCTCTCCTTGATGATCAACCAGCAGCAGGTCGAGGCCCGCGTCGTCGGCATCTTCACAGCCATCGAGGGCCCGGACCGGGTCGACCTCATCGCGCTGCGTCGCACGTTCACCTCCCTCGGCGTGCCCGACAACGACGCGCTGGTCTCACTCGGCCTCAGCGACCCGTCGAGGCTGACCGACATGCAGGCCGGGCTGACCTCCATCTTCTCGGGCGATCCCCTCGTCCGGGTCCGGAGCGCCGAGCAACTGGCCACCGACCGCGGTGCGCCGCTGGCGGCGGTGGCAGACGCCGGCCGGGCGTTGACGTGGCCCCTCCTCGCGTTCAGCACCGTCGGCCTGGCCGGCATGCTGATCGTCCGGCTCCCCCGCCGGAGGTCGGAGTTCCGCGCCCTCAGGCTCGTCGGGGCCGATCGATCCGACATCGTCACGCTCGTGGCGGCGGAGTCCGTGATCCTCGGGACGTCCGCGGCGCTGCTCGGTGCCGTCGCGGGCACACTCTCCGGCCTAGGTCTCCACAGGGCACTGCGGTCCCGGGGGTTCTCCGTCCTGGTGGTCGGCTGGCCGACGCTGTTCGGCCTGCTCACGGCCGGCGTCGTCGTCGGCTGCCTCGCCGCGGTCATCCCCGCCCTGCTGACGTGGCGAATGGTGCCCCAGATGCCGGGGACGGCGAAGGAGGAGGCCACCGAACCGGTGTATGGTGGGGCGCACACAGGGGAGCGCCAGAAGGGCGCTGAGAGTGCGGGCACGTCCGCAGACCCTCAAACCTGATCCGGTTAGCACCGGCGTAGGGAGTGAGAACCAACTCCTCGGTGGGACGTCCACCGACCCCGAAGGTTACGGGTTGGAGGACTCATGACTTTCGATCGACTGACCAGGACCCTCGTCGCGTTGCTCACCGCCTCGACACTGGCCGCCTGCTCGTCGCCGGGAGGCACCGGCAGCACCACACGCCCCAGCGACACGAACACCGGAACCGGCACCGCCAAGCTTGTCGTGGTCACGCACGACTCGTTCGCGCTGCCCGACGACCTCAAGGCCAGGTTCGCCGCCGACAACGGCCTGGACGTCACCTACGTGGCCCCCGGCGACGGCGGCGCGCTGGTGAACCAGCTGATCCTGACCAAGGACTCCCCGCTCGGGGACGTGGTGTTCGGGATCGACAACACCTTCGCGGGCCGTGCCACCTCGGAGGGCGTCATCGCAACCGTCGACGGAAGCACTCTGATTCCCATCGATTTCGGGGACGTCTGCATCAACGCCGACCTGTCGTGGTTCACCGAGCACCGGCTCGCGGTGCCGGCAACGCTCGATGACCTGGCGCGCCCTGAGTACAAGGACCTGCTCGTGGTCAGCAATCCCGCCTCCTCCACGCCCGGTCTGGCGTTCCTTGCTGCGACGGTGGGGGCGAAGGGCACCTCCGGCTACCTCGCCTACTGGGACTCGCTGGTGGCGAACGGCGTCAAGGTGGTCCCGGGCTGGACGGAGGCCTACTACACCGAGTTCTCCGGAGCGGACGGCAAGGGCCCGCGCCCGCTGGTGCTTTCGTACTCGACGTCGCCGGCGTACACGCTGAATGCCGACAAGACGGCCTCCACCACCGCCGCCCTCCTGGACACCTGCTTCCGACAAACGGAGTACGCGGGCGTGATCTCGGGCGCCAGGAACGAGGCGGGCGCGCGGAAGTTCATCGACTTCCTGCTCTCGCCCCAGGTGCAGGCCGCCATCCCCGAGAACATGTACATGTACCCGGCGGACACGTCGGTCGCACTCCCCGAGGCGTGGGAGAAGTTCGCGCCGTTGTCGAGGCAGCCCATCGAGGTCTCCGAGTCCGACATCGCCGCCAACCGGGAGGACTGGATCCGTGCATGGACGACGCACGTGATCGGGTGAGGATGAAGGGCACGGGAGCCGACGTCGCCTGGCGCCTGGCCTGGGTGGCGGCGGCCCTGGTGCCCGCGGCCTTCCTCGTGCTCTTCTTCGCATGGCCCGCGGCGACGCTGATCGCGCGGGGCTTCCACGACGGTGCGTCCTGGACCCTGGACGGCCTCCAGCTGGTGTTCTCGTCGTCGCGGACCTGGCGCATCATCGCCTTCACGCTGGGCATGGCTGCAGCGGCAACCGCGGTGTGCGTGGCGCTCGGAATCCCGGGGGCGTTCCTCCTGTACCGGCGGCGCTTCCCCGGCAGGAGGGCCCTCCGGGCCATGGTGATGGTCCCGTTCGTGCTGCCGACCGTGGTTGTGGGTGTCGCGTTCGGCTCCCTGTTCAGGCGGGGGGGACCGCTCGGCTTCCTCGGCCTGGAGGACCACTGGCTGGCGATCCTGCTGGCCATGGTGTTCTTCAACTATTCGGTGATCGTGCGCACGGTCGGGACGTTCTGGCGGAGACTCGACCCGCGGCTCGGCGAGGCGGCCCATGTGCTCGGAGCCGGTCCAGTGCGCCGGTTCCTGACCGTGACGCTTCCGGCGCTCGGCCCGGCCATCGCCGCGGGGGCATCCCTGACGTTCCTGTTCTGCGCCTCCTCGTTCGGCATCGTCATGGTGCTGGGCGGGGTCAAGTACTCCACCATCGAGACCGAGATCTGGTACCAGACCACCCAGCTGCTGGACCTGCCGGCCGCAGCGGCTCTCTCGATCGCCCAACTGGTCGTGCTGACGGCGCTGTTGCTTCTGACCAACACCTGGCAGCGGCGGACGGGCCGTGCGGGCCGGCTCGGCATCGACGAGACCGTGCTGGCCCGCGCCACCTGGCGCGCGGACTGGCCGGTGATCACGGTGACCTCCCTGGTGGGTCTCGGCCTGTTGACGGCCCCCATGGTCAACCTGGTGGTCCTGTCGCTGCGCAGCCGCGGGGCCTGGTCGCTCGGCAACTACGTCAACCTGTTCTCCGGCACCGGCGTCGCGGCGAGCGCGCCCGTCGGGCGGGCCCTTGGGAACTCGCTCTGGATCGCCCTGGCCGCCGCGGCGCTCGCCCTCCTGATGGGGGTGCTGGTCAGCCTCGTCGCCTCCCGGAGGCCGCCGCAGGCGTGGGCGAGGCGGACGCTGTGGGCGGTCGACGGCCTGTTCCTGCTGCCGCTCGGTGTGTCTGCTGTCACCGTCGGCTTCGGGTACCTCATCACGCTGAACCGGCCGCCCCTCGACCTGCGCTCAAGCCTCCTGCTGATCCCGATCGCGCAGGCCGTCGTGGCGTTGCCGCTCGTGGTGCGCAGTCTGCTGCCCACGCTTCGGGCGCTCGATCCACGCCAACTGGAGGCCGCGCGCATGCTCGGCGCCGGCCCGTGGCGGGCGCTGGCCACTATCGAGTTCCCACAGCTGTGGGGCGGCCTCGGATTGGCGGCTGGGTTCGCCTTCGCCACGTCGCTCGGGGAGTTCGGCGCCACTTCGTTCCTTTCGCGCCCGGACAACCCGACGCTGCCCGTGCTGATCTTCAGGCTGTTCGGACGTCCCGGTGCGGACAACTACGGCATGGCGCTGGCGGCCGCCGTCGTGCTGGCAGCATTGACCGCAGTGATCATGGCCGTCTCGGAGGGCGGCAGCAACAAGGGGGTGGCCTCGTGGTGAGCGGCCTGCAGGTCAGTGGCGCCGTGGTCCGGTTCGGGGATCTCCGCGCCGTCGACGGGGTTGACCTCACCCTGGCCCCCGGGCACGTGGTGGCACTGCTCGGGCCGTCGGGATCGGGAAAGTCGACGCTGCTGCGCGCCATCGCCGGGCTGCAGCCGCTGACCGCCGGAACCGTGTCGTGGGACGGCCAGGACCTGGCCCGGGTGAAGGTGCACCGGCGCGGCTTCGGGGTGGTCTTCCAGGACGGTCAGCTCTTTCCGAACATGGATGTGGGCCGCAACATCGCCTATGGGCTGACCCGCCTCGACCTGATCGCCCGGCGCGAACGGGTCTCCGAGATGCTCGAACTTGTCGACCTCGCCGGCTACGAGCGGCGCAAGGTCACCGAGCTTTCCGGTGGGCAGGCGCAGCGGGTGGCCCTGGCCAGGTCGCTGGCGCCGTCGCCGCGGCTGCTGCTGCTGGATGAGCCCCTGTCGGCGCTGGAGCACGGCCTGCGCCGCTACCTCGCCCAGGAGGTGTCCCGCATCCTGCGCGACGTCGGCACCACCGCCGTCTACGTCACCCACGACCAGGAGGAGGCCTCCATGGTCGGCGACACCGTCGCCGTCATGCTGGCGGGCCGGATCGCCCAGGCCGACACGCCTGATGCCCTGTGGCATCGGCCCGCCTCCGAGGCCGTGGCCCGGTTCCTCGGCAACACCGCATTCATCGACGCGGCCGAGGCCGCCGCGCTCGGCTGGGCGGGAGAGCTCCCACCCGGGCACGTCCTCGGCGTCGGTCAGGGCAGCCTCGTGCCGGCCGACGACGGCGTCGCCGTCCCTGTCCTCGACGAGGGCTACGTGCTGGGCCACGTGCAGATCGGCGTGCGTCTGCCCGGCGGTCAGCGCGCCGTCGTGACGTCCGAGCAGCGCGCCGGAGCCCCCGCTGTCCGCGTCCGCCTCAGCGGCGGCGCGATCGTCCCAAGGTAGGTCCCCTCGGACCTGCGCAGGGCTATCCGCTAGTGTTCGGCTCGGAGGAGGACTGATGGCACGCGAGCGATTCCCGCAGTCGGTCTACGCGCACGGCGAGGAGCCGGACGCAAGGTTCACCCTGGCCAACGAGCGCACCTTCCTGGCCTGGATCCGGACGGCGCTGGCGCTGATGGCCGGCGGTGTTGCGCTGGAGTCCCTCGGCCTCGGGCTGCACCCCGGATACCAGCTGGCGGCCTCGGTCGTGCTCATGGTCACTGGCATCTTCGCTCCGTTGCAGGCATGGTTCGGCTGGGCCCGCAACGAGCGGGCGCTGCGTCGCAACACTCCCCTGCCGCATGCCGTCCTGGCCCTGCCTGTGATGGTGGCGGTCGTGGTGGCCGGAGTGCTGGTGCTGCTCGGAATCGTCCTGCGCTGACATGGACGCCCCCGATCTCGACACCCCGTTCGATCCCGGCCTGCAGCCGGAACGTGTGGCCCTGTCCTGGCAGCGCACCAGCCTGTCGATCGCCATCGGCGCCCTGTTCTACGCCCGGCTCGTCGCGAACGTCATCGGTCTGTGGGCGTTGCTGCCTGCGGTCGCGGGGCTCGCACTCGGCGGGGTGATGGGCCTGAAGTCGCACCTGCGCTATCTGCATCACCACCGCGTCCTCAACCGGGACGAGGGGCGACTGGCCGACGGCCTGCTGCCCGCCATCGTGGCGACCTGCGTCTGCGCGGCGGGTATCTTCGCGTTCGTCGTCATGCTGACGACCCACCCCTGAACGCCACGGGAAACGCCCCTGAAACGAGTGTCGGCCAGCCGCTGACGGCTGGCCGACATTCGTCTTCGAATGCTCGAAGGAGATATCCGGGATCAGGACGGCTCGTGGGCCGTCGGTTCGAACTCCTCCACGTGCCCCTTGGCCACGCCCGTGAACCTGAACGGCAACTCGGAGCCCTCGGGCGCGACGTCGACCTGGACGATCTGACCCGGCACGAGGTCCCCGAACAGGATCTTCTCGGCAAGGATGTCCTCGATGTCGCGCTGGATGGCACGCCGCAACGGGCGCGCACCAAGAACTGGATCGAAGCCCCTCTTCGCGATCAGCGACTTGGCGGCAGGCGTGAGCGCAATGCCCATGTCCTTGTCCGCGAGGCGTCCCTCCACCTGTGCGATCATCAGGTCGACGATGTGCTCGATGTCGGCCTGCGACAGCTGATGGAACACCACGATCTCATCGACGCGGTTCAGGAACTCCGGACGGAAGTGCTGCTTCAGCTCGTCGGTGACCTTCGCCTTCATCTTCTCGTAGTTGCTCTCCTCGTCGCCTGCGCGCGAGAAGCCGAGATTGACGCTCTTGCTGATGTCCCTGGTGCCGAGGTTGGTCGTCATGACGATGACGGTGTTCTTGAAGTCGACCACGCGGCCCTGGGCGTCGGTGAGGCGGCCTTCGTCGAGGATCTGCAGCAACGAGTTGAAGATGTCGGGGTGCGCCTTCTCGATCTCGTCGAAGAGCACCACCGAGAACGGCTTGCGCCGCACCTTCTCAGTGAGCTGCCCACCCTCCTCGTAGCCGACATATCCGGGCGGGGAACCGAACATCCGGGACGCGGTGTGCTTCTCGGAGTACTCGCTCATGTCGAGCGTGATGAGTGCGTCCTCGTCACCGAACAGGAACTCGGTCAACGCCTTGGTGAGTTCGGTCTTTCCGACGCCGGACGGGCCGGCGAAGATGAACGAACCGCTGGGGCGCTTCGGGTCCTTGAGGCCTGCCCGGGTGCGACGGATCGAACGGGACAACGCCTTGACGGCGTCGGTCTGCCCGACGTAGCGCTTCGCGAGCTCCGCCTCCATGCGCAGCAGACGAGCCGACTCCTCCTCGGTCAGCTTGAACACGGGAATGCCGGTGGACCCGGACAACACGACCGCGATCTCCTCCTCCCCGACGACTGCGGGGATGTCGGAGTCGCCCTGCTTCCAGGCCTCCTCCTTCTCCGCGCGCTGGGCCTGTAGGCGCTGCACCTCGTCACGCAGCTTCGCCGCGCGCTCGAAGTCCTGGGCGTCGATGGCGGCGTCCTTCTCGATCTTGAGCGAGGTGATCCGCTCGTCGAACTCCCTCAGATCCGGCGGCGCCGTCATGCGCTGGATGCGCAGGCGGGCACCGGCCTCGTCGATCAGGTCGATTGCCTTGTCGGGCAGGAAGCGGTCCTGGATGTACCGGTCGGCGAGCGTCGCCGCCGCGGTCAGCGCCTCGTCGGTGATGGTGATGCGGTGATGTGCCTCGTAGCGGTCCCGCAGGCCCTTGAGGATGTCGATCGTCAGCGCGACCGACGGCTCGGCCACCTGGATGGGCTGGAACCGGCGCTCGAGTGCCGCGTCCTTCTCGATGTGCTTGCGGTACTCGTCCAGCGTGGTGGCACCGATGGTCTGCAGCTCGCCGCGGGCCAGCATGGGCTTCAGGATGGAGGCCGCATCAATAGCGCCCTCGGCAGCGCCGGCACCGACGAGCGTGTGGATCTCGTCGATGAACAGCATGATGTCGCCGCGGGTCTTGATCTCCTTCAGGACCTTCTTCAGCCGCTCCTCGAAGTCGCCGCGGTAGCGGGAGCCTGCGACGAGGGCACCCAGGTCGAGCGTGTAGATCTGCTTGTCGCGCAGCGTCTCCGGCACGTCGCCACGCACGATGGCCTGGGCGAGGCCCTCGACGACGGCGGTCTTGCCGACGCCGGGCTCACCTATCAGCACAGGATTGTTCTTCGTGCGGCGGCTGAGCACCGTCATCACGCGCTCGATCTCCTTGACGCGCCCGATCACCGGGTCGAGCCGGTTCTCGCGCGCGGCCTGCGTCAGGTTGCGCCCGAACTGGTCGAGGACCTGCGAGGACGTCTTCTCCGGCCCCACCTCGGGCGCCCCGGACAGGGACGCCTCCTTGCCCTGGTAGCCGCTGAGCAGCTGCAGCACGGTACTGCGGACCCGGTTGAGGTCCGCACCCAGCTTCAGCAGGACCTGCGCGGCGACGCCCTCGCCCTCACGGATCAGGCCGAGCAGGATGTGCTCGGTGCCGATGTAGGTGTGGTTCATCTGGAGCGCCTCGCGCAGCGAGAGCTCCAGCACGCGCTTGGCTCGCGGCGTGAACGGGATGTGGCCGGTGGGCACCTGCTGCCCCTGGCCGATGATTTCCTCCACCTGGGCCCTGACGGCCTCAAGGGAGATGCCGAGGGACTCCAGAGCCTTGGCGGCAACGCCCTCACCCTCGTGGATGAGACCAAGAAGGATGTGCTCGGTTCCGATGTAGTTGTGGTTCAGCAGCTTCGCCTCGTCCTGGGCGAGCACGATCACACGCCGGGCGCGATCCGTAAACCGTTCGAACATGTATGACTCTTTCCCTCCCGCCGGAAAACCACGAATGCTGGTGGCCCCGGCCCGTCCAGCTTAGCCAACGGGCCAAGGCACACCAGCATTCCGGCGTTCACCTGTCGCGAACCGGGCCGCCCACCGGGCCCCGGACCCCCCGTCCCGCGTCGCTCAGGAGTGAGCGGCCTCGTACAGGGCCAGGATGTCGTTCGGGATCCTGCCACGGTCGGGGACCGCGTGCCCTGCCGCCTTCGCCCACTGCCGCACCTCGCTGCTGGCAGAGCGACTGACGGCCGTCGTCGTGGGGGCCGGAGCCGAACCCTTCTGACGGGCGACCCTCGTCGCCTTCGCGACGAAAGGCGCGAGGGCGGCCTCCAGCTTGTCGTAGTTCGCGTCGCTCAAGTCGATCTGATAGCTCTTGTTGTCGAGCGCGAATGTCACGGTCCGGCTGGCCGGGGTGTGGTCCAGATCATCGATCAAAGTGACTTCGATCTTGCGCATGCCTTGTTTCCTCCAACTGTCCTGCCCCATCATCCCAAGGACGAAACGGGGGTCTTTCGCTTCACGAAGAACAATAGACCCAGTCCGCCCCGACACGCACACTTTCGCCCCCGATACGTCACGAATTGACCGAATCATTCGCCGGAAATGGAGAATGCCGCCCCGAGGGGCGGCATTTCGGATGGTTCGTGCGGCTGCTCAGGCCTGCCGGCGGAGTTCGGGAATCCCGTCGAGTTGCAGCTTCGCGAGATCCACCATGGTGGGATGTTCGTCGGCCTCCCAGATGTCCTCGGTGCTCGGCTGCACGGCCACGGCGGCTCCGCGGCGGGGCATCAACACCAGCTTCTCGCTGTGCTCCGACTCCAGCATCGCGATCCTTGCCACCAGTTCGTCGATGTGCGCCTGCCGTTCTGCGACTTCCGCCCGCAACCACACCGCATTCCCGCGCATGCTGCTCAACTCCGCAGTGGCCAGCGCCAACTGCCTGCGCAACTGCGCAATGATTCCCTTGAGATTCTCGGAACGCGCAGTGAAGCGGTCGATCATGGCCACCTGCTCGGCGTGGTGACGTTCAGCCAGCGCGACCCGCACCGCCACCTGCTCCCGCACCTCGGCGCGGTGCGATGCACGCTCGATCTCCAGCTGCCGCCACGCCGCGGCCACCGCCGCGAAGGCCATGGCAATCGCGACGACGACGCCGGCCCGCACCACCCACACGGAACCGAGGAGCGAGGCGACGGACACGATGGTGCCGACTGCCAGAATCGTCAGGGCGCTTCTGCGCTCGGAGGGGGCTGCTGCTACACGTCGACCGGCCATGGGGACAGGGTAGCCCGTAATCAGTGGAAATCGGGTGAGGCGTCCGGCGTGTCATCGGATTCGACTCCATTCCCCGAACCGGAGCCGCGCCCATCGTCGCCGGAATCCGGCACCACGCACGCCTTCTCCAGCAGGTGCCCGCACCAGGCGAGCAGGAGCGATGTGACGAACATGATTGAGCCCATCAGCACGCGCTGTGCAGGCGCCTGCGCCTGCACCTGCCCCAGCGAATGGCCGACGTACACGGCATGCATCCCCGCCAGGATGGCGCCGGTGGAGATGAGGCTTCTCGCAACCACGAGGGCCCTCACGCCCTCGGTCGGGGTGGCGACCCGCCGTCGGACCCGACGAGCCAACCCCCGCGAGTAGATCCATGCCGCGACGGACATGACGACCAGCACTGCGGGAACGCTCCAGGGCACCATCGGTGGGAAGTACCCCGCAAGGCGAAGGCCGACGATGGCGACCTCAGTGAACAGCGCCCCTGCGAGGGCGGCGACGACGAAGTGCCTCCACGTCGTCGGCCCCATGCGGGGGTGGGGCGGTTCGCTCAAGACCGGGCGGGGACGGCAACGACGATGTCGTCGCGGCGCCGCACACCGCTGACGTCGAGATCTGCCACCAGTTCGTCGATGCGCCCGTAGCCGGCCAGTTCGCCATCCGGGTCGATGTCCAGCCAGGGCACGAGCACGAAGGCGCGCTCATGGGCCCGTGGGTGCGGCAACTCGATCGCATCCTCCGTGATACGGCGTCCGACCATGATGATGTCGATGTCGAGCGTGCGGGGACCGTTCGGGATGTCGCGTACGCGGTGGAAGTTCTGTTCGATGGCGTGCGCCCGGTCCAGCAGCGTCAGCGGCTCCAGTGTGGACTCCGCGACGATGACGAGGTTGAGGAAGTCCGGCTGGGCAGGCCCACCCACCGGCCTGGTCTCGTAGACAGGTGACACGTCCACGAGGATGAAACCGGGGGTCTCCGAGAGGAACTCCACCGCCTCCGTCAGGATCTCGACGGAATCGCCCTGATTGGAGCCGAGGCTCAGGACCACCTTCGAGATGGGCCTCAGGTTCCCGAGGGTGTCGACGTCGATGTCAAAGGGTCCGTTCGGCATGCTGGCTCCTGTTGATCGTCACGGAAATGTCATTGAACGCCTGCGGCACTGGCGCCTGGGGCTTGTGGACGACGACTCGCACCCGCTCCACGGCCGGGGAATGTGCAAGGACGCCGTCGGCGATCCTGCCCGCAACCGTCTCGATCAGGTTGCACGGCTCACCCGCGACGACCCGCTCGACGAGGGCGGCGATCTCCGCGTAGTTGACGGTGTCCGACAGTGAGTCGCTGCGGGTCTCCAGCGGAAGTTGCAGCTCCACATCCACGACGAAGATCTGACCGTCGCGACGTTCCTCGGGATTCACCCCGTGAAATCCGTGAACGGCTATTCCACTCAACGTGATTGCGTCGATCCTGCTCACCTCCGGCCCAGTTCACCTTCTCGGACTCTACCCCACACCCGCCCCTCAGGACATTGCAGCGGCCAGCCGTTCACCCACCCTGACGGCGTCCGCCTGGTCTGCCACCTCGTGCGTGCGCACGGCCCAGACGCCGTGCAGCGCACACCATGTGCTCACAGCCGTCGTCGCCGCATCGCGCCCCAGCGGCTCCCGCCCGTCCAGGAGTTCCCCGAGGAACCGCTTCCTGGAGGCGCCGACCAGCACCCGGTGCCCGAGGGCCGTGAAGCGGTCCAGGCCTGCCAGCAGTTCCCAGTTCTGGGCCCAGGTCTTGGAGAACCCGAGGCCGGGGTCGAGGATGATCCGGTCAGGGTCGACTCCGGCAGCCCTCGCCACCGCCAGCTGACCCAGCAACTCCGAACGAACGTCGCCGACGACGTCGACATAGTCGGTCTCCTGCTGCATGGTGCTGGAGTGGGCCCGCCAGTGCATGAGCACGAAGTCGACCCCCGCGCCGGCGACCAGACCGAGCATGTCCTCGTCGGCCCTGCCGCCGGAGACGTCGTTGATGATCGCCGCCCCGAGCCCGATCGCCGCCCTGGCGGTCGAGGCACGCATCGTGTCGACGGAGACGGTGAGACCCTCCGCCACCAGCGCCTCGACGACGGGCAGCACCCGCGCCATCTCGGTGGCCTCGTCGATGCGTCCGGCCCCGGGACGGGTCGACTCGCCGCCGACGTCGATCACCGCGGCGCCCTGACCGGCAAGCCGAAGCGCGTGCCGGATGGCGCTTTCGGCATCCGGATGGTGCCCGCCGTCGGAGAACGAGTCGGCTGTGACGTTCACCACGCCCATGACCAGCGTCACCGGGGTCAACGCCCGCCGAGGATGAGCGACATCGCCTCCGCCCGGGTGGCGGGATCGCGCAACTGGCCGCGCACCGCGCTGGTGACGGTCCTGCTCCCGGGCTTCTTGACACCGCGTGTGGTCATGCACATGTGCTCGGCCTCGATCACGACGATGACGCCGCGTGCCGAGAGGTTCCTGACGATTGCGTCGGCGATCTGCGTGGTGAGCCGCTCCTGCACCTGGGGGCGCTTCGAGAACAGGTCGACCAGCCGCGCCAGCTTGGACAGGCCGGTCACCTTGCCGTCCGTGCCGGGGATGTAGCCGATGTGCGCGACACCGATGAACGGCAGCAGGTGATGCTCACAGGTGCTGATCAACTCGATGTCCTTGACGAGCACCAGTTCCTCGTGCGAGATGTCGAACTTCGTGGCCAGGAGCTGGTTCGGGTCCTTGCCGATACCGGAGAACAGCTCCGCGTAGGCGCGGGCGACCCGTGCCGGGGTCCTGCGCAGACCCTCGCGGTCCGGGTCCTCCCCCACCGCGAGAAGGATCTCCCTGACGGCTTTCTCGATGCGTGCGCTGTCGACCATGACAGGTCAGCTCCTCGCACCCGGCGGCGGCCACTGCGGCGGCTCCCAGGACTGCGGACCGGGGGCACCGCCGCTCGGGGATGGGGCGACCGGGGGCAACTGCCTGTCGGAGGGCGGGGGCACCTCGACGGGAGGGATCGTGGACGGCTGGCGCATCGCAGACCCGGTCCACGCAGGGCGCTTGTCCCTGCGACGCAGCGGCTTGAAGATCTCCGCAACCTCCGCCTTGTTCAGGGTCTCCTTGGCGAACAGCTGCCGGACCAGTTCATCCAGCACCTCCCGGTTCTCGACGAGGACGTCGAACGCCTCCTGGTGGGCGGTGTGGATGAGCTTGGCCACCTCCTCGTCGACGACGGCGGCGCTGTGCTCCGAGTAGTCCTTGCTGGGCTCCGCGCCCCGCATGCCGAGGAACGGCTCCGAGTCGCCCCCGCCCAGCATGACCGCGCCGATCCGTTCGCTCATGCCGTACTGCATGACCATGGCACGGGCGACCTTGGTGGCCTTCTCGATGTCGTTCTGCGCGCCCGTCGTCGGGTCGTGGAAGATGAGTTCCTCCGCGGCCCTGCCACCCATCATGTATGCCATCTGGTCGAGCAGCTCACCGCGGGTGCGGGAGTACTTGTCCGAGTCCGGCATCACCATGGTGTAGCCGAGCGCCCGGCCCCGGGGCAGGATGGTCACCTTCTGGACGGGATCGTTGCCCGGCATCGCCGCGGCGACCAGCGCATGCCCGCCCTCGTGGTAGGCCGTGATGAGGCGCTCCTGGTCGTTCATGAGCCTCGTGCGCTTCTGCGGGCCTGCGATGACGCGGTCGATGGCCTCGTCGAGCTGCGGCTGCCCGATCATGTCCAGGTTCATCCTGGCCGAAAGCAGCGCCGCCTCGTTCAGGACGTTGGCCAGGTCGGCGCCCGAGAAGCCCGGGGTCCGCCTGGCGACCGAGGCGAGGTCGACCCCGGGTGCGAGCGGCTTGCCCTTGGCGTGCACCGTCAGGATGTGGGTGCGGCCGTCCAGGTCCGGTGCCTCGACGCCGATCTGCCGGTCGAATCGGCCGGGCCGGAGCAGTGCCGGGTCCAGGACGTCCGGCCGGTTCGTCGCAGCGATGAGGATGACGCCGCCACGGACGTCGAAGCCGTCCATCTCGACCAGCAACTGGTTCAGGGTCTGCTCGCGCTCGTCGTGACCGCCTCCGAGCCCGGCGCCGCGGTGGCGCCCGACTGCGTCGATCTCGTCGATGAACACGATGGCCGGTGCCGCCTGCTTCGCCTGGTCGAACAGGTCGCGGACACGCGAGGCGCCGACGCCGACGAACATCTCCACGAAGTCCGAGCCCGAGATGGAGAAGAACGGCACGCCCGCCTCGCCGGCCACGGCCCTGGCGAGCAGCGTCTTGCCGGTGCCGGGCGGGCCGTAGAGCAGTACACCCTTCGGGATCTTGGCGCCGAGCCTCTGGAACTTCGCGGGCTCTGCCAGGAACTCCTTGATCTCCTCCAGTTCCTCGACGGCCTCGTCGACACCGGCCACGTCCGCGAACGTCGTCTTCGGGGTGTCCTTGGTGACGAGCTTGGCCTTCGACTTGCCGAAGGACAGGGGCCCACCGGACCCGCCGGCGGACATCATCCTGATGATGAAGAAGAACATCACTGCGAGCAGGATGAACGGCAGGCCGGTGTAGAGCAGGGTGGTGAGGAGGCTCTGACCGGGGTTCTGGGACACCCAGCTGTCGACGGTGCCCGCAGCCTGGCGCTTCGCCAGCAGGTCGAGGATGGTGTTGACCTGGTTGCCGACCCAGGCCGTCTCGAGCCGCTGACCGTCCTCCGTCGTGACGCGGACGATCTGCTCGCCGTCGATGAGGATGACCTCCTTCAGCTTGGCATCACCCTCCAGCAGCGTCATGACCTCGGACGTGGGCGTGACCTTGTAACCGACGATGGAGTTGACGGCCTGGCCGCCGATGGTGAAAACAAGGAGGAGCAGGATGATCCAGGTGAGCCAGCCGAACGGGCTCTTCATGAGTTTCTGCAACGGACGACACCGATCTGGGCAACTGAAGTGGGCATCGGCAGACTACCAGCGTTCACCAAGACCGGCCGATCCCGTGCGGCCCCGTGCACCCGCCCCGGCGTCAGTACATCGCGAAATCCAGGTGCGGCGGCAGGGACTCATCGGTGCCGGACGCCCTCGCGTACTCGCGCCACAGATCCTCCAGTTCCTCGCTGGTCTCCCTGAGGTTCGGCAGCTCCAACTCGTCGATGACGGCCCTGGCGGTGGCGAGACGTCCTGTGGCGACGAGCGCCCTCGCCTCGGCCAACCGCACACGCGGCAACGACCGGCGCCCCTCCGGGAGGCGGTCGACCACCCGCAGCACGACGGCGGGGATGCCCCTTGCCCGATCGAGGTAGTCCAGGAGCAGGTCGTCGTCGCCCCTGGATGCCTCGTGGGCGCGTTCGGCGAAGTTGTACGCCGACCACGGGTCGGGTTCACGGACGGCCAGACAGTGCAGGGCCATGGCGTTCTCACAGATCGCCGTGGACTCGGCCCAGTGCCACGCGGCGCCGTCGCGGTCCCCGGCCGCCCAGTCGCAGTATCCGATCAGCAGGCTGCGCACCCAGCCACGTTCGGCCCCCTCCAGGTGGCTCCGCCAGCGGGGACCGACAAGCGGGTGCCGCGCGAGCAGGTCCGGCGGATTCCCGCCGCGGGCCACCGTCAGCCACGCCTCCTGTTCCCCCGACAGGGCCGCGGTGAAGGGCGTGGCCGGGTCGGCCGCGAGATGGCCGGCCTCCACCTCCAGCCGCCCCCACCCGTCGACGGCCTGCCAGACGGCGGGTGAAACGTCGACCGCGGCGTCGAACACCCGCCTTGCACGTTCGAGCCCCACGATGGGCACCTGGGCGGCGGCGACCCGGACGGACTCGTCCCAGCCCAGCTGCGGATCGACGGCGACCGGGCCGAACACCTCGACCCAGGTGGCCACGGCACCCGGGGCCAGCGCAACGTGCTCCTTCTGGGTGCGGGTGTAGCCCGACTGGAGCTCGAAGTACCTCCCCGTGCCGTTCAGCCATGCCTGCCACCTGTGCCCACCCCGCGTGTTGCCCCAGACGAACTGCTTCTTGCCGGGCAGCTCCGGCGTCGACGCCAGCATCAGGCCGAGTCCGTCGCCGGCGCAGCCGGCCACCCAGGTCGGCGCATCGCCGTCACGGGGGATGTCGAAGAAGTAGTCGGCGGACTGCGGCGCATCGTGGGGCCGGCTGCCGTCGATCCCGTGCGACAGGGGGAAGCGGTTCCTGACGAGGCCGCCGCCGTAGTCGTTGTGGAAGGAGTGTGCTGCCGGGGCCAGCACCCGGGACCCCGGCTCCAGGGGGACCGCCGCGTTCGACCACCAGTAGAAGGCGACGTCGGCGTCGTGGTGGTTCGCGATGCGGGCGCTGGTGTAGAGATGCCTGGATCCCGCGGGCAGCCAGGCCTCCAGGCGCCACACGAGCCCGGTCAGGCGTTCCAGCGCCCACATTCGCAGGATCCGTTCACCGTCCACCTCCACGAGGCCCGCATCCACGGGCGAGCAGGTCAGGCCCCAGTGGCCGGTGGTGCCGAGGTTCCACTCGACGCCGCCGGAGAACCACGCATCCCGCAGCGCGAGGTTCCCGAACTGGACGGCGTCCGGCCTGAACAGGAGGTCGCGGCCGGTCGCGAGGTCCACGAGGCTCCACAGCCGCCCGCCCAACTCGGGGAGGAAGACGGCACGCAGGTGCTCGTTGGACAACTCGACCGCCGTGAACGCATGCATCTCGACGTCGCGGCCGTAACGGTTCTGCGCACGGTACGGCAGCAGGCTGACCGGCCGCGGCACGAGTCGCCTGCCGGGAAGTTCCCCGAGCAGTACCCGGTCCTCGGCGGTCAGGTCCGGTTCGTGTCCACGCTTGAGGAGGGGAAGTCCCTCGCCGCCCAGGCGAGCCGTCGGAAACCTGTGGGTGAAGGCTCGAATGCTGCCGGGCGCGTCGATGCCGTCATCGTTGACCATGCCGCCAAGCTACCGCCCGGCGGCCGATCGCGGGAGGTCTCAGGAGTAGACGTGGGGCGCCAGGATGGCGAGGTCGCGCAGGTTCCGGTACTTCCCGGCGTAGTCCAGGCCGTAGCCGACGACGAACTGGTTGGGGATGTCGAACCCGACGTACTTCACCGGCACCTCCATCCGGGACGCGTCGGGCTTGCGGAACATCGCAAGGATTTCAAGGCTGGCGGGATTCCTGGAGGCCAGGTTGCTCATGAGGTACGACAGCGTCAGGCCGGTGTCGATGATGTCCTCCACGACGATGACGTCGCGCCCCACCAGGTCGACCCCCAGGTCCTTCAGGATCCGAACGACCCCGCTCGACTGGGTCCCGGAGCCGTAGGACGACACGGCCATCCAATCCATCTCGACGTGGTTCTTCATGGCCCGCTGCAGGTCGCTGACGACCATGACGGCGCCGTTGAGGACGCCGACCAGCAGGAGATCCCGGCCCGCGTAGTCGGCATCGATCTGTGCTGCCAGTTCGGCAATCCGCGCGGCGATCTGGTCGGAGGTGAAGAGTACTTCGGACAGGTCCTGGCTCACGTCTGCTGCATCCACGCGCAAAGCCTATCGCCTGCTCGACGGACGGTCAGGCCGGGTGGAACACCAGCAGGCCGGACGCGCGCGCCACCCGGCCGCCGGGCAGCGCCACCGCCCCCTGCCCCCGCCAGGCCGCCACGAGGGCGTCGACGGCCATGATGTGGGTCATGGTGGCCTCCCGAACCCCGTGCCCATCCAGCCAGTCGCGCAGGATCCGCAGCCTCAAGGCGGTGGGTACCTCCAGGAGCAGCGCGACCTGCAGCGGTTCCGTGAGGTCTAGGGCCTGCTCGGCGTCCCGGGCCAGGTGGTCGAGGAAGTCCGCGTCGATCCGCGCCAGTTCCGCGGTGCGCGCCAGTGCAGGCGCGACGTCCCTCCCGAGCGAGGCCGTCAGCCCGGACAGGTATCCCCTGGCCCGGACGCGGGCGAAGCGCGGGTCCTCGTTGTGCGGGTCCTCCCACCACTCCACACCCCACTCACGGCACGCCTCGCGCGTGGTGGCACGCCTCAGCCCGAGGAGGGGGCGCAGGAACGGTCCCCTGACCGGGGCCATGCCTGCGACGGCGCGCGTCCCGGAACCGCGCAGGAGTCCGAGCAGCACGGACTCCGCCTGGTCGTCGAGGGTGTGCCCGAGCAGCACGGGAACGCCCGCGGCCGACAGCGCCGCCAGTCGCGCCTCCCTGGCCGCCGCCTCGGGGCCGCCCGGGGCAGCGGGGTCTATCTGCACCCGGACGGCCCCGGCCCGGATGCCCGCCGCGGCAAGCTTCTCAACCGTCGAAGCCGCCACCTCGGCCGATCCGGACTGCAGCCCGTGATCCACGACGATGCACCTCACGCCGCACGTCACCCGGCCGGAGGCCCACGCGGCCCCGAGGGCCAGCGCGAGCGAATCGGCTCCGCCCGAGCACCCAACCACCACCTCGCCCCCCGCAGGCAGGCACCTTGCTGTGGCCTGCGCCACCGCCAGCGCGGCGGGACCCAACTCACGCCGGGCCATGCACCCTCCTGACCCACGACTCCGGATCCCCGATCTCGGCGGGGGTGGGCAGGTTCGCCGGCGAGGCGAAGGCCTGCGCCAGGCCCGACCTGCCCGCACGCGCCGCGACCCGTCTGCAGAAGGCCAGCCCGTCGCGGTACTGGGAGCCCTTGTCCATGGTCGGAAGCAACCTTCCGAGCCTGCTGGGCCCACCGCTGCGCGAGAACAGCCCCCGCAGGCGCCGAACCGTGGGCACGTGATCGGCTCCGGCCGCATCCGCCACGAAATCGGCGTGCCCCTCCAGCAGCGTCATGGTGGCGGTGATCTCCTCCAGAGCGGCGTGCCCCGCCCGGCTCGCCATCGCCCCCTGCAGGCCGTGGCCCCGCCTGAACCCCTCCAGCACGTCCATCGCGCCCGGCTCGTCCAGGACGATCCTGGCCAGGCGTTCCAGCAGGTGGTCGCGCAGCCACGGGGCCGCCGAGAGCTGGACGGCGTGCGTCTGTTCGTGGATGGCCACCCAGAGCCGGAAATCCTCCGCGTCCAGGTGGTGCCGGCGCTCGTGCTCGACGATGTTCGGTGCCAGAAGCAGCATGCTCGGGTCGGCGGAGAAAGCATCGAACTGGCCGAGCAGGTGCCGCCCCACGAGCCCGAGCGCCAGACCACCCGCGGTCCCGTACCCGACGCCGACCACGGCCCGCCGCAGGCCTGCCGGCCGGGCGGTCATCGGCAGCGGCTCCAGGACCTCGTCGATCATCCGCAGCGCCGCCCTCGCCCAGGTTCGGCGGTCGATCACCGCGATCCGGGAGGCGGGGGCGCCTGCCAGCCCGCTGTAGGCGACCGCGAGCGGCCCCGCTCCCTGGCCTGCGAGACGGATGGAGGCGACGGCGATCCGCGCCTCGGGCCCGGTCACCGCCGGCAGTTCGCCGTCGGTCCGTGCCGCCATGCGGGTGGCCAGGGCCCGGTTGACATGGGGACGTCGCTGCATCAGCAGCCACATCCCGTGACCACGCCGACGCCCTGGTCGGTCCAGACCTTCGCGGCCCAGCCGTCCGGGGAGCCGTTCGTCATGAACGCGTAGGCCACCGAGCGACCGTCGGCGGTGAGCGTGGTGCCGGCGAGCGTCGCGACGAACGACAGCGTCCCCGTCTTCGCCCGGGCGACGCCCCTGGCCGGGCGTGAGACGTCGTCGGTGAACCGCTCCCGCAGTGTGCCGGTCACGCCGGCGACGGGGAGCCCGTCCAGGATCACGGACAGGCGCGGTTCGGCGGCCGCGTGCTGCATCGTGGCGGCAAGCATGGCGGGCGTCACCCGGTTCGAGCGCGACAGCCCGGAGGCGTCCAGCAGGACTGCGGAGGCGTCCCACAGCCGAAGCGATGTCAGCTGCTGCCTGATCGCCGCCACCGCCCCGGCGAACGTCGCCGGCTGTCCCTCCCTGATCGCCAGCTGCCGCCCCAGCACCTCGGTGAACGAGTTGTTGGAGCGCAGTAGGGCCTGCTCCACCAGCGTGTGCACCGGGAGCGATTCAACCCTGGCGATCTCCGCCCCGGCGGCCTCCCCCGCTGCCGGCTCGGCGTCCACCCGGACGCCGGCGGCCTGCAACTGGCTGGCGAAGGTGCGGGCCGCGAGCAGAGCCGGGTCGCTGCTCCGCACGCGCGATGCGTCCCTGCCCTCGTCGGCCCACAGCGCGCTGATCCGGGTCACCTGGTCGCGGTATGCGACGGGCCAGGTGTCGTTCCACGGCTCCGTGAAGAGCGAGGCATCGTACGCGAGCGTCACGGATGTCTGCCCCGCCGCGATCAGGGCCTTGGCCGTGAGCCCGGCGAGGTCCTGCAGCGACGGTGCCTTCAAGGCCTGCTCGTCGGCGGCCGGGACACTGGCGAGCATGGGGTCACCGCCCCCGACGAGCACGATCCGGCCCGTCTCCGGCTGCAGCACCCGGGTCGCGAACCGATCCTGCGGGTCGAACGCGGAGAGCACGGCGGCCGCGGTCAGGAGCTTGGTGTTGGAGGCCGGGATCTGCACGACGTCGGCGTCCTTGGCTGCCAGCACCTCACCCGTCGTGGCGTCCAGGATCTCGTAGCCGAGGGCCAGCTTGTCCGCCCCGACGGCGAGCTTGCTCACGTCCATGGCCGCCAGCCTCGACTCGAGTTCGGCCCGGCCGGGTGCGGTGCCCTCGACCTGCACCGCAGCGGGCCCGACCGTGCCGTTGCCGAGCGGCGGGGCGACCAGCGTGGGCGCCGGGGAGAAGATGGCAGAGGGCACCGTCGTCGGGGCCCCGGTGACCTCGAGTCCCGCTGCGAGCGCAAGCGAACGGTGGAAGACCGCACCCAGGAAGCCGGCGAGGAGCAGGCAGCCGACCAGGACCCAGGTGAGCACCCCCTGCACGGCCCGGCTCGAAAACTTCATTGCGCCTCCGGACGCTGTATTGTTCTTGCCAACCCACCCGTCCCGGACGGGTGGTCCCCCAATCATAGGAGCGCGTCCGTGAGCGAAGACGTCGTCGAGAGCATCGACATCCTGCCCGTCGATCAGCGGGTGTTGTTCGACGTGACCGTCGAAATCCCCAAGGGGACGAAGAACAAGTACGAGATGGACCACAACACCGGCAGGATCCGTCTCGACCGCACCCTGTTCACGTCGACGCAGTATCCATACGACTACGGGTTCATCGAAGGGACGCTCGGCCAGGACGGCGATCCGCTGGACGCCATGGTCATCGGCGCGGAGCCCACGTTCCCCGGCTGCCTCATCGAGTGCTACGCCGTCGCCATGTTCCGCATGAAGGACGAGATGGGCGGCGACGACAAGGTGCTGTGCGTTCCCACCGCCGACACCCGCCGCAGGCACATGCGGGACCTGGACAGCGTCCCTGAGCACATGCTGCTGGAGATCGAGCACTTCTTCTCGGTCTACAAGGACCTTGAGCCCGGCAAGTCCGTCGAGGGCGCCACCTGGACGGGCCGCGACGAGGCCGATGAGGAGATCGAGGCGTCGTTCGAGCGGGCCAAGGGCACCCCGTACGAGCACCACCACGTGAACCATGCCTGACGGCGTGGCCTGAGCATTCGGTCAGTGCCCGACTATCTGATGCTCCGGTCGCCGTCGGCGAACCGGGTCTACGCCGGCGAGGCCGCCGCGCTCACCGCGGCCGAACTGGAGATCACCGCCCCCTTCGCCTCCGGCTGCACCGAGGCCGATGTCGCGGGCATCGGCTACCTCGGCTTCCACGCCGATCCCCTGTCCGGCGCGGAACTCGCCATCGTGGCCGCCCAGTCCGCGGCCTTCGCGCTGTTCGAGCGCACCGGCGACCTGCTGGCGCCGGTGGCGCTCCCCCGGGTCGATGTCCTGGATGAGGATCTCGTGACGATCCCCAAGTACCAGGGCAAGACCAACGAGCAGTTCACGAGGCTGCTGTTCAACGTGACACTCGCCGCCTGCACCCGTGAGGCCAACGGGAGGAGGCAGGTGCTGGACCCGATGGCCGGCCGCGGGACCACCCTGTCGACCGCCCTGATGGCGGGCTGTGACGCGTACGGAGTCGAGGCAGACGCCAAGGCGTTCGAGCAGATGGCCGCATTCTACACCACCTGGCTGCGCCGCAAGCGGCTGAAGCACAAGGCAGGCACCACCTCGGTCCGACGCGACGGCAAGGTGATCGGCCGCCGATTCGACGCCACGCTGACCGCAGGGGAGCACGAACTCACCCTGACTGCGTTCACCGGCGACACCCGCTCGTCTGCGAACCTCTTCGGGAGGAAGCGGTTCGACGCCGTCGTCGTCGACGCCCCCTACGGCATCGTCCACGGCTCCGGAACCGACGTGCGAGGCACCTCCGCCAGGCGCGACCGCAGCCCCGCCGGCCTGCTGAAGGAGGCGGTCCCGGTCTGGGCCGGCCAACTGGCGCACGGCGGCGCCGTCGGCATCTCCTGGAACACGCTCGGGATGTCGCGCGAGGACCTCGCCGCAGTCCTCGCCGGGGCCGGACTCGTGGTGCGGGAGGGCGGAGCGTGGGAGCGGTTCGCGCACCGCGTCGACTCCTCCATCCGCCGCGACGTCATCGTCGCCTCCAAGCCCTGAGGCTCGGGCGCCGGGTAGATTTGGGCCATGCGAAGACTGGTCCTGATGCGGCACTCCAAGACGGAAGCCAACAACCCCGGCGGTGACAAGGTCCGCGAGCTGACCGCCCGCGGCGTCCAGGACGCACAGGAGATGGGCAGGCAACTGGCATCCCTCGGCCTGCAGTATGCACTCGTCTCCACCTCCACCCGCACCCGCCAGACCTTCGCCGCTCTCGGGCTCGCCATCCCGGCCGAGTACCAGGACGCCCTCTACTACGACGGCACCACGACGATGCTGCAGCGCATCTCCGAGACCGACGACGCCGTCACCGGGCTGCTCGTGGTCGGGCACGCACCCACCATCCCCAGCCTGTCCGCGCAACTCGGCTACGCCTCGGCCCCCAGGGAGGCCGACGCCCTGCAGTGCTGGTTCCCGACATCCGCCTTCTCCGAGTTCACGTTCGAGGGCTCCTGGACGGACCTGGAACCCGACTCGCTGGACGGCGTCCACTTCGAGCGCGTCGTGCGCCGGCAGGGCTGAGCCGGGGAGACTGAAACAGGACTGATACGCGGCGTCGATCCAGCGTTACACGGACCCCATCTTCGCGAAACCTGGCCCCGTCAGGATTCTCGCCATGACGATCTACGAAGTCTCGGCGGGCGACACCGCCTGGGTCCTCATCAGCGCGGCCCTCGTGCTCATGATGACACCGGCGCTCAGCTTCTTCTACGGCGGCATGGTCCGCTCCAAGAGCGTGCTCAACATGCTCATGATGTCCATCTCCGCAATGGGCGTGGTGGGCGTCCTCTGGGTCCTCGTCGGATTCTCCATGGCCTTCGGCGATTCGATCGGGGGCGTCGTCGGCAATCCGCTGCAGTACATCGGTCTTCACGGGCTGATGTCCCCGGACGCGGTGGTCGGCACGATCCCGACGCTGGCCTTCGTCGGTTTCCAGGCCGCGTTCGCGATCATCGCCGTGGCACTCATCAGCGGTGCCGTCGCCGACCGCATGAAGTTCTCGGCCTGGCTGCTGTTCGCCGCCCTCTGGGCCCTGCTCGTGTACTTCCCTGCGGCCCACTGGGTGTTCGCCTTCAACGGCTTCGTCTCCCCTCGCGGCGGGTTCATCGCCAACTCCATCAAGGCCATCGACTTCGCCGGCGGCACCGCGATCCACATCAACGCCGGCGCCGCCGCCCTCGCCCTGTGCCTGGTGCTCGGCAGGAGGATCGGCTGGGGCAGGACCCCGATGCGGCCCCACAACCTGACGCTGGTGATGCTCGGCGCAGGCCTGCTGTGGTTCGGCTGGTTCGGCTTCAACGCCGGCTCGGCCCTCGCGGCCAACGGCACCGCCGGCGTCGCCTGGATCAACACCCTGGCCAGCGCGGCGGCCGCCATGCTCGGCTGGCTGGCGGTCGAGCGCCTCCGGGACGCCCACGCGACCAGCCTCGGCGCTGCCTCGGGCATCGTCGCCGGGCTTGTGGCCATCACCCCGGCCTGCGCCTCGGTGAGTCCCCTGGGCGCCGTCGCGATCGGCGCGCTGGCGGGCGTGACCTGCGCCTACGCCATCGGCCTGAAGAGCCGCCTCGGATTCGACGACTCCCTCGACGTCGTCGGCGTGCACCTGGTCGGCGGCATCATCGGCACGCTGGCCATCGGCCTGCTGGCCGACCCTGCCTCCCCCACCGGCGCCACCGGCCTGTTCTACGGCGGCGGCTTCGCGGTCCTGTGGGCACAGTTCCTGGGGGCGGCGATCGTGCTGGTCTACAGCCTTTCGGTCACGTTCGGGATCGCGAAGGCCATCGACCTGGCGTTCGGGCTCCGGGTCCCGGAGAGCTCGGAGACCACGGGCATCGACCACGCGCAGCACGCCGAGACCGGTTACGACCTCAGCCACGTCGGCTACTCCGCCTACTCCGTGAAGCACACCATCGTCGTCCCCGCCCCCGAGAAGGAACTCTCATGAGACTCGTCACAGCCATCGTCCAGCCCGGCATGCTGAACACGGTCCAGGTCGCTCTGGCACAGCACGGCATCGCAGGCATGACCGTCACGGAGTGCGCCGGCTACGCCCGTCAACGCGGACACCGCGAGGTGTACCGGGGCGCCGAGTTCACCATCGACTTCCTCACCAAGGTGAAGATCGAGATCCTCGTGAACGACGCCGACGCCGCCCAGGTGATCGAGGTCATCGCCCATACGGCCAGGACGGGCAACGTCGGCGACGGCAAGGTCTGGTCCATGCCCGTGGAGGACGTCGTCCGCATCCGGACCGGGGAGACCGGGCCGGCCGCCATCTGACCGCTGCGCCGCCCAGCGGGCGGCCGTCCGCCTCAGGCCAGGTTGACGGCGACGACCGCCGCCGCCTCGCTCCCGGAGCGGACGGCACCCTCGAGGTAGCCGTTGAAGCGTCGCGAGTACTCGGCACCCGCCCAGTGCAGGACGCCCTCGGCCTGGCCCAGGGCGGGGCCGTTGGTGGTCCACACCCCGGGCGCGAAGTGCGCGCCGTGGCAGCCACCCGTGTACTGCTCGGCGGCCCAGTCACGCTCCACGTACTCCAGCGGATGCGCGGCGACGGGACCGAACATCCTCACGGCGGCGTCGACGAACGCGCGCTGCCTGAGCGTCACCGACCGGCGGGACAGCGAATCGGCGTCTGCGCCCTCGAAGAACCCCATCAGGAGCCCGTGCCCGCTGTCTGCCGTGGTCGTGTCGAACGTGACCCGCACCGGGCCCTCGTCGGCGCTGGACTGCCCCGACAGGCCCTCCTCACGCCAGAACGGGTGGTCATAGACCAGGTATGCCTTGATCACGTTGCCCGCGCCCACCTTGGCCGCGACCTGGGAACGCCATTCGGGCAGCGGCGGGACGTGCGGCAGCCTCACGGCCAGCTTGGGGGGCAGTGTGGAGATCACCTGCCGCGCCTCGACCCGCTCGCCGTCGGCAAGCGTCAGGGTCGCCTTGTCCGGGCCGTGCTCGACCGACATCACGGGCACCCCCAGCCTCACCACGTCGCCGAGTTCGTCGGCCAAGGCCTGGACCAGCGCGAACATGCCACCGGCGACCCGGTGCTGGTTCAGCCCGCCGTTCGAGGCAAGCATCGACTCCAGGTTCGGGCCGTCGTTCACCGCGGCCAGGGCGTCGGCAAGCGTGACGCCATCGAGAGGGCCGAACGCGGTGCGATAGACCTGCTCGAAACGCCCACGTGCCCCAGTCGTGCGCAGGTTGGTCCCGACCCATGTGGAGAGTTCCTGGCCGAGCCAGACATGGTTCGCCTCGGCCCATGCGCGATCGTTGCGGTACCGCCCGGCGAGCCGGCGCAACCGCAGCAGTCCGCTGCCGAGGTCGGAGATCTCGAAGGGGGTGAGGTCGGTGGAGCCCTCGGGCGACGGCAGCGCCTGCGTCCGCCCACGGAGCCGAACCTTGAAGTCCCCGGCAGCGGGGTTTCCCACCGTCGTGAGCCCCAGCTCACGCACCAGTTCCTTCATGCGGTCGTGCCCGGGGCCGATCCACTGGCCCCCGAGCTCCACGTACTGCCCATCGGCGAGCCAGCCGTTCTCGACCCGGCCGCCGACGCGGTCCCGGGCCTCGAGGACGACCACGTCAAGGCCCCGCCGGATGAGTTCCCGGGCCGCGGTCAACCCCGCCAGACCAGCACCGATGATGGCGCAGTCCAACATGTCCACTCCTTCGCCCCATCCTCGGCACGACTCTCGCACCGGCCTGTTCAGACTACAAGGGAGGCCCCGAACACCCTTCGCCACCCCCCGACTAGCGACTCTGCCGTCATGTGCGAAGATGCCCGACGCTGGGCCCGGACGACGAACGCCCCGGCCGGTGGCCGGGGCGTCTGGCTGTGGAGCCGCCCACGAGAATCGAACTCGTGACCTACGCTTTACGAGAGCGTCGCTCTGCCTACTGAGCTAGGGCGGCAGCAAGCAAGAACTATAGCGTCGGAGGCGCCGAAACGGGAAACCGG
>JBDHZH010000011.1:0-56421 GCA_039811745.1 Arachnia sp.
ACGGCGTAGGTGGCGTTGTCACCGAGCGAGCGGCGCAGTTGGCGCAGCTGAGCGACGGTGAGCCCGCGGTACTCGGTCAGTACGGCAGCCTGCGAGTCGTTGAACTGGCTCACCAGCTCACCGACCTTGGCAGCCTTGTCCGGCCTCGCCATTGGGTCTCCTTTCCTTGCGTTGGACAGCCGAGGGACCCGCAAAACGAAAAGACCCCACGCCTGGTGGGCGCGGGGCGACATGACACTGCACATTGCTTCTGCGTTCACCTGCGTGGGCGCCCTGGCGGGCATCAAGACTTCTCGTCACCTACGGTCTTCGGCTCCGTGCAGCCTACACGCGGGAACGCAGGGCGGACAAATCGGCGACGATCGGGCTGCGGACGAAATCCACCGCACGTACCCGCTCACGCGGGTGGGCGGGAGAGTGTACTACCCTCGTACGCGGGATTCCCATGACTCCCGAACGATTTCCAAGGAGACTCCTGATGCGCTTCCGTACCACCCTCGCCGCCGTCGCGGCGGCAGCCCTCGCCCTCACCGCCTGCGGTGCCGCCTCGGGTACGCCGGGCACCTCGACCTCCGGTGGGTCCACGGACCGGACCTTCGACACCTCGGGCGTGAAGAAGGTCGACGAGATTGCCGCCCTGCTGCCCGCGAACGTCGCCGAGAAGGGCACGCTCGTCATCGGCGCCTCGGCCGACTACGCCCCCGCCGAGTTCCGCGCCGACGACTTGAAGACCTACATCGGCTACGACGTCGACCTCGGGCGCGCTCTCGGGCAGGTGCTGGGGCTCAAGGCCGAGTTGCAGGACGCCGAGTTCGCCTCCCTCATCCCCGCGATCGGCAGCAAGTACGACATCGGCATCTCCTCGTTCACCATCCGCGCCGACAGGCTGAAGACGGTGAACATGATCTCCTACATCAACGTCGGCTCCAGCTATGCGGTGAAGTCGGGCAACCCTGAGAAGTTCGACGCGGAGGACGTCTGCGGAAAGACCATCGCCGTCCAGACCGGCACCGACCAGCAGACGGCGCTCGCCGAGTTCTCCAAGACCTGCACCGACGCAGGCAAGCAGGCCATCGACGTGCTCTCCTATGCCCGCCAGTCCGAGGCCACCACCAACGTGGTGGGCGGCAAGGCCGTGGCGTTCTACGCAGACTCGCCCATCGCCAGCTACGCCGCCACCCTGACCCGCGGCCAACTCGAGGTCGTCGGCGGCATCCGTGAGGCGGCGCCGCAGGGCATCGTCGTGGCCAAGGACAACAAGGCACTCACCGAGGCCGTCCAAAAGGCCATGCAGCACCTGATGGACGACGGCACCTGGAAGGCCATCCTCGACAGCTGGGGCGTCCAGGGTGCCCTGACCACGGCCGAGCTCAACCCTTCGGTCTGAGCCGACATGTCCCAGCCCACGGAGCTGATCCAGGCACGCCCGGTTCCCAAGCCGAGCCTGTGGATCTGGGCGGGCATCGTCCTCGTCCTGGCGGCGATGTTCGTCCACGGGCTGTTCACGAACCCGAACTACCGGTGGGACGTCGTCGCGCAGAACCTGTTCGACCCGCGCATCGTCCAGGGCGTCGGCTGGACGTTGTTGCTCACAGTCGGGGCCATGCTGCTCGGCATCGTCATGGCCCTCACCACCGCCGTGATGCGCATGGGCACCAACCCGGTGCTGCGGGGCGTGTCGTGGGCCTACATCTGGTTCTTCCGCGGCACCCCGATCTACACCCAGCTCGTGTTCTGGGGCCTGCTCGGGGTCCTCTATCCCAAACTCAGCCTCGGCATTCCGTTCGGCCCCGAGTTCTTCGTGTTCAACACCTATGACGTCATCAACGCGGGTGTGGCCGCAGTGCTGGGCCTCGGCCTGAACGAGGGCGCCTATCTCTCCGAGATCGTGCGTGCAGGGCTGAACTCCGTGGACAAGGGCCAGTGGGAGGCTGCCACGGCTCTGGGCATGAAGCGCTCGACCACGCTTCGCCGCATCATCATCCCGCAGGCGATGCGCGTCATCGTCCCGCCGACCGGCAACGAGACCATCTCGATGCTGAAGACCACATCGCTGGTGCTGGCGGTGCCTTTCATGCTGGAACTGCAGTTCGTCAGCAACGCCATCGGCAACAAGCTGTTCCTGCCCATCCCGATGCTGCTGGTGGCGGCACTCTGGTATCTCGTCATCACGTCGGTGCTCATGGTCGGCCAGGCGAAGCTGGAGGCCTTCTACGGCAAGGGCTTCGACGAGGACCGCCCCGGCCGGAGGCCGCGCGGAATGTCGAAGAGACAGCAGGCGATCCTTGCCGCCGGCACAGTGCACCCCGACACGAACCTGGAGGTGACGCCGTGACTGCCATGGTCCGGTTGGACGGTGTGCACAAGCTCTTCGGCCACCTGCATGTCCTGAAGGGCATCGACCTGACGGTGGAACGCGGTGAGGTCTGCGTGCTGCTGGGGCCGTCGGGTTCCGGCAAGTCCACACTGATCCGCTGCATCAACGAGTTGGAGCAGATCAGCGCCGGCAGGCTCCACGTCGACGGCGAACTCATGGGCCTGAGGGAGGTCACGAAGGGGGGCGCAACGGTCCTCCACAGACTGCCGGACAAGGAGATCGCGCGGCAGCGCGCCAAGGTCGGGATGGTGTTCCAGCGCTTCAACCTGTTCCCCCACATGACCGCGCTCGGAAACGTGATGGAGGCCCAGCGCCAGGTCCTTCGCCGCAGCGCCCAAGAGGCGGAGAAGCGTGCGAGGCTCGAGCTGGAGAAGGTCGGCCTGTCCGACCGCATGGACCACTACCCCGCGCAGCTGTCCGGCGGTCAGCAGCAGCGGGTGGCGATCGCGCGGGCCCTGGCCATGGACCCGCAGCTGATGCTGTTCGACGAACCCACGTCAGCTCTCGATCCCGAACTGGTCGGGGAGGTGCTCGCCGTCATGAAGCAACTCGCCGACTCCGGCATGACGATGATCGTCGTCACCCATGAGGTCGGCTTCGCCCGTGAGGTCGCAGACCAGGTGGTGTTCATGGATGATGGCGTGATCGTGGAGCGGGGCACCCCCACCGATGTCATCGACCACCCCAGGGAGGCCCGGACCAGGGACTTCTTCGACAAGGTGCTCTGAGGGCCTGCCCGGACACGGCGAAAGGGGCAGACACCCACGGTGTCTGCCCCTTTCGCGTTCGGCTGCCCGGATCAGGCCTCGGAGGCCTTGATCGCGGTGGGATCGATCTGGATGCTCGGGCTCATCGTGGCCGACAGGGCGATCTTCTTGAGGTAGCGCCCCTTGGAGGCGGCGGGCTTGAGGCGCAGGATCTCCTCGATCACGGAGAAGTAGTTCTCCGACAGCTGCTTGTGACCGAACGACGCCTTGCCGATGATGAACTGCAGGTTCGCATGCCGGTCCACGCGGAACTCGATCTTTCCGCCCTTGATGTCGGAGACGGCCTTCGCCACATCCATCGTGACGGTGCCGGTCTTCGGGTTGGGCATGAGGCCGCGGGGGCCGAGGATGCGACCGAGGCGGCCGACCTTGCCCATCATGTCGGGGGTTGCGACGACGGCGTCGAAGTCGAGGTACCCACCGGCGATCTTCTCCACCAGTTCGTCGGTTCCGACCTCGTCGGCCCCCGCCTCGATGGCGGCCTCCGCCTTGTCACCCGCGGCGAAGACGAGGACCCTTGCCGTCTTGCCGGTGCCGTGGGGCAGGTTGACCGTGCCGCGGACCATCTGGTCCGCCTTGCGGGGGTCGACGCCGAGCCGGACGGCGACGTCGATGGTCTCGTCGAACTTGGCCGACGCCATGTCCTTGACGAGCCGGAGGGCCTCCTCCGGGCTGTGGAGCTGGTTGTCCGAGCGCTTCTCGGATGCGGCGCGATATGCCTTGCTGTGCTTCATGCTGGTTCCTTGTGTCTTTGTCGGCCTCGTGGGCCGATCCACCAGTTCCTGGTGCGGGGGCACTCCCCTCCCAGGCGATCCTGTGCGGGCGGATCAGGCCTCGGTGCTGATTCCCATCGAGCGGGCGGTGCCCTCGACGATCTTCATGGCGGCCTCGACGTCGTTCGCGTTGAGGTCGGGCAGCTTGGTGGTGGCGATCTCGCGGACCTGGTCCTTGGTGAGCTTGCCGACCTTCTTCAGCGGGTTGTCCGAGCCCTTGGGCACGCCTGCGGCCTTCTTGATCAGCTCTGAGGCGGGCGGGGTCTTGGTGACGAACGTGAACGTCCGATCCTCGTAGATCGTGATCTCCACGGGGATGATGTTGCCGCGCTGGGATTCGGTCTGGGCGTTGTACGCCTTGACGAACTCCATGATGTTGACGCCGTGCGGGCCGAGGGCGGTACCGACCGGCGGTGCGGGCGTGGCTGCGCCGGCGTTCAGTGCGACCTTGACGAGGGCCGCCACCTTCTTCTTGGGAGGCATAAGTGGGTCCTTATGTGTGGATGGATGGTTCTGGCCCCGGAATCACGTGGATTCCACGCGGTGGCGCCGGGACCGTGCGCGATCAGCCAGTCTAGACGACTTTGGAGACCTGCTTGAATTCGAGGTCGACCGGAGTCTCCCGGCCGAGGATCTCGACCAGCGCCCGCAGCCGCTTGGTGTTCGCGTTGATCTCGGTGATCGTGGCATGGACGCCGGTGAAGGGCCCATCGGTCACCATGACGGAATCGCCGACCTGGAAGTCGACGACCTCGACCTTCTTCCTCTGCCTGGACGAGGCCTTGCCCGACGATTCGGCGGAGACCTTGGCCTGGACGGAAGGAGTGAGCATCTTGAGAACCTCGTCAACGCTGAGCGGGACGGGGGTGTTGCCGTGGCCGACGAAGCCGGTCACCGACGGCGTGTGCCGGACGGCGGCCCAGGACTCGTCCGTCAGCTCCATGCGCACCAGCACGTAGCCGGGCAGCACGCAGCGCGTGACGACCTTGCGGGCGTTGTTGCGGATCTCCACGACCTCCTCGGTCGGGACGATCGTCTCGAAGATGTAGTCCTCCATGTTGAGGGACTGCACCCGGGAGTCCACGTTCTGCTTGACGCGGTTCTCCATCCCCGAGTAGGTGTGGATCACGTACCAGTCGCCGTACTTGGACTCGAGTTCCTCGCGCAGCGCGGCAAGGGCCGCCACCAGCGCGTCGTCGTCCTCGGCGGTCTCGGCCTGACCCTCATCGGCGCCCAGGTCCACCTCCGACGACTCGCCTGCGAAAGCCTCGTCCAGAACCGTGCCGAGGTCGATCTCGACGTCATCGGTCGGCGCCTGCTCGGCCGTCAGGTCACCGAGATCGATCTCGAAGTCCTGACCGTTCTCGTCGATTTCACTCATTGCGCTCCTCCAAGCAGTTTCAGCAGGCTCCATCCGAAGAGCACGTCGAGCAGACCGATGAAGGCGATGAAGAACAGGACGAAGACGAGCACCGCCGTGAAGTGGCTGACGAGTTCGGGCCAGGTGGGCCACACGACCTGCTTCAGCTCCCTCGCCGACTGCTTGACGAAGTTCCCGGGAGTGGTCGGGCCGTACGGGTCGGAGGCCTCACGCTTGGACTCGGCGCGCCTGCGGGTGGCTCCTGCCTTCTTGACCGGCTTCCGCGAGGTCATCACTGCTGCAGGGGCATTGCTGGATTCACCCTCGGGCAGGGCCTCCTCCAGCGCCGCGATCGTCTCGTCGTCCCGCTCGGGGTCGACCTCGGCCGCGATCAGATCCTTCTTCCTGACCGGCGCGTTGGCCGTCCGGCGCTGGATGCCCGACTTCGCAACCACTGGGGACACAACCTGCACGGCGGGCTCGTCCGCCACCTCCGAGGCCTCGGTCGACTCGATGTCGGAGGGTTCTTCGTACGCCCCCGAATCAGGAGTCTCGTCGCTCACGCGTGCACCCTTCGGTCAACAAACAAAATGCCTGACCGCCGATGCGGCAGGCGCCTTTGGGTCAGCCACGACATGGCCGACTCGCAGGGCAGGAGGGACTCGAACCCCCAACCTGCGGTTTTGGAGACCGCTGCTCTGCCAGTTGAGCTACTACCCTTCACGACGTCCCCGGCCGGGCTGGGCGCCTTGTGGGCGCAAACAACCATGGGCAAGTTCTGCCGATTCCCCAATGATAGGGCACAAGCCCGCCCCGAGTCGAACCGGGGCGGGCCGGGCCGCTCAGTCGATGAGGCGGACCCACACCTCCACGTCCGCGACGCCGGTGACACTGAGCCGGTTCTGCTGCTGCAGCTTGGTAACCTGGTCCCTCGTCACGGGACCGAAGTAGCCGGTGTTGGAGACGGAGAGACCGGCTTGGGTCAACTCGGCCTGCAGGGCCGTGACGCCACCGCTCCTGGTGCCGTAGGAGAGCCGCGGTACGAGTCCGCGCCAGGAGGCATCGTCCATGACCCCGGTGACCTTGAGGCCGGCGCGCTGCTGCCAGTTCCTGACTGCCTGCTCCGTGGCCTTGCCGTAGATGCCGTCGGTCGCGAGGCTCGCGCCCCCGTACGTGTTCAGCAGCAACTGCAGGGTCCTGACGCCCGGCTTGCGGAGGCCGTTCTGGTAGGTCGGGAACTGCTTGGCCGGCGCCACGGGTTGAGGAGTCGTCGTGCTTGCCGGGGCGTTGAGCAGGCTGGCCCAGGTGGCGAAGTCGACCGTGCCGGTCTGCTCCTGGCCGTAGTTGCCCTGGAGCTTCCTCACGGCCGCCACCGTCATGTCGAGGAAGTTCCCCGTCGCGGGCACCGTGTAGCCGGCTTGCGTCAACGATTGCTGCAGTGCGACGACGGCCGGTCCCTGGGAGCCGCGGGCGAGCCTCGGCAGCAGAGCCCGCCACGACGCCTCGTCCATGACCCCGGTCACACCGAGGCCGGCCCCGCCCTGCCAGCCGCGGACCGCCTTGTCGGTCGCCTGTCCGAAGATGCCGTCCACACTCAGGCCGGCGGCGGCGCTGTCGTTGAGAAGGGACTGAAGCGTCTTCACGGCGCTTCCCCGCGATCCCGTCCTGAGCACCGGCGGAACGGAATTCGTGCTCGGTGCGACCGGCGCGGCGGTGGGGGGCGGCATGGATGGGGCCGGCGCCGAGGGTTCGGGTACCGAGGGTTCGGGCGTGGAGGGAGCGGGCTTCGGGGTCTTCGCCAGGAGGTTGTACTGGTAGAGGCCGTAGCGCCCCATGATCCCGATCACGGTGTCTGCGTAGGAGGGGTCCGTCGCGTAGCCCGCCTTGTGGACCTCACGGATGAACTGGTCCGCGTCGTCGGTGTATGCGAAGGCCGGCTTGTACCTCGAGGCCGTCGACAGCAGGCGCCCGTAGTCGAGCAGGGAGTCGCCCACCGTCGCATAGGTCCGGAACCTGGAAGTCTGCAGCGTCTTGTTGCCCTGCGAGTCGTACTCGTAGGAGTCGATCGAGACGCACCCGTTCTGGTGCGGCGACGGCGTGGAGGTGCACTTGATCGAGAAGTAGCTGTTGATCGGCTCCTGCGCCATCCGCGACTGTCCCCATCCGGTCTCCAGCGCCGCCTGGCCGATGGCGACCGATGCCGGGATACCCGTGGCCACTTCATTGTCCTGGGCCGAGGGGACCAAACCACGGATGAACGCCTCCTGCCTCGTCTCGGCCGCAGCGTTCTCGACCAGCGGGAACACCACCATGCCGAGCCCCAGGAGCAGGACGGCGGTGGTCATCAGGACACGAAGGGTGCGCTTCATCGGAGCCCTCTCATTCCAGGCCGCGGGGTCGGCCTCGGACGATCGGCAACGTAGCGCACGACGGAGGCCGCACGTCCCTACCCTCAACCTCAGCTTCAGGGGCCCAGGAGCCTCGTGCCCACGAGGTTCACCTCCGGCGTCAGCTCGACCCCGAACCGGTCGCGGACACCGTCGCGCACCCTCGAGGCCAGCGCGACGAGATCCGCGGCGGAGGCGGTGCCGCGGTTGGTCAGTGCGAGAACGTGCTTGTGGGAGAGGCTGGCCCGCTCGTTGCCGTAGCCCCTGGCGAAGCCGGCGGCCTGGATGAGCCAGGCGGCGCTCGTCTTGACGAGGTCACCGGCCGGCCATCTGGGCGCCTCCACCGGCAGCGCCGCCGCCTGCTCCGCGGTCAGTAGCGGGTTGGTGAAGAAGGAACCCGCGCTCCACGTGTCGTGGTCCGCGGCGTCCAGCACCATGCCCTTGGCGGCCCTGATCGCGAGCACCGCCTCCCTGACGTCGGCAGCGGCCGCGGCGTCCCCGAGTTCGACGCCGAGGCGCCGGGCCAGCTCCGGGTAGGCGACGCCCGAGCCGGAGGCCGCGGTTCGCAGCCGGAACGTGACGGAGAGCACGACGCGACGCCCCGGGTCCTGCTTGAACACCGAGGTTCGGTAGCCGAAGCCGCACTCGTCCGGCTCCATGCACCCCACCGAACCCGTCACACGGTCCCAGACCCGCACCGCCGAAATACTCGTGGCCACCTCCGCACCGTAGGCGCCGACGTTCTGCACCGGTGTCGCCCCCACGAGGCCGGGGATGCCGGACAGCGCCTCCAGCCCCGACCAGCCCCGCGCCGTCGACAGCGCAACGAAGTCGTCCCAGTTCTCACCCGCGGCGGCCTCGACGTCCACGTACCCGTCCCCTTGCGAGACGACGTCGATGCCGCGGGTGCGGATGTGGACGACGGTGCCCGGGAAGCCCGCGTCCGACACGAGCAGGTTGGATCCGCCACCCAGCAACAGCACCGGCTCGCCGCGCCTGTCGCAGCCCGAGACCGCCTCGATCAGGTCCTGTTCGGTCGCGACCGGCAGATACGTGCCTGCGGGGCCGCCCACCCGTAGGGTCGTGAGATCGGCCAGCAGCATGCCGCCGTCAGTCAATGCGGACCTCCGCGCGGGCGGCGCCGATGACGGCCTCGTCCCCACAGGTGGCCGTGATGGCGAGCTTGGCCACGCCGTCTGCGACCTCGGTCACCCTGGCGCCGACGACGAGCTCGGTACCCTCGTCGGTGTCCGGCACGACCACGGGGCGGGTGAACCTGACGAAGTAGGACGACACCCTTGCCGGATCGCCCACCCAGTCGGTGACGATGCGCAGCGCCGCACCCATCGTCCACATGCCGTGCGCCACGACGCCGGGCAGGCCGAGGGCGCGGGCATGCCTGTCGGAGAAGTGGATCTCGTTGAAGTCGGTCGATGCGCCCGAGTAGCGCACCACCACGGAGCGCGTGACCCTGATCCGGAGTTCGGGCAGCTCATCGCCGGCCTGCAGGGATGCGAAGTCGGTCATGGTCAGGCCTCCCGGGTGTGCATGAGGGTGGAGCGGGACGCACACACCGGCTCGCCGTCGACCGCAAGGTCGACCACGACGCTGACGATGTCCAGGGGCCCACGGTTGCGCACCCGCTCGATCGTGAGCGTCGCGACGACGTCGTCGCCCTCGCGCAGTGGACGGCGGATCTCGAACGACTGGTCGCCGTGCATGGTGCGGTGCAACGCAAGGCCCAGTTCCTCATCCGAGAACAGCGCATCCCAGGCCTGGGCGGCGATGACCGCCGCGAACGTGGGCGGCGCGATCGGCGTCTCGCCGAAGTAGGCGGGGTTGTCGTCACCCAGCGCCGTGGCGAACTCGGCGATCTTGGCACGGCTGACGCGGTATGGGGCGGCGGGAGGGTAGGTCCTGCCAGCGTGTTCGGCTGTGATCGGCATGCGCAACAGGCTACCGGCTGGGACTCCCCCACAACGCAACGACGGCCGCCCCCAATCGGGGACGGCCGTCGAGGCGTGTCGGCAAGCGGCTCAGCGGGTCTCGCGGTGTGCACGGTGGGTGCGGCAGCGCGGGCAGTACTTGCTGAGCTCAAGGCGATCCGGGTCGTTGCGCCGGTTCTTCTTAGTGATGTAGTTGCGTTCCTTGCACTCGGTGCAGGCAAGCGTGATCTTCGGACGGATCTCCGAACCCTTCTTGGCCATCAGCTGGTTCCTCGTTTCGACGTCTGGGTGGCCGGTGGGCCACCCGTGTGGGCTGAGTTGTGGTGACGAGGGCGGGATTCGAACCCGCGACACAGCGATTATGAGCCGCTTGCTCTACCGACTGAGCTACCCCGTCGAAGTTCAACCCCGAGGTTGCCCCCGGGACCAAACAGAGCCCCCATGCGGAATCGAACCGCAGACCTTCTCCTTACCATGGAGACGCTCTGCCTACTGAGCTATAGGGGCCAGCCGACGACCAAAGATACACGAGGTTCCGACCAGTACCCAAATCGGGTTCGGCTGGCCCTCGCCATCCATGATCCGGGCCCCGAACCAATCCGGAACGGGGCCCTGGTGGCAGGTGCAGGATTCGAACCTGCGTAGGCATCGCCGACGGTTTTACAGACCGCTCCCATTGGCCGCTCGGGCAACCTGCCGTGCCGAGTCGAACCCGGCGTCGCAAGAGCATACCGCCCCATGCGCCAAGCGGCAAAGCCGGGGGCGGGCTGGCAGAATGGGCGGACCGCAAGCGAGGAGGAACCATGGCATCCGAGAGCTCTTTCGACGTCGTGAGCAAGGTCGACCACCAGGAGGTCGACAACGCGCTCAACCAGGCGGCAAAGGAGGTGCGGCAGCGGTTCGACTTCAAGAACACCGACGCAGCCATCCGCTGGGCGGGTGAGGCGATCGAGATGGAAGCCGCCACCGAGGACCGCGTGGTGGCCGTCCTCGACGTGTTCCAGTCGAAGCTCGCCCGCCGCGGCGTCAGCCTGAAGGCACTCGACGCCGGCGAACCGAGGCAGTCCGGGAAGCTGTGGAAGATCACCGGCACCCTCAAGGAGGGCATCAAGACCGAGGACGCCAAGAAGGTGTCCAAGCTCATCCGGGACGAAGGACCGAAGGGCGTCAAGGCGCAGGTCCAGGGCGACACCCTGCGGATCTCCGGCAAGAGCCGCGACGACCTGCAGGCCGTGCAGCGCCTCATCAAGGACCAGGACTACGACTTCGCCGTCCAGTACGAGAACTACAGGTGACGCACATCCGGATCGGCACCCACAACCTCAACGGCATCCGGGCAGCGCTGCGCCGCGGCGCCGGTGACTTCTGGGCGGCGAGCGGCGCGGACGTCATCGCCCTGCAGGAGGTGCGCTGCCGCGTGGCGGACCTGCCGGACGACGCGTTCGGCGACTTCCACACGTCGCTGGATGTCGGCACCCTGGCGGGACGCAACGGCGTCGCCCTGCTCACGCGCCGACCCCCGACGGCAGTGCGCACCCTGTCGGGGATGGTGTGGAGCGCCGAGGCGGGCACCGGTTTCGACGAGGTCCCGTGCCTGCCGATCCCGAACCGCGACCTCGCCGCCTTCTCCCACGAGGGCCGCTACGTCGAGGCCGATCTCGCCGACGCTCCCCTGCGGGTCGCATCGCTGTACCTGCCCAAGGGCGCGGCATGGCCCCACGAGCCGGACGGCAAGGACAAGTACGACCGCAAGATGAAGTTCATGCGCGGTCTGGCCCGGCACCTGACCACCTCGAGGCGCGAGGCGGCGGCCGATGGCCGCGAGTTCCTGGTCATGGGCGACTTCAACATCGCCCACACCCGCCAGGACGTGCGCAACTGGCGCGGCAACCAGAAGTCGGAGGGCTTCCTGCCGGAGGAGCGCGAATGGTTCACGGGCCTGCTCGGCCCGCGGACACTGGTCGACGTGGTCCGCCGTCTCCATCCGTCGGACGAGGGCCCCTACTCGTGGTGGTCGTGGCGGGGGCAGGCCTTCGCGAAGGACACCGGCTGGCGCATCGACTACCATCTCGCCTCCCCAGGACTGGCTGCGAGCGCGGTCAGGCAGAACACCGCGAGGGAGGACGACTACGAGGCCAGGATGAGCGACCACTGCCCCGTCGTGGTGGACTACGCCACATCCCAGTCCTGACTGAGCTCATGGGCCTTCACCGACTCGAAGATGGCCCAGATGAGCAGCAGTGCCAGCAGCCAGGGCCCGTTGCGCAGTGCGAAGTTCATCGCCGCATAGCCGAGCAGCACGGCCGTGGTGACGATCGCCACCCGCAGCCAGCGCGCCGAGGGCCGCGTCATCGGGAACAGCACACCCCCCCAAAGCACGTACCAGGAGTGCAGTGCCGGCGCCGTGAACGCGAACAGCAGGTACGACCACGACAGGAAGTGCAGCGGGCGGCGGCCCAGATGCCGGACGGCCAGCCAACAGATGCCGACCGCCCCGACGACGACGCCGACCGCCTTGGCCCCGGCGATGGCCGCACGGCCGGACGAGTCGAGGCCGAGCCAGTCGACCGGGTACTGGATCAGGTGGCCGAGCACACTGAACGGCGAGACCGTGTCGACCATGCCAGGAACGTTGACGGCGTTCACCCAGCCGAAGCCGAGACCGGTCCACACGCTGAGGCCGGCGAACACCCCCACCGAGACCAGTAGTGAGGCGAGGGCCACCAGCACCGCCCGGGCGGTGGCCCGCGGCCGCCACGAGGTCCAGGGTGCAACGAGGAAGGGCAGGGCAACCGACGCCAGGAGTGCAGGCTGCTTGATGGCTGCGGCAACGCCGACCACTGCGGCGCCGAGCCACCAGGCCCGATAACGGATCGTCAACCAGATGCCCAACAGCGTCAGCCCGACCATCAGCGAGTCGTTGTGCATCCCACCGATGAAGTCGATGATCAGGATCGGGTTGAGGACTGCGAACCAGCTCGCAGCCGCAGGGTTCACCCGCTGGCTGCGGGCGATCCTGGGAACCGTCACGCCGATCAGGACGACGCCCACCAGCGCAGGAACCCGCATCAGGATCGCCGACCAGAACGGATTGAACCCCGCCGCGACCACGATCCAGTAGCTCATCCGAAGGGCGAGCGGCCCGTACGGGGCCGCGGTGTTGCGCCACACGTAGGCGACCTGGTCTGCGAACGTGCCGGGCAGCACCCCCGGACCGACCTCGTAGGGGTTGATGCCGTTCTGGAGCATCCACCCCTGCGCGGCGTACGAGTAGGCGTCATGGGAGAACGTCGGTGGGCCGAACAGCAGCGGCAGCGACATCAGGAGCAGCGCCGAACCGTGACGGAGTTGCGGCAGCCCGAGCGAGCGACGCCGCGAGGGCCTGAGCCGGAGCCAGCTCTCCAGCAGCAATCCGAGCCCCACCATCGTGAAGATCGTGCCCGCCCACTTGGAGACCGGGCCGTCCAGCCGGAGCGTGTACAAGACGTCCCACACCGGGGACGCCTGCGGCAGGTAGGCGGGGCTCAGCGAGCCCAGCAGGATCAGGAATGAACCGAGGAAGCCGGCCCGGACCGCCCGCGCACCCCACGCCTCGCGCAGCGACGAGACCGCCAGCACCCCCGGCGGCCGCTGCCGTTCGACCTCGTCCTGCCGCGTGCGCATGGGCAAATGCTAGGCCCTCCCCCAACCGTCGAGGCGCCGGACCCGAAGGGATCAGCCGTTTGGTGACGCCTAGAATGAGCGACGATCGAGCCGTTTCACCGCTAGAAGGGAACCTGCGTGTCTCAGACCCAACCCCTGGACCGAGTTGTGATCCGATTCGCCGGGGACTCCGGGGACGGCATGCAACTCACGGGCGGCCGATTCACCGCGGAGGCCGCTGCGCTGGGGAACGACGTCGCCACGCTGCCGAACTTCCCCGCCGAGATCCGCGCCCCCCAGGGCACGCTGCCCGGCGTCTCCAGCTTCCAGCTGCACTTCGCCGACTTCGACATCGTCACGCCCGGAGACCGGCCCGACGTCCTGGTCGCGATGAACCCGGCCGCACTGAAGGCGAACCTCGCCGACCTGCCGAGGGGCGGTGTGATCATCGTCGACACCTACGACTTCACGAGGCGCACCCTGGCGAAGATCGGCTGGGACACCAACCCCCTCGAGGACGGCAGCCTGGACAACTACAAGGTGCACGCCTTCGACCTGACGAAGCTCGCAACCGAGGCCGTGAAGGCCTTCGGCCTGGGTCGGAAGGACGCCGGACGAACCAAGAACATGTTCGCGCTCGGCCTCCTCAGCTGGCTGTACTCCCGCGAGGAGCAGGGCACCATCAGGTTCCTGGAGTCGAAGTTCGCGAGCCGTCCCGTGCTGCGCGATGCGAACATCGCCGCCTTCCGCGCGGGCCACGCCTTCGGCGAGACCACGGAGACGTTCGAGTACCGCTACGAGGTCGGGGCGGCGCCCATGGCGCCCGGCCGCTACCGCCAGGTGACCGGCAACCTCGCCACCGCCTACGGCCTGATGGCCGGCGCCCACAAGGCGGGCCTGCCCCTGTTCCTCGGCTCGTACCCGATCACGCCCGCGTCCGACATCCTGCATGAGCTCTCGCGCCGCAAGGACGTCGGCGTCCTGACCTTCCAGGCCGAGGACGAGATCGCCGGCGTGGCCGCGGCGCTCGGGGCGTCGTTCGCGGGCGCGCTCGGCGTGACGACCACATCCGGCCCCGGAATGGCGCTGAAGGCCGAGACCATCGGGCTGGCCGTCATGACCGAGATCCCGCTGGTGGTCGTCAACGTGCAGCGCGCCGGGCCGTCGACCGGCATGCCCACCAAGACCGAACAGGCGGACCTCCTCCAGGCCCTGTTCGGGCGCAACGGCGAGGCCCCCCTGGTCGTACTGGCTGCGCAGTCCGCCACGGACTGCTTCGACACGGCCGTGGAGGCCTGCAGGATCGCCGTCAAGTACCGCACCCCGGTCATCATGCTCAGCGACGGCTACCTCGCCAACGGCTCCGAACCGTGGCGGATCCCGGATCTGGACGCGATCCCACCCATCGTGCCGGGTTACGCCACCGAGCCGAACCACGCCGATCATGAGGGCACCGCCAAGTTCAACCCGTTCCTGCGGGACCCGGAGACCCTGGCGCGCGCCGTCGCGATCCCCGGCACGCCGGGGCTGGAGCACCGTCTGGGCGGCCTGGAGAAGTCCGCGAGGACGGCGGCGATCTCCTACGACCCCGCCAACCACGAGGAGATGGTGCGAACCCGGCAGGCCAAGATCGACGGCGTCGTCGCCGACATCCCCGACCTCGAGGTGCATGACCCCTCGGGCCGGGCGCGACTGCTCGTGCTGGGATGGGGCTCCACCTACGGCCCGATAGTCGCGGCCTCCCGCAGGGTCCGGCTCGGCGGGCGCGACGTCGCCACTGCCCACCTCCGCCACCTGAACCCGATGCCCGCCAACCTCGGCGAGGTGCTTGCGCGCTACGAGAAGGTGCTCGTGCCCGAGATGAACCTCGGACAGTTGTCGATGCTGCTGCAGGCGCGCTACCTGATCGGCGTGAACCGGTACACGAAGGTCCGTGGGCTGCCGATCTCCCTGTCCGAGCTGGAGCAGGACCTGAACAAGGAGATCGACTCCCTGGAGAAGGAGGAGCGTCAGTGACAACCGTCTCGTCGTCCCATCCCGTCGGCCTCAGCGGCGTCCCGAAGGCACTCGGCCCGCTCACCCGCAAGGACTACGCCAGCGACCAGGAGGTCCGCTGGTGCCCGGGCTGCGGCGACTACGCCATCCTGTCGACGTTCCAGGCGATGATGTCCGACCTCGGCATCCGGCGCGAGAACACCGTCATCGTCTCGGGCATCGGCTGCGCCGCCCGGTTCCCCTACTACGTCGACACCTACGGGATGCACTCGATCCACGGACGCGCACCCGCCATCGCCACCGGCATCGCCATCGCGCGGGACGACCTGAACGTGTGGGTCGTGAGTGGCGACGGCGATGCGCTGTCCATCGGCGGTAACCACCTCATCCACACCCTGCGGCGCAACGTCAACATCACGATCCTGCTGTTCAACAACGAGATCTACGGCCTGACGAAGGGCCAGTACTCCCCCACTTCGGAGCTCGGGAAGATCACCAGGTCCTCGCCGTACGGGTCGCTCGATCAGCCGTTCAACCCGGTCTCGCTGGCGCTCGGCGCCGGTGCCACGTTCGTGGCCCGCGCCGTCGACTCCGACCGGGCGGGCCTGACGCAGGTGATGAAGGCCGCCGCCGCCCATCGCGGGGCGGCGCTGGTGGAGATCTACCAGAACTGCCCCATCTTCAACGACATGGCCTTCGAGGGCCTCAAGGGGCCCGAGGCAGCGGACCTGCGCATCACGCTGCGCCCGGGCGAGCCCATCACTTTCGGTGCCGAGGGCCAGTTCTGCGTGTACCGTGACGAAGCATTCGACCTCGCCGTCGGGAACACGGCCGACGTCGATCCCGCCGACGTCGTCGTGCACGATCCCGCCCGCGCCGACGCCTCCCAGGCGTTCGCTCTCGCCGGGCTCACCGAGTCCGGTCAGATGCGGCACGCGCCGATCGGGATCTTCCGGCAGGTCTCCCGTGCCACCTACGACGATCGGCTGCGGGCCCAGGTCGACGAGGCGAGGGCCCCGGACCGGGGTGCTGCGCTGGCACGGCTGATCGCGGGCACCGAGACCTGGGAGGCAACCGACCTGAACGGCGCCGCAGGAGCGTTCTCGGGGGCTTGAGAAGGGTCGATAGGCTGGCCGGCATGACCGCAGCCTTCGACTTCAGCCTGTTCGACCGCTCCATCCGTCCGCAGGACGACCTGTACCGGCACGCGAACGGGGCCTGGCTGGACACCGTCAGGATCGACCCGGACAAGTCGACGGCCGGTGCCTTCGTGGATCTCCGCGACGCCGCCGAGCGCGACGTCCGGGACATCATCACCGCCATCGCTGAGCCCGACCCGACCACCGAGGGCGGCAAGATCGCGGCGCTGTATGCGTCCTTCATGGACGAGGAACAAGTCGACGGGCTCGGGGCCTCCCCGCTCGTGCCCCTCCTGGAACCGATCGACGGCATCACGGACGTCACCGGACTCTCGCGCCACCTCGGCTGGTCGCTGCGGCACGGATTCTCCTCGCTCATCGCATTCGGGGAGGAGGCCGACCCGGGCGACCCGGGGCGGTACGTCATGTTTGCCGAGCAAGCAGGCCTCGGTCTCCCCGACGAGGAGTACTACCGCGACGACACCCACGCCGAGATCCGGGCCGCGTACCGTGCCCACCTCATACGCGTCTTCGAGCTGGCCGGGCTCGACGACGCCGAGGGACAGGCGGCCCGGGCGTATGCGCTGGAGGCAGAGATCGCCTCCAACCACTGGGACAAGGTCCGAACCCGAGACCTGCGCGAGATGTACAACCCGATGACGTGGGACGAGTTCACCGTCCTCGCGGTCGGGATCGACTGGGCCGCGTTCTCGGAGGGCGCGGAACTGCCCATCGAGAAGGTGGCCGACATCGTCGCCGCCCAGCCCTCCTTCGACTCTGCAGCGGGGCAACTGGTGGCCACCCGGGACCTCGATTCCTGGAAGTCCTGGGCGAGATGGAAGGCCATCGCGGCGCTGTCCCCATTCCTGTCGGCCGACTTCGTGCAGGCGCGTTTCGACTTCTACGAGCGCACCCTCCAGGGGATCGAGGAGTTGCGCCCGAGGTGGAAGCGCGGCGTGGCCCTCGTCGAGGGGGCGATGGGCGAGGCGGTCGGGCGGATCTACGTCGAGCGCCACTTCCCACCGGCCGCCAAGGAGGCCATGGACGTCCTCGTCTCCAACCTGCTTGCCGCGCACAGATCCTCCATCGAGCAACTCACCTGGATGACCGACACCACCCGAGAGGAGGCGCTCGACAAGCTCTCGAAGTTCAGGCCCAAGATCGGCTATCCGGCGAAGTGGCGCGACTACTCTCCCCTGGCCGTCTCCTCGTCCGACCTGGTGGGCAACGTCCTGGCCGTCAACTCCTTCGAGCTGGACCACACGCTGTCGAAGCTCGGCGGCCCGATGGACCCCGAGGAATGGCTCATGTACCCGCAGACGGTGAACGCCTACTACCACCCTCTGCGCAACGAGATCGTCTTCCCCGCCGCGATCCTGCAGCCCCCGTTCTTCAACGTCGAAGCCGACGACGCGGTCAACTACGCCGCCATCGGAGCCGTCATCGGGCACGAGATCGGCCACGGGTTCGACGACAAGGGCTCCACATGCGACGGCGACGGCAGGCTTCGTGACTGGTGGACGCAATCCGACCGTGACGCCTTCGAGGAGAGGACGCACGCCCTGATCGGCCAGTACGAGGTCCTCTCCCCCGAGGGCGCCGACGGTCAGACCGTCAACGGGGAGCTGACCATCGGCGAGAACATCGGCGATCTTGGCGGGCTGGGGATCGCCTACAAGGCCTGGCTGCTCGCCGGCGGCGACCCCGACGGCGAGCCGGTCGACGGGTTCACCCCGGCGCAGCGGTTCTTCCTCGGCTGGGCGGCCGCGTGGCGCACGAAGGTGCGCCCGGAGGCCACCAAGCAGCGGCTCGCAACGGACCCGCACTCTCCCGCGGAGTTCCGGTGCAACCAGATCGTCCGGAACCTGGACGCCTTCCATGAGGCCTTCGGCGTACGGCAGGGTGATGCGCTCTGGCTGGATCCGGCAGAGCGCATCACCATCTGGTGACCGGCCGCTCCGTCAGTTGCCGCTCCGGGCGTGCCACGCCGTCCAGATCTCGGCGCAGTCGTCGCGGCCCTCGTCGAGATGGATCAGCTCGAAGGCCTCCGGCGCGGTGTGGTCGAGGAAGGCGCGCAGATGGTCCACCGGGAAGCCGCCCCTGGTGGCGTCCTCGTCGGTGGAGGCGTAGTAGCACGTCTTGATCCCGGCCAGCATCATTGCGCCGACGCACATCGGACACGGCTCGCAGGTCGCGTACATGGTGCAGTCGGACAGATCCAGCGTGCCGAGGATGCGGCACCCCTCGCGGATCGCCACCACCTCGGCGTGCCCCGTCGGGTCGGTGTCCTTCACCACGGTGTTGCCGACGGCGCAGACGACCTCGCCGTCGCGCACGAGGGTGGCCCCGAACGGGCCGCCGGTGCCTTCGGTCATGCCGGCCAGCGTGGCCTCGCAAGCGAGGCGGAAGTACTCGTCCATTGTTTCTCCTTGTGGTTGACGATCAGGCAGTGGTCTGCGTGGGCTTGATGAGCGTGACGACGAGGTAGCCGAGGAAGCCGATGGCGAGCCCGACGAAGAATGCGAAGTTGTTCAGGACGGTGAGCAGCGCCACGCCTGTGACGAACTTGCCGGCCATGGTCACGACGAAGCTGATGACCAGGATGATGATGGCCTGCCTGTTGACGCCCCGCGCGTAGCGCCCGTTGCTGCCCGGCGCGACATAGATGTCGTCGAGGTCGATGCGGCCGCGGCGCACGAAGAAGTAGTGGGCCAACATGATGCCGGCCATCGGTCCGAACATCGAGCCGATGAAGCTGTAGAAGAGGAAGAGCATGTCGGTGCTCTCCACGAACTTCCACGGCAGGATCAGCGTGCCGACCACGGCGGCGACAAGGCCACCGGTCTTCACGTTGAACCACTTCGGCAGCTGCGCCGTCAACTGCAGCCCGCTCGGCAGCATGTTGCCGAACACCACGAACGCGGTGGCGCCGACGTTGAAGGCGATGATCAGGAGAACCACGATGAAGGGGTTGCCGATGGACCCGATGGCGTCCACGAAGATCGACGGGTTGTTGACGTCCACCTTGCCGCCGCTCACCGCGTTCAGGCTGGCCATGAATGCGACCGTGACGATCGAGAACAGGATGTAGGACACGATCATGCCCACGGGGAACCCGATCATCGGGTTGCGGGCCGCCTTGGTGTTGCGGGTGTAGTCCGAGATGTTGACGATCGGGCCGGCCCAGTTGGACACGAGCATCGAGACGCAGGTGATGAACGCCAGGGCAGTCACCGGCGTGTCCACGGGACGGAACTCGAACGCGGCACCGAGGCCACCCGCGTTGCCCAGCGCGATCACGACCGCGACCACAGCCAACACATAAACGGCTGGCGAGGCCCAGTTCGAGAACTTCCCGATGAACGCCTGGCCGCCCAGGTAGAGGGCGACTGTGACAGCCGCCATGATCAGGTATGAGACGAGGGTCGCGATTGGCAGGCCCAGGAACTCCGCGCCGCCGCCCAGTGCGCGGTAGCCCGGGAAGATCTGCTCCAGCGCCACGTCGAGTGCCTGGGCGGAGGAGACGGTGGTAAGCCCGAAGAACACGAACCCGGCGATGAGTCCCCGGACGAGCGCCGGGAACACGGCGCCCTTCACCCCGAAGACGTCACGCAGCAGCATGGCGAACGGGACGCCGTAGCGGGCGGCGGCCTGGCCGTTCAGGATGTAGCCGATCGACACGATGACCGCCGCGGTCATGATTGCGGCGACCACCTGCCAGGCTCCCAGCCCGAGGGCGAAGAAGCCCACGACGGTGAAGTAGGACAAGATGTTGTGGATGGGCCCCATCCACACGGTGATGTAGTTCGTGACGCCCCAGGTGCGTTCGTTGGGCCGCAGGGGCATCACCTCCTCGGAGTAGCCCCGGGACAGGTAGTCGTCGTAGACGTCGTCGGGGATGGCGGCGAGCCCCTCGGGGGTCAGCGTCATTGATGTGGTGCCCATGATCTTCCTTCTGCGAGTGGGCCTTCGTTACCGGTACTTCTCCGCCAGCGCGAGGGTCGCCTCGTGGAAGGCGTCGATCGGCGGGTGGGTGAGGCCGGCGCCGATCATTCCGATGCCCGCCTCCTTGTGCGCGATGGCGGTGTTGATGACCGGCAGGATGCCGGTCTCCTCGACCTTGCGGACGTCGATGCCGGTGGCGGTGCCGCGGAAGCCGAGGATCGGGATGGTGAGGTTGGGGTTGAAGTCGGTCGTGATCTCGGCCATGGTGCGCGAGTACTCGATCGCCTCGGACACGGTGCCGCCGACCAGGGGGACGATGGCCGGGGCGCAGGCCATGGCGAATCCGCCGATCCCGTAGGTCTCGGTGATCGCGGAGTCGCCGATGTCGAGTCCGCGGTCGTCCACCGTGAATCCTGGGAACAGCGGCCCCTCCACGACCTGCGCGGGCCCGGTGAACCAGCGATCCTGCCCCAGCCCGGAGACGCGGATCCCGAACTCGACGCCGTTGCGGCACATCGTGGTGACGATGGTGGAGTACTCGATGTCGTGTGCGGAGTCCATGGCCGCCTTGGCGCAGGCCATCCACGTCGGACCCGAGAAGTAGTCCGAGGATGCGACGAAGTTGAAGACGTCCTGCTTGTCCTTCGTGGAGAATCCGGAGTCCAGGATGTGCGGCGCCAGCGCCTGGATCAGCAGCGTGGTGCCGGCGTTGTTGCGGTTGTGCGCCTCATCCCCCATGTGGAGGGCCTGGGCCAGCATCATGCGGAGGTCGATCTCCTTCGCCGAGAGCATTGCGTCGCGCAGGATCGGGCCGAACACGTCACGCATCCAGTTGAGGCGATCGATGACGCTCTGGTCGTTGGCGCCCATGCGCAGGATCTTCGCCAGCTGCTCGGAGAGGTTCGTGTAGGCGTAGTTGCCGTAGGGGCGGTTCTCCACGACGTGCATGAACATGGACGCAGACGTGACGCCCGCCATCGAGCCGACACTCTGGTGCTCGTGACAAGGGGAGAACTCGATCTCGCCGGAGGCCGCGAGCTCGTAGGCCTCGTCGAGGTCCTTCGCGAGCCCCTCGAAGACGAGCGCGCCGGTGACGGCGCCCTTCATGGCGCCGGCCATCCGCTCGAACGTGATCGGCGGCCCGGCGTGCAGGATCGTCTTCTTCGTCATGCCGGGCACCACATCGATGGCCTGACCGAAGCCGACCAGAACCGGCTGGGAGCCGATGATCCGCTCCACGGCAGAAGCGTTGGCGGCCTCGATGCGCTCGGCGAGGTCGGGGCTGGACAGTGTGGACAGCGCCTGGACGACGTCCGGACGGCCGCCGCCGGGCGGGGTCCAGTCGAGGTGCGTCACGGCCGCGCCCTGCGCGGCGACGTCGTCGGCGAACATGGCCGCGCCGACGTTGATGACCGAAAGCGGCTTGGTGAACAGCTCCGCCACCTTGCTCATGCCTGATCTCCCTTGCTTACGAATTCGCGGGCCAGCAGCCCGGTGTTGGTGGACGAGGAGGCCCAGGTCACCCCGGCCCCCGTGAGCTTCGCGACCTGCTCGTCGAAGCCCTGCGCGTCGCCGTCGGTGCCGAGCACGTAGGCGAGGATCTCGAGGTGCCTGCCCTGCGCCTCCGCGGCCCGCTTGGCCTCGACGATGGCCGGGAGCATGACACCGACCGGGTCGGGGTTGGCGCCGTAGCCCAGGATGAAGTCGAGGACGATCACGCCCACCTCCGGGTCGGCCGCCTCCTGCTTGAACCGCTCGATGCGGTTGGAGGGGTCGATCATGGGGTGCGGCTTGCCGTTGGTGAACTCGTCCTCGCCGAAGTCGAGGAACGTGTGCGCCCTGGACGGGTCGCTGCCGCGCAGCTTCTTCGACGGGTCCTTGGCGATGTTGGAGTAGACGTCGTCGTACTTCTCGAGGGCGAGGAACATGGCCTCGTCGCAGATGGTGCCGCCGCAGTACAGGGCGCGGATGTACTTCTGCTCGGGCGTGAGCTTGGCGCGGACCTCCTCGATCAGCGGCCAGTTGAGCGCGTGCAGGTCGAGGTCCTCCTCCCTGACACCGGTGGCGACCACCGCGGCCAGCGCCGCGGGCTTGGTGCGGTCGAAGAAGGCGAGCCCGCGGTCCTTCGCGAGCTGCGCGACCTCGGGGTCCGCGCCGAGGAAGCACACCACCGCGGGCTTGGAGGAGGCGGCGAGCCGGTCCAGGACCTTCACCGCGACCTCGGATGCCGGGGGCTTCGAGATGACCGCGATCACGTCGGTGCCGGGATCGGCGTCGAGGGCGTCGATGCCGTCCAGCATCATGATGCCGCCGACCTCGGCCGACAGGTCCCGGCCGCCGGTGCCGATCAGCTGGGAGACACCGCCCGTGAAGTCGTGGATGCGGACGCTCAGCTCCTGTGCCCCGGTGCCCGAGGCGGCCACGATGCCGATCCGCCCGCGGCGCACCTTGTTGGCGAAGCACAGCGAGACGCCGTTCAGGATGGCGGTGCCGCAGTCGGGGCCCATCATGAGCAGCCCGGCGCCGTGGGCCTTGCGCTTGAGCGCGATCTCGTCCTCGAGGGGGACGTTGTCCGAGAACAGCATGACGTTCAGCCCGGCGTCCAGGGCGTGGTGCGCCTCGCGGGCCGCGAAGGCGCCGTTGACGGAGACGACCGCGACGTTCGCATCCGGGCGGCCCTCGGCCGCCGTGGCGACGGTGCGGTAGGTCACGTCGCCGTCGTCGGCGGCCGGCTTGCGGTCCAGCAGCTCGACCAGGCCCGACATTGCCGCATCGGCCGTGGCCTCGTCGCCGTCCACGACGACGATCAGGACCAGGTCACCCGGCGTCGCCCCGGCGATCTCGGGGGTGATCAGGCCCTGGTTGGTCAGGATCTCCTGGTTCATCGGGGTCGCCATGGCGGCGACGGCGTTCGTGACCCCGGCCAGCGCCGACGCCTTCGTGGAGATGGACATCAAGGACACCGAGTCGATGTAGGTGTTCTTCTTGATGAGGGTTCGTGTCTGCATCACTTTCCTCGCATTTCGTTGGTGAGTTGCACGCCCGCCAGCAGACCGCGGGCAAGATCAGTTCCGGAGGTGTGACCGACTGCAGCGAGCCGTGCCGCCACCTTGGGGATTTCGTGTTCGGGGAGGTGACCGCACATGGCTGCCAGCGCGTCCACGACGGGCTGGATGGCGCGTCCGGCACAGGCCTCGCGGATGGCGGTGTAGGACACGACGTGGGTCATGCGGATGTCGGCAACGCCGTGGATGGCTTCCGCGAGGCCTGCCAGCGGGCCGCCCAGCCTTGCCGACACGTACGCAAGCCCGGTCAGGACGTCGTCGCCGGCTGGGGTAAGGCCGGGACCCAAGCCCACGATCCCAGCGGCGAGCGACCCTGCAGCAGGGATGTCGCCGGCCACCACCGCATCCGCGATCAGTGCCAGTGTCATCTCGATCCGCTCCGCAACGGCCCCCGTGAATGCGTCCGGCGCCGGAGTTCGCTGCCGCAGCGCGCCCAGGGCGTCGGAGAAGGCCAGCACCATGTCCGGGACGACTGGGCCGGTGACGGCCCTCGACTCCCATGTCAGCAGCCCGGAGACGTCGACCTCCAGCCGGTCGCCGACGGCTATGCCACCGGGCTGCCGACCCACTGACATCCCGGGTTGGATGTCCAGACGCGCGAACGAGACAAGGTCCGTGAGCAACACCCCGGGCCCGAGTGGCACCGAGCGGGCCGTCAGCGACCACAACCGGTCTCGACCGCTGAGGACGTTGACAACGCGATCGAAGACCGAATGGACAACGCCTGAAAGCCCGTCGCGTCGCAGAAGCTCAACATCTGCAGCCGTGGCAACTGCGGTGACAGTCATCTCTCCGCCTCGCTCTCGTCCGACTTCAGCCGATGGCGTCGCGAAGCATGGTGGCGATCTCGGTGAAGCCCTTCTCCTCGGCGTGTGCGAGGGGGGATACGCCCCACTGGTCGACCATGCTCGGATCCGCGCCGGCCGCCAGCAGCAACCGCACGATCTCCTGCTGGACCCGGCCGCCGTCGCCCAGGATGATCGCCTCCAGCAACGGGGTCCACCCACACAGGTTTGTGTGGTTGACATTCACGTCGGTCTCGAGGGCGAGGAACTGGACGATGTCGACGAAGCCCTTCTCAGCAGGCGGATGGATCGGCACACCGTCGAAGCGTGTGCGGCGGTCGAGGTCGGCACCCGCGGCGACCATCAGCTTCACGAGTTCCAGGTTCCCGGAGATGCAGCCCCACAGCAGCGGGTTGAGCCGCACCTGGTCCTGCCTGTCCACATCCGCCCCCGCGCCGATCAGGTGATGTACGACGTCGAGCCTGTGAGCCTTGGCCGCGATCAGGATCGCCGTCCTCCCCCGGGTGTCGGTGGAGTCGATGTCGACACCGGCCGCCAGTTGGGCCTCGATCTCAGCAAGCGGGGCTCTCGCGGCGAGCGTGGGCCACTCCCCTTCGGACTGGTTCGGCTTCCTCATGGTTCACCTCGTCGTAGATGCTCGTCCGGCGCTTCCCGGACGTAACAACTGGTATACCAGATTACACTCTGGTATACAATCTACATGAGGATTCTTCTGGCGCTGGGCGGCAACGCCCTGGTTGGGCCGAACGACTCGGTCCGCCCCAACCATCAGATCGCGGCAGCCGAACGAGCTGCCATCCAGATCGCCCGTCTCGTGAAGGGCGGCCACCAGGTTCTCCTGTCACACGGCAACGGGCCGCAGGTGGGGAACATACTCGCGAAGAACGACATGGCGTCCTTCGCCCTGACACCGGTCCCACTCGATTGGTGCGTCGCCAACTCCCAGGGCTCGATCGGACTCGTCCTGCTGAACGCCCTCGACGCAGCGCTGCTCGAGGAGCACTGCGACACCAGGGTGGCGGTGATCGTCTCAAGGACACTCGTGGACGCGGGCGACCCGGCGTTCATGCACTTCACCAAGCCGATAGGCAGGTTCGTTGACGAGGAGGCCGCCGAGCGCCTCTCCCACTTCGGGCAGGAGTACGTGAAGATCGACGACAAGGGGATGCGGCGGGTGGTCGCCAGCCCCCAGCCGCTGGAGATCATCGAGGCCCCGGCCATCGCTGCCCTGCTGGACGCCGGCTTCCTTGTCATCGGAGGTGGCGGAGGTGGCATTCCCGTCGTACGTGACGAGGAGGGCAGGCTGCGGGGCGTCGAGGCGGTCATCGACAAGGACTTGTCATCCATCCTGCTCGCCGACCAGATTGATGCCGAGGTCCTTGTGATCGCCACCAACGTCGACAACGCCTGGGTGGACTGGGGCAAGGACAACGCCCGTCCACTCGGCAACGTATCCGTCGGCGAGATGAGGGCACACCAGGCGGCGGGTCAGTTCCCACCCGGGTCCATGGGGCCGAAGGTCGAGGCCGCATGCCGGTTCGTGGAACGAACCGGCTGCCGCGCCGTCATCACCTCCCTGGAGCGGATCACCGAGGCGATCGAAGGCACCGCGGGAACGATCGTCGGCCCCTGATCAGCCGCGGCCGCGAGGTACTTCCGGCCCGAACAGCTGACGCATGGCGACTCGCTTCGACGTGTGGACGTGGGCCTTGGCCAAGGCCTCGGCCCGGTCCTGGTCCCCCGCCATGATGGCCTCCGCAAGCGCACGGTGCTCCACGCACAGCTCGGTCGGGTCCTCGTTCTGGCGCAGCAACCAGTGCAATCGGTTCTGGAGCGGCTCGAGCAGCCGAACCAACACCTCGTTGTGGGCCATGGCGATCAGGATGTCGTGGAACCTGAGATTGGCCATACCCACCCGGCCGAGGTCACCGGCCTGCAGGGCACTGTCGGCCTCCTCCACGGCCGCAATCATCGAGTCGAGTTCGGGGCGGCTGGCCTTCCTGGCCGCCAGCACACACATCTGGCCCTCGAGCGCCTCGCGCACCTCGAAGATCTCGTCCAGGTCCCGAGGCTCCAACTGTGTGACGACCGCGCCCCTGTTCGGGCTCAACGTGACGAACCCCTCGGTGGCCAGACCCCGCAGCGCCTCCCTGATGGGAATCCTGGAGATGCCGGTCTCGACGGCGACTTCCCGTTCCTTGATGCGATCCCCCGGCACCAGTTCCCCCGAGGTGATCCGATTCCGGATGAAGTCCTGCACGCGGTCTGCCAACGAACCCTCGCCATCCAGATGGGGGGCGTCGAATCCTTCGGGGCGGGTGGTCATGGCAGGAAGTTTAGCGACGTCTCGTCCCAGCCAGTCCACGCAGGACCTGCCGGATTCACGCGCTCCGCTCGACCAGTTCGTCGCAGAGCTGGTCCAGCAGTTCCTTGGCCTCCCCGTCGGGCAGCGGTGCGAGATGGGCGCGGGCCATCCCGGCCCTGCGCCGCACCTCCGCCTTGGCCTGCTCCATGACCCTGTGGCCCCTGAGCGAGTCGAGTGCCTCGGCGAGGGCCTCATCGGAGGACAGGTCGCCCGCGATGAGCGTCTTCAGCCCGTCGTCCAAGGGATCGGTGGATGCACCGAGCAGCAGGGTCGGGAGCGTGGCCACGCCCTCCCGCAGATCGGTCCCCGGCGTCTTCCCGGTCTTCGTCGAGGTGATGTCGATGAGATCGTCGCTCAGCTGGAACACCACGCCGACCTCCTCACCATAGGCGGCGAGGGCGTCGAGGACGACCTCGTCGACGCCGGCCACCATGCCACCGAACCTGGCAGAGGTGGCGATCAGTGAACCGGTCTTGTCGGCGATCACCTGGAGGTAGTGCGCGAGCGGGTCGACTCCCTCGGCCGGGCCGATCGTCTCCGCGATCTGCCCCTGCACGAGCCGGGTGAACGTCTCGGCCTGCAATCCGACGTAGTCGGTCCCCAGCTTGTTGACCGTCGAGGAGGCCCGGGCGAACAGGTAGTCCCCGACGAGGATCGCGACGCTGTTGCCCCAGACCGCGTTCGCGGACGGTGCGGCCCGCCGAAGCTCCGCGTCGTCCATCACATCGTCGTGGTAGAGGCTGGCGACGTGGGTCAACTCCACGACGAGGGCGGCGTCGATGAGACGATCCTCGTCCACGTCGCCACCGAGCATCGCGGCCACGAAGACCAGCAGGGGGCGGAACCTCTTGCCGCCGGCTGCGATGATGTGCGTCGCAGCCTCGGTCACGAACGGTGAATCGGCGACGGCGACCTGCAGGAGCCTCTCCTCGAATCGCTCCGACAGGCGCGCCAGATCATGCCGGAGCGAACCCTCGGACAAAACCCCTCCTTGCTGAATCGTCAGCGGACGAACTGCGCTGCTGCGTCGAGGATGTCGAGCACGGCGGATGGCATCAGTCCGAGAACGATCGTAGCCACGGTCGCGATCGCGATCACACCCCAAGTCCACAGTGAGGGGCTGACAACCGTCCCGGCCCCCTCCTCCGAGGGCCCGGACAGGTACATGGCCACGATCACCTTGAAGTACAGCACCGCCGCAACCACGCTCATCACGACCGCCACCACGACGAGCCAGGCGTACCCGCCGGCGACTGCGGAGGCGAAGACCACCAGCTTGCCGACGAACCCGCCGGTGAGCGGGATCCCGGCGAAGCTGAGCAGGAAGAGGGTCATGATGGCAGCGAGCACCGGGTTGGTGCGTCCGATGCCTCGCCAGGCGTCGAGGTCGTTGGCCTCACCGCCGGAGCGGCGGACCATCGTCACGATGCCGAAGGCGCCGAGGGTCGCCACGCCGTAGGCGAGCAGGTAGAACATGATCGCACCGACACTGGACAGCGAAGCCTTGCCATCGGGTGCGACGACACCCACCACGCCCACGAGGATGAAGCCTGCGTGCGCGATGGAGGAATAGGCGAGCAGACGCTTGATGTCGGTCTGCACGAGGGCGACCACGGATCCCACCAGCATGGTCGCGACGGCGATGACCGCGAACACGGGCTGCCAGTCCCAACGCGCCCCTCCGAGTCCGACGTAGAACACGCGGAGCAGTGCCGCGACCGCGGCCGTCTTGGTGGCGATGGCCATGAAGCCGGTGACGGGTGTGGGTGCGCCGACGTAGACGTCCGGAGTCCAGGTGTGGAACGGCACCGCGCCGATCTTGAACAGGACACCGACGGCAACGAGCAGCATGCCGGCCAGCAGGAGGCCGTTGCTCGCCCCGCCGGAGGCAATCGCGTCCGCGATCTGGGACAGCTTGAACCCGCCGGAGAAGCCGTAGAGCAGGGCGATGCCGAACAGCAGGAAGCCGGAGGCGAAGGCCCCCATCAGGAAGTACTTCAGGGCCGCCTCCTGGCTCAGCAGGCGCCGCCTGCGCGCCATGCCGGAGAGCAGGTACAGCGGCAGGGAGAGGATCTCCAGGCCGATGAACACCGCGAGCAGGTCGTTGGCGGATGCGAAGACGAGCATGCCGAACAGCGAGAACAGCAGGAGGGGGAAGACCTCGGTGTGTTCGCGGCCGAGCCTGTCCGCCTCACGTTCCATCGGCGAGCCGGGCACGGTCGCCGCGGACGAGGCGAATGCACTGCTCCCCTGGCCGACTGCGCGTTCGGCGAAGAGCGCGACGCCGCCCAGTCCGAACACGAGCAGCAGCGTCCAGAACGCCAGCGCCGGCCCGTCGACCGCGATGGAGCCCATCGCGGCCACGATCGGGGCCCCGCCCGCCACCCACAGGTTGATGGTCAGCCCCAACGCCACGACGACGGAGATGGCCGCGACGAAGACCTGCACGAGGTAGCGGTACGAGCGGGGCAGGAACGCCTCGACGATGACACCCAGGCATGCGCCGCCGAGGAGCACCAGCAGCGGCGACAGCTGGAGCCACTCCAGTGTCGGCGCCATGATCTCAAGGATCGTGCTCATCGGTTGCCCTCCTGGATCTGCGGGGCCGGATCCTTGGCCCCGATGGTGGTCATGACGGATGTGGCGGTGTCATTGGAGGCTGACAGGATCGGCTGTGGGAAGAAGCCGAACACCAGCAGCAGCGCAAGCAGTGGGGCAACGGCCGCCTTCTCCCGCAGATTCAGGTCCGAACGGATGTGTTCCGCGCTCTGGTCGGTGACCGGACCCGTCATCGTCCTCAGGTAGGTGGTCAGCACGTAGGCGGCTGCCAGGACGATGCCGCTGGCGATGATGACGGTGTGCACCGGGTACTTCGCCCAGCCCCCGGCCATGGTCAGGAACTCGCCGACGAAGTTGGCCAGGCCCGGAAGCGACAGGGTCGCCATGCCTGCCACCAGGAAGAACCCGGCCAGCACGGGGGCCACCTTCTGCACGCCGCCGAAGGCCGACACCTCGGCGCTCCCCCTACGCTCCGCAAGGAACCCGAGCACCAGGAACAGCGCCGCCGACGACAGACCGTGGGCGAGCATGTAGAAGATGGCGCCGCCGATGCCAGCCGACGTCATCGCGAAGATGCCGAAGATCATGAAACCGAAGTGGCTGATGGAGGTGTGCGACACGAACCTCATCAGGTTCTTGGACACGAGCGCCATGAGTGCCCCGTAGAGCATCGACACGACGGCCCAAGTGACCACGACCGGGGCCGCCCATGCGCTGGCCTCCGGGAACACCAGGAGACAGATCTTGATCATGCCGAAGGCGCCGATCTTGTCCAGCACCCCGACCAGAAGGGTCGACGTGCCGCTGCGGGCCTGCTCGGCGGCATCAGGCAGCCAGGTGTGCAGGCCGGCGAGCGGAGCCTTGATCGCGAAGGCGATGAAGAAGGCCACGAAAAGCCACCTGCCGGCGGTACCGGCGAAGTCAACCGACGTCAGGTCCGGGATCAGGAAAGTCGGTGCCCCCTGCCTGGCGCTCACGACATAGACACCGACGACGCCGACCAGCATCACGAGACCGCCCGCGAGTGAGACCAGCAGGAACTTCAGCGCCGCCCTCCTGCGGCGTGGTCCGCCCCAGCCCGCGATGAGGAAGTACATCGGGATGAGCGTCGCCTCGAACGCGATGTAGAACAGCAGCACGTCGGAGGCCATGAAGACCAGCAACGCGAAGGTCTGCATCGCCAGCGCCAGCGCGAAGTAGGTCCGGGTGCTCCAGCGGGCGTCCGCGGAATCCTCGACGTTCCACTCCGCAAGCATCACGAGCGGCACGAGCACCACCGCGAGCAGCACGAGGATGCCGGACATGCCGTCCATCGCCAGGGCGTAGTGCGCCCCGATCGCGGAGATCCACACGACGTCCTCGGAAAGTGGCGCCGAGCGGGACACCGAGAACAGGACCACGCCGAGCACGAGCGTGGCCAGGGCAAACCCGATGCCAGCCAGCTTCGCGGCATGCCCTCTCAGGAGCGTCAGCACCACGGCGCCGACCATGGGCAGGAATGCCAGGATGGTCAACAGGGGGATCGAATTCAACATTGTGCCTTCCTCCTCAGACCAACTGGCCGAAGACCACGACGAGTGCCAGGGCGAACACGCCGATCACCAGCGTCAGTCCATAGGTGCGGACGTAGCCGTTCTGCGCCGTGCGCAACCATGCCGACAGGCCGCTGGCCACCGAACCCGAACCCTCCGTGACACCGTCGACGGCCTTGCGATCGAACCAGTCGATGCCCTGCCCGAGGCCGGTGACCGGCCTGACGACGGCGTGCTCGTTGAACGCGTCCCCGTACAGGTCCGCGCGGCCGGCCAGGACCAGCGGGTTGCGGGTTGCGGGAGCGGTCTTCGGGATGTTGCGACGGTGCAGGTACCAGCCGATCAGGATGCCGATCGCCGTGACGGTCAGCGTGGCCAGGCCGCTCGGAGCGATGCTGAACAGCCCTGCCTCGTGCACGTGGTTGCCTGCGGCCGGCGCCAGCCAGCCCTGGATCCAGCCGTTCATCATGAGGCCCGCGACCAGCGAGAGCAGACCGAGGACGACGAGCGGCACGGTCATCACCGGTGAGGACTCGTGCGGGTGCACGCCCTCCTCCCAGCGCTTCTCGCCGAAGAACGTCATCATCATGAGCCGGGTCATGTAGTAGCCAGTGATGCCGGAGCCGAGGATCGCGAGCACGCCGAGCGTCACGTTCTGGTTGAACGCCGCATCGATGATGTGCTCCTTCGAGTAGTAGCCGGCCGTGAACGGGAAGCCGATGATCGCGAGGTAGCCCGCCGCGAACGTCACGAACGTGATGCGCATGTACTTCGCGAGCCCGCCGTAGCGGCGCATGTCCACCTGGTCGTTCATGCCGTGCATGACCGACCCGGCACCGAGGAACATGTTCGCCTTGAAGAAGCCGTGCGTGAGCAGGTGGAAGATCGCGAAGGCGGCACCCACCGGGCCGAGGCCCGCAGCCAGCATCATGTAGCCGATCTGCGACATCGTCGAGCCGGCCAGGACGCGCTTGATGTCGTCCTTGCTGGTACCGATCCAGGCACCGGCCAGCAGCGTGACCACACCGACGATCGCCACGGCGAGCGTCGCCGCCTGGCTGACCGCGAAGACGGCGTTGGAGCGGATGACGAGGTAGACGCCGGCCGTGACCATGGTGGCCGCGTGGATGAGCGCGGAGACCGGAGTCGGGCCCTCCATGGCGTCCAGCAGCCAGGAGTGGAGGGGCACCTGCGCCGACTTGGCGCATGCGCCGACGAGGATGAGCAGGCCGAGCGTCGTCGCCCAGAAGGGATCGAGCTTCGAGGCGCCCGCCGCGACGTCTGCGACGGAGCTGGAACCGAACATGGCGAACATCGTGAAGATCGCCAGCACCATGCCCATGTCGCCGACGCGGTTCACGATGAACGCCTTGTTGCCGGCCGCTGCCGCCTTCGGCTTGTGGAACCAGAAGCCGATCAGCAGGTACGAGGCCAGGCCCACGCCCTCCCAGCCGAAGAAGAGCAGGACGTAGTTGTCCGCCAGGACCAGCAGGAGCATGGCGGCGACGAACAGGTTCAGGTATGCGAAGAAGCGGCGGCGGTTCTCGTCGTGCTCCATGTACCCGATGGAGAAGACGTGGATCAGCGACCCGACGCCCGTGATGAGCAGCACGAACAGGATCGAGAGTTGGTCGATCAGCAGGCCGACGTTGATGGTCCAGGGGCCGATGCCGATGAACTCGTAGAGCGGCGCGGACACGGCGCGCGATGCCTCGTCCGCCGACATCATCTGGAGGAACAGCAGCGAGCCGATGACGAACGAGACGATCGGCGCGAGGGTGCCGAGCCAGTGCCCCCAGGCATCGGAGCGGCGGCCGAGCACCAGGAGCAGGCCACCGGAGACGAGCGGGACTGCGATCACCAGCCACGCCAGGCTGAACAGGCCTGCCGCAGGCACGGTCGGGACGATTTCGAGGAGGTTCACGCTTTCGCCCCTTAGAACTTCAGCAGGTTGGCGTCATCGACGGACGCCGATCTGCGGGCACGATGGATGGCCACGATGATCGCGAGGCCGATCACGACCTCGGCGGCAGCGACGACCATGACGAAGAAGGCGGCCACCTGGCCGTCCAGGTTGCCGTGTTGGCGCGCGAACGTGACGAAGGACAGGTTCGCGGCATTCAGCATGAGCTCGACGCTCATGAAGACGATGAGTGCGTTGCGCCTCAGCAGGAACCCCAGGATCCCGAGGCAGAAGAGTATCGCCGAGACGACGAGATACGGTTCGCTGGTCACTGTGCCTCTCCCCTTGCCTGGGCGTTTGCTTCCTCGATCACACCGAACGCATCCCGGGTCGGGGCGCGCAGGTCGTCGACCGCGACGACCGCCCCGCGCACCGAGAGGGTCTTCGAGACCGAGGCCTCCGAGACCGACCCGTCGGGCAGCAGTGCCGGCGTGCTGATGGCGTTGTGGCGGGCGAACACGCCCGGGTTCGGCAGGGGCCCCGGGTGGACTCCGTCGGAGGCGTATGCGGCCATGCGGTCCTGGGCGGTCTCGACCTGTGTCTTCTTCGCCTTGAGCCGCTCACCGTGGGCGAGCACCATGGCTCCCACCGCAGCGGTGATGAGCAGGGCCGCCGTCGCCTCGAAGACGAACACGTACCGGCTGAACAGGAGCGCCGCGATCCCCTCGACGTTGCCGCCGAACTCGGCGTTCGCCGTCGCAAGGCCGGCCGGCTGATCGAGGAAGACTCCCTGTCCGACGACCATGATCAGCAGGATCGCGATGCCCGCCACGGCGAGGAACGACGCGAGGCGGTGCCCCTTCAGCGTCTCCACCACCGAGTCGGTCGAGTCGACACCCACCAGCATGACCACGAACAGGAACAGCATCAGGATGGCGCCCGTGTACACGATGATCTGCAGGACGAACAGCAGGGGCGCGTCCTGCGCGGCGTACAGGGCGGCCAGGCAGACCATGGTGCCCGCCAGGGAGATCGCGGAGTGCACGGGCTTGCGTGCCAGGACCATGCCGACGGCGCAGATCACCGCGATCGGCGCGAACGTCCAGAAGGCGACCTGGTCAGCCGTCACCAGTGGAACGAGGGAGATCATTTCTTGGCTCCTTGGACCGGTGTGCGTTCGTCCGGCCGCCCGGTCGCGGGCAGGCCGAGGAAGTAGACCTTCTCGTTGTCGCCGAGCCTGCGGGGGTGCGGCGGCTGTTCCATGCCCGGCAGCAGCGGCGCGAGCAGGTCTTCCTTCTCGTAGATGAGCTTGGTGCGGGTGGTGTCCGCGAGCTTGAACTCGTTGGTCATCGTCAGCGCCCGCGTCGGGCAGGCCTCGATGCAGTAGCCGCAGAAGATGCACCTCAGGTAGTTGATCTGGTACACGCGGCCGTAGCGCTCCCCGGGCGAGTACCGGTCGTCGTCGGTGTTGTCCGCGCCCTCGACGTAGATCGCATCCGCGGGGCAGGCCCACGCGCACAGCTCACAACCGACGCACTTCTCCAGGCCGTCCGGCCAGCGGTTGAGCTGGTGACGCCCGTGGAAGCGGGGCATCGTGACCTTCTCCTTGCCCTTCTCCGGGTAGCCCTGGGTGAAGGTCTTGCGGAAGATGGTGTTGAACGTGACGCCGAAGCCGGCCCACGGGTCCAGGAATCCCATCAGAGGTCCTCTCCTTGCTCACCGGGCTCGGCACCGGAGCCGCGGACGATGCCGGCGAACTCCGGCAGCACCTGGCCGGGCCTTGGCGGGACGGGGTACCCGCCCGCGAACGGATCGAACGGTTCGTCGACGGCCGCGGTCGCGGCCTCCTCCGTCTCCTCCTCGGCATCCGTCCGGCCGCTGAGCAGCAGGAGGATGGCGAACAGCAGGACTGCGAGGCCGATCGTGTACTTCGGCGCCAGACCGACCATGACGATCCAGAGCAGTGCGATCGGGATCAACTGCTTCCAGCCGAGGTGCATGAACTGGTCGTAGCGGAAACGCGGCAGCGTGCCACGCAGCCACACGAACACCGAGAAGATCAACTGCACCTTGACGATGAAGTAGATCGGCCCGAACCACGGGTTGTTCAGGAACCCGATGAGGTTGAGCGGCCACGGCGCCAGGTAGCCGCCGAGGAAGAGGGTCACCAGCACTGCGGAGACGGTGACCATGTTGATGTACTCGGCCAGGAAGTACATGGCGTAGCGGAAGCCGGAGTACTCCGTCAGGTAGCCGGAGACCAGCTCGGATTCGCACTCGGGCAGGTCGAACGGTGCACGGTTCGTCTCGCCCACCATCGCGATGCCGTAGATGATGAAGGAGGGGAACAGCAGCAGCGCGTACCAGCCGGGAATGCCGGGGTTGAACTGCATCCCGGTGAAGGGGATCTGGAAGATGATCGGCTGCGTCTGCGACTCGACGATCGCGTGGGTGGACATCGATCCCGAGAGGATGAACACGCCCACGATCGAGAGTCCCATCGCGATCTCGTAGGAGATCATCTGCGCCGAGGAGCGGATTGCTCCGAGGAACGAGTAGGGCGAGTTGGAGGCCCAGCCGGCAAGGATGATCCCGTAGATGCCGATGGCCGCGATCGCGAGGATGAACAGGACGGCCACGGGCAGGTCGGTGACCTGGAGCCTAGTCGTGACCCCGAACATCCGAACCTCGCCACCGAACGGGATCACCGTCCAGGTCGTGAACGCCGCGGCACCCGTGAGCACCGGGGCCAGGTTGTAGACCCACTTGTCGGCGTTCGCGGGACGGAAGTCCTCCTTGGCGATCAGCTTCGCGCCGTCTGCCAGGGCCTGACCCAGACCGAAGGGGCCGTTCATGATCGGGCCGAGGCGATGCTGCATCTTGCCGACAAGGCGACGCTCGTACCAGACGTTGAAGATGGTCCAGAGCAGCAGCACCACGAAGAGCCCGATGACCTTGATCAGGATGAGCCACCACGGATCCTGGAAGAAAATGTTCATGCCTGAACCCCTTCATCTAACTTCACCGCACGGACGACGGCCGGGGCGCCCGGCCTGACCGGTACCCGAGGACCCGTACCCACCCCGGGGTTCATGGGAACCCAGACCACATCGTCGGCCATCCCGGCCGTGATCAGCACCGGGAGGTCGAGGACGCCGCCTGCCACCTCGACTGTGACGACGTCGTTGGCACCGATTCGCTCCGCGGTCCGCTTCGACAGCCTGGCCACCGGCGGGCGTGCCGTTGCCCGCAGCGCCAGTTCGAGGTCGTTGCCCTGCGAGGCATCCAGCAGTTCACGCCAGGTGGCTGCGACGAGACCGGCCCTCGGGGCCGCGACGGGCACCCTCGGCGCGTCGGCACGAGTGCCGTCCCAGGTGCCCAACTCGGACAGGTCGGCCCATGCGCCCGCGGCCTGGCGGAAGCCAAGGTCGGAGCCCAGGGCGTCGGCCAGCGCGGCGAGGATGCGCAGGTCGGTCATGGGTGTCCGGTTCACGTTGGTGATGAGTGCCACGGGACGCTCCCGGTGCTCCCAGTTGTGGAAGTGGCCCGCCTGCTCCTCCACCAGGGCGGCGGGGAAGACCACGTCGGCGCGCTCCGTGACAGCGCTTCGGCGCTGCTCGATGCTGACGACGAATGCCGCCTTCTCGAGGCCGGTCAGGGAAGCAGCGGGGTCCTCGTGATCCATCGGATCCACACCCGCCAGCAGCAGCGCCTTCAGCTCACCGCGAGCGGCGGCGTCGAACTGCTCGGCGGCGGAGAGCCCGACCTGGGCGGAGAGGTCGGCACCCCAGGCGGAGCCCACGTCGACCCTTGCGGCGGCATCGGCAACCGGGCGGCCGCCGGGGAGGAGGTTCGGCAGGCAGCCGGCCTCGATGGCGCCGACATCGCCGGCGCGCCTTGGGATCCAGGCGAGGCGGGCGCCGGAGGCCGCGGCCTTCGCCGCCACCGCCGACAGCAGGCCCGCATGGGCAGCGGCCCGCTCACCGACCAGGATGACCGCATCGCCGTCGAGCGTCAGGCCGGCCAGCGCGGCTGCCTCCCCCCCGGGGGCGACAGCGACGACCTCGGCGTCCAGCTTCTCGGAGCCCCTTGACGCGAACGGCGCGATCGTCGTCACCTTGAGCGTCCCGGCCCTCACGGCCTTGCGGAGGCGGAGGAACACCAGCGGCGACTCGTCCTCGGGTTCGAAGGCGACCAGCACCACGTGCCCGGCCCGCTCGAGGGCCCGGTACGTGACCGACTCCCCCACCCTCCGGCCTGCCACGGCGGCGGCGATGAAGTCTGCCTCCTCACGGCTGTGGAGCCGGGACCGGAAATCGATGTTGTTGGTACCGAGCACGGCACGGGCGAACCTCGAGTAGGCGTAGGCGTTCTCGGTGGTCAGCCTGCCGCCGGTCTGGACACCGACCGAGCCCTCCGCAGCACGGAGGCCCTCCACTGCCGCGTCGATCGCCTCGGGCCAGCTGGCGGGCACGAGGACGCCCTCACGTCGGACGAGCGGGTGGGTCAGGCGGTCCTCGCCGCGCGCGTACATGAAGCCGAAGCGGCCCTTGTCGCAGTTCCACTCCTCGTTCACCTCGGCGTCGTCGCCGGCGAGACGGCGCTTCACCTGATGATGACGGTGGTCCGTGCGAAGTTCGCAACCGGCAGCACAGTGCTCGCACGTGGTCGTCGTCGAGACCAGATCGAACGGCCTCGCCTGGAACCGGTAGGCCGCCGACGTCAGCGCGCCCACGGGGCAGATCTGGACGACGTTGCCGGAGAAGTACGAGTCGTACGGGTCCTTCTCGTAGAAGCCGACCTGCTGCAGGGCGCCTCGTTCCACGAGGGCGATGAACGGATCACCCGAGATCTGCTCGGAGAACCTCGTGCAGCGGGCGCACATGATGCAGCGCTCGCGGTCCAGCAGGATCTGGGCCGAGATGCTCACGGGCTTCGGGAAGGTGCGCTTCGCCATGCCGAACCTGGACTCGCCGTCGCCATGGCTCAGCGACTGGTTCTGCAACGGACACTCGCCGCCCTTGTCGCAGACCGGGCAGTCGAGCGGGTGGTTGATGAGCAGGAACTCGAGCATGCCGCGCTGGGCCTTCTCCGCGACCGGAGAGGTGACCTGGGTCCTGACGACCATGCCCTGGGCGACCGGCATGACGCACGAGGGCTGCGGCTTGGGGAAGCCGCGGCCGTTGCCCGCATCGGGGATGTCGACCATGCACTCGCGGCAGGCTCCGACCGGGTCGAGCAGCGGATGGTCGCAGAAGCGCGGGATGTTGGTGCCCATCATCTCGGCGGCCCGGATGATGAGTGTGCCCTCGGGGACCGTGACCTCGGTGTCGTCGATGGTCAGGGTCACCGTCTTCGGCGCGGGCTCAAGCTCGGTCGCGGTCTTCGCGTCGACGCTCACAGCGCATCTCCTTCCGAGGCGAACAGGGCACTCTTCTCGTACGGGAACAGTTCCCAGGCGGGTGTGTGGTATCCGGCCTCGAACTCGCTGCGGAAGTGCTTGACCGCGCTCGTCGTCGCGGCGACGGCACCGTCGGCGAGGGCGCAGAAGGAGCGCCCGCCGATGTTGTCACACGCGTCGAGCATCTTCTCGATGTCGCCCTCCTCGGCCGTACCCGCCTCGAAGCGCATCAGCAACTGGACGAGCCACCACGTGCCCTCACGGCAGGGCGTGCACTTGCCGCACGACTCGTGCTTGTAGAACTCGACCCAGCGGAGCGTCGTGCGAACGACGGAGGTGGTCTCGTCGAACACCTGCAGCGCCTTGGTGCCGAGCATCGAACCGACGCCGGCGACGCCCTCGTAGTCGAGCGGGATGTCCAGGGATTCGGGGGTCAGGATCGGGGTGGACGAACCGCCCGGCGTGAAGAACTTCAGCTCGTGACCCTCGCGGATGCCGCCGGCAAGGTCCAGCAGCTGTCGCATCGTGATCCCGAGCGGCGCCTCGAACTGACCGGCGCGCTTCACGTGCCCGGACAGCGAGTACAGCGTCATGCCCTTGGACTTCTCGGTCCCCATGGACCCGAACCAATCGGCGCCGTTCGCGACGATGGCGGGTACCGACGCGATCGACTCGACGTTGTTGATGACCGTCGGGGACGCGTACAGGCCCGCGACGGCGGGGAACGGGGGCCGCAGGCGAGGCTGGCCGCGCCGGCCCTCGAGGGAGTCGAGCAGCGCCGTCTCCTCACCGCAGATGTAGGCGCCGGCGCCGGCATGGACGATGACGTCAAGGTCGTAGCCGGTGCCCAGGATGTTGCGGCCGAGGTAACCGGCAGCGTAGGCCTCGCGCACGGCCTGCTGGAGGCGGCGGATGATGTGCAGCACCTCGCCGCGGCAGTAGATGAACGCGGTGTGGCAGTTGATGGCGAAGGACGCGATGATGACACCCTCCACGAGCGTGTGGGGCGTCGCCATCATGAGCGGCATGTCCTTGCAGGTGCCCGGCTCCGACTCGTCGGCGTTGACGACGAGGTACTTCGGGTTCGGGTTGTCCTGCGGCACGAACGACCACTTCATGCCCGTCGGGAATCCTGCACCGCCACGGCCCCGGAGGCCGGAGTCCTTGACCAGCGAGACGACGTCCGCGGGCTTCATCCCCAGCGCCTTGCGCATCGCCCGGTAGCCGCCGGTCGCCTCATACCTGGCAAGCTTCCAGGAGTTGTCCGTGCCCCAGTGCTCCGAGAGGACCGGGGTGAGCAGATCGGTCACTTCGCGGCCTCCTTGCCTGCTGCGGGTGCGCGCCAGTCGTGCTCGCGCGCGATCTCACGGCCCAGCAGCGAGGCGTGGCCTGCGGACGGCCCCTCGTCTGCGCGCCCGTCGGGGAAGCCTGCCAGCACCCGCTCGGCCGCCTTCCACGAGGTGAGGGTCGCGCCTCTGGGGGACGAGACCTCCTCGTCGTTCATGAGGGCCTCGAGCAACTCGTCGGTGGTGGTGGGGTTCATGTTGTCGAAGAACTCCCAGTTGACCATGACGACGGGTGCGTAGTCGCAGCCGGCGTTGCACTCGAGGCGCTCCAGCGAGACCTGGCCGTCGGGGGTCGTCTGGCCCTCTTCGATGCCGAGCTTCTTCTTCGCGCACTCCATCAGGATGTCGCCGCCCATGACAGCACACAGCGCGGTGGTGCAGATGCCGACGTGGTGCTTGCCCTGCGGCCTGCGCTTGTACATGGTGTAGAACGTCGCCACACCGGACACCTGGGCGGTGGTGATGCCCAGGATGTCGGCGCACACCTCGATGCCCCTCGGGCTGACTCGCCCGTCGACCGACTGGACCAGATGCAGCATCGGGAGGAGCGCCGACCGGGGCTGCGGGTAGCGGCCCGCCAGTTCGCGCAGTTCCCCGATCGTCGTCTCGTCGATCGACGACGACTGGTCGGAGTAGTCGACCGCCCCCGAGTCGGGGAAGTAGCTGACGAAGTGACCGCTCATCGGTCGACACCTCCAAGGACGGGATCGAGGCTGGCCAGCGCCACCACGACGTCGGACAGCATGCCGCCCTCCGTGATGAGGGGCAGGCACTGCAGATGGTTGAAACCGGGGTCACGGAAATGGGCCCGGTAGGGGCGGGTGCCGCCGTCGGAGACCAGGTGGACCGCGAGTTCGCCCTTCGGCGACTCGATGGCCTGGTAGACCTGCCCCACCGGCACCTTGAAGCCCTCCGTGACGAGCTTGAAGTGATGGATCAGGGCCTCCATCGACTCGCCCATGATGTGCTTGATGTGTTCGTTGCTGTTGCCCTGGCCATCCGGGCCGAGCGACAGGGAGGCGGGCCACGCGATCTTCGCGTCGCCGACCATCACCGGCTGGCCCTGGGTGCGTTCCAGCCGTTCGACGCACTGTTCGACGATCTTCAGGGACTCGTGGCACTCCGCGAGCCGGATCCTGAACCTGCCGTAGGCATCCTCACCCTTCCAGGTGATGACGTCGAAGTCGTAGGTCTCGTAACCGCAGTACGGCTGGACCTTGCGCAGATCCCACGCGAAGTCCGTGGCACGCAGAGGCGGGCCGGTGACGCCGAAGGTCATGCAGCCGGTGAGGTCCATGCTGGCCACCTTCTGCATGCGCAGCTTGAAGATGTCGTTCTCGTTGCAGAGGGCCGCGTACTCGGGGAGGTGCTTCTGCAACCACTTGATCAGCGAGCGCAGGTGCTCGATGCCGCCGTCCTGCAGGTCGTTCGCGACGCCGCCGGGACGCACGTAGGCGTGGTTCATCCGAAGTCCGGTGAGGCCCTCCAGGAAGTCGAGGATCATCTCGCGCTCGCGGAACGCCACGGTCATCACGGTCAGCGCACCGATCTCCATGCCGCCCGTGCCCATCGCGACCAGGTGCGAGGCGATGCGGTTCAACTCCATCACGAGCACGCGCAGGATGCTGGCGCGCTCCGGGATGTCGTCGGTGATGCCCAACAGCTTCTCCACCCCGAGGCAGTAGACGACCTCGTTGAACAGCGGGGCGACGTAGTCCATGCGGGTGCAGTACGTGACGCCCTGCGTCCACGTCTTGAACTCCATGTTCTTCTCGATGCCCGTGTGCAGGAAGCCCATGGCCGGCCGCAGCTCGGTCACGGTCTCGCCGTCCATCTCCAGGACGAGCCTCAGCACACCGTGCGTGGACGGGTGCTGCGGGCCCATGTTGATGACGATCGTCTCGTCGCCGCGCTCCGCCTGCTCGCCCGCGATGTCGCTCCAGTCGCCGCCCTGGGCGAAGTAGACCCTGTCGGAGGCATCCCCGGCGGATCCTGCGAAGATGTCGTCGCCCGCCCTCTGCGTTCCACTCATGAGTAGGTCCTCCGGTCATCCGGCGCCGGCACCCTGGCACCCTTGTACTCGATGTCGACGCCGCCAAGGGGATAGTCCTTGCGCTGGGGGTGACCCGCCCAGTCGTCCGGCATCAGGATCCTGGTCAGCGCGGGGTGGCCGTCGAAGACGACCCCGAACATGTCCCAGGTCTCGCGCTCGTGGTAGTCCGCCATGGGATAGGTGGCCACCACGGACGGGATGTGCGGGTCGGCCTCCGGGCAGGACACCTCGAGACGCACCCGGCGGTTGTGGGTGATCGACAACAGGTGGTAGACCACGTGCAGTTCCGCGCCGGAGTCCTGCGGGTAGTGGACGCCCGAGACGGACATGCAGATCTCGAAACGAAGCTGGGCGTCGTCGCGGAACGCCTTCACGACGGCCGGCAGCTCGGAGCGGTCGACGTGGATGGTCAACTCGCCGCGGTCGAACAGGACCCTGCTGCGCCGGAGGGCCGGCACCACCTGGCGGGCACGGTCCCACATGGCGTCGAAGGGGTCGCCGAACGGCGGTGCCGCCTGGCCCGGCATGGTGAGGGAACGCTCGATGCGCCCATAGCCGGAGGTGTCGCCGCTGCCGCGGGACCACATGCCCCTCGTCGTGGCGAAGGCCCTCTGGGCGGGACCCGCAAGGCTCTCGGCCTGCCCCTCGGGGAGGTCGGACCCGCCCTGCGCAGGGAGCTTCTCTTCGCTCATCGCATGAGCCCCTTCATCTCGACCTTCGCCGGGGCGACCAGCGCCTGGCGTTCGCGTTCCTCGATCGCCGCCGCCTCGTTCGGGCCGATGGGCCGGTTCTGCACCGTCTTGCGGAGCTTGAACATGGCATCGATCAGCATGTCGGGGCGCGGCGGGCAGCCGGGGATGTACATGTCGACGGGCAGGAAGTGGTCACAGCCCTGGACGATGGCGTAGTTGTTGAACATGCCGCCGGAACTCGCGCAGGCGCCCATCGAGATGACCCACTTGGGGTTCGGCATCTGGTCGTAGACCTGCCGGATGACCGGTGCCATCTTCTGGCTGACCCGGCCCGAGACGATCATCAGGTCAGCCTGCCTCGGGGAGGCCCGGAAGACCTCCTGGCCCCAGCGTCCCGAGTCGTAGCGGGGGGTGCCGTAGGCCATCATCTCGATGGCGCAGCACGCCAGGCCCATCGTCACCGGCCAGAAGGATGCCTGCCGCATCCATCCGAAGATCCCCTCGACGGTGGTCAGCAGAATGCCGCTCGGCAGCTTGTCCTCGATGCCCATGTCAGATCCTCCCTGTCAGTCCCAGTCCAGGCCGTTGCGGCGGAGCACGTAGAAGTAGGCGATCAGGACCGTGACGATGAACAGCACCATCTCCGCAACCGCGAATGTCCCGAGCTGGTTGTAGGCGATCGCCCACGGGTAGAGGAACACGATCTCGATGTCGAAGATGATGAACAGCATGGCCGTGATGTAGTACTTGACCGGGAACCGGCCACCCCCCACGGGCTGTGGCGTCGGCTGGATGCCGCACTCGTAGGAGTCGTACTTGACCCGGTTGTAGCGAGCGGGGCCCACGTTCACGCTGAGGAGGATGGACACCACCACGAACACCGTGGCGAGCACCACCATCCCGACTATTGGGATGTACAAGTTCACGTCGATCCCTTCCCTTTCACTTCCCCGTCATGCGGACGGCGCCGCCTTGGCAAGCGCGTTGATGATCCTGTCCATGGCGTCACCGTCACGGGCATCGGTCAGATTGGCGAGCAGCTTCATGACGAAGCGCATCAAGGTCTTGTGAGGCAGACCGTAGGTGGTGCACAGGTGCATGATCCGCGGGTCGCCGATCAGCTTCACGAAGATGGTCCCGAGCCGGTAGTACCCGCCGAGTTCGGCCCTCAGCCGTGCCGGGTAACCCTGGAGGGCGCGCTCGGCGGAGTCGGTTCCGAATCCTCGGGCCTTCGCCTCGGCAATGGCGTCGGCGGCATACTCCGCGGATTCCATGGCGTAGGCGATCCCCTCGCCGTTGAACGGATTGACCATGCCGCCGGAGTCCCCCACCAGCAGCAGCCCGCGGCCGTAGGCGGGCTGGCGGTTGAACGCCATGGGGAGGGCCGCGCCCTGAACCTTCCCGATCCGGTTCTCGTCGCGGAAGCCCCACTCCTCGGGGGTGTTGTCCAGCCAGCGCTTCAGCAGGGCGCGGTAGTCGGTGCGTCCGAAACCCTTGGACGTGTTCAGGACGCCGAGGCCCACGTTGCAGGTGCCGTCCCCCATCCCGAACACCCAGCCGTAACCGGGCATCAGGGTGGACTTGTGGGGCACGCCGTCCCACAACTCCAGCCAGGACTCCAGGTAGTCGTCGTTCGAGCGCGGCGACGTGTAGTAGGTGCGCACGGCGACGCCCATCGGGCGGTCGTCGCGCTTGTTCAGGCCCATTGAGACGGCGAGGCGGGAGGAGTTGCCGTCGGCGGCGATGACGAGCGGGGCGCGGTACACGTCCCCGGCCTTCGTCTGCACGCCGACGATGCGTCCGCTCCGCTCATCCAGCACGGCCTCCTGGACGTTCGCCCCCTCGACGAGCCGGGCACCGAACGAGACTGCGTGCCGGGCGAGCATGTCGTCGAACTCCGCGCGCGGCCGCATGAGCCCGTAGGGCGGGAAGTCGGTGAGGTCGGGCCAGTCCAGTTCGAACGGGTCGACCCTGCCGCCGTAGATGCGCAGGCCGCGGTTGTGCAGCCAGCCGGCCTCGCGGGAGGTGTCGATGCCGAGCCGCACCAGGGCCCGGGTGGCCCTCGGGGTCAGCCCGTCGCCGCACACCTTCTCCCGCGGGAAGTGGCTCTTCTCGAGCAGGATCACGGACAGGCCCCTGCGCGCGAGGTTCGCGGCGGCCGATGACCCGCCGGGGCCGGCGCCGACGACGATGACGTCGGCTTCTCCGGTGGCCGCCACGCCGCCAGCGGGCTTGGCGTCAGACATCGGCACACTCCTGGGTCACATGGCCCCGTCTGCGGCGGGGATTTCGAGGGTCAGTCTAGAGCGTGGAATCGGCAAACCTCCAAACCCCCCACATACTCGCCGTACTCCTTTGCGACAAGGCATTTGATCGCCCAAAATGCACTCATTTCCGGTACGGGAACGTTGCGTAAACCGCTCGGACCGTGCGCCGCCTGCCGGGGGCCGGCGGGACGGTTGGCAGCTTCCCGGGGCGCTCCACTAATGTCGGCTTGGTGATCCTGGATTTCGGCAGCAAACGCCTGCGCGCCACGACCGTCGCCATCGACGATCCGGGACCACTGACACGATTCCTGCCGCCCTCCGCCGACGCCACAGCGTTCGTCCGCCGGGGGGAGGGCATCGTCACACTCGGCTCCGTCGCACGGTTCGAGACCGACTACGCCGATGCCGCAGACGTCTGGTGGTCGGAGGTCGCGTCCCACATCGACCACGACTCGGAACTGCCCGGTGCCTACGGGACCGGCCCGCTCGCCGTCGGCTCCTTCACCTTCGACCCGGACGACTCCGACGAACGCTCCGTCCTGATCGTCCCCCGCGTGATCATCGGTCACCGCAACGGCCAGTCCTGGATGACCAAGATCGCGGCCGGCCGCGGCGACTACTCCCTGCCGGACTTCGGCGAGCCCGCCCCCGTTCCGACTTCCCTCGCGCTGGAGCAGGGTTCCATGTCGGAGGAGCAGTGGCTGGAGGTCGTCACCGAGGTGATCCGCCTGATCCGCGCCGGCGAGGTGAGCAAGGTGGTCCTCGCCCGCGACCTGTGGGTGCGTGCCGCCGGCCCCATCGACCCGCGCTTCGTCCTGAACCGGCTGATGGAGCGCTACTCCAACACCTGGGCCTACCTCGTGGAGGGCCTCGTCGGCGCCACACCGGAACTGCTGATCCGTCGCCAGGGCGGCCTTGCGACCTCACGCGTCCTGGCGGGCACCGTCTCGTTCGATCCGGCCCACACCGACCCCGTCCTGCGCGCCGCAGAACTCGCCCGTTCCCAGAAGGACGTCGCCGAGCACGAGTTCGCCGTCGACTCGGTGGCACGGGCGCTCGAGCCCTTCTGCTCGGCCATGAACGTCCCCGAGACGCCGTCGGTCCTGCCGCTGCCGAACGTGCTGCACCTTGCCACCGACATCACGGGCGCCACCGACCCCGACACGAGCGCGCTTGCGCTGGCCGCGGCCCTGCACCCGAGCGCGGCCGTCTGCGGAACCCCGACCCACCAGGCGCGCGACATCATCAGCGAACTGGAGAGCCTCGACCGGAGCCGCTACGCCGGCCCTGTGGGATGGGTCGACGCACGGGGCGACGGCGAGTGGGCCCTTGCGCTTCGCGGCGGCCAGATCCATCGCGAGTCGCCCGATCGCATCCAGTTGTTCGCCGGTTGTGGGATCGTCGCCGACTCGGTGCCCGAGGACGAACTCGCGGAGACGCGCGCCAAGTTCCTGCCGATGCTGCAGGCACTCGGGCTCGCGGACTGACCCTCCGGCGTCACTTCCGTCGCTGCACCTTGATCTTCTCGGCCTGGACCCGACCCTCGCGCCTCGCCTTCTCCTCCTCCAGCAGCCGCTTCTGCTCCTCCTGCTGCTCCATCATCTGCTCCTTGTCGAAGCCGCTCCGAAGCACGCCGAAGGCGATGGCTGCGATGCCGAGCGAGACCCACGCGGGCAGGCCGAACACGATGGGGAGCGTGACCAGCGCCACCATGTCGATGCCCCGCAGCAGCGAGAACATCATTCCGGGAGGCATGGCCCCGACGCCGACCGCGACGATGGGGCCCCCGTAGTCGGCGGGCTTGGCGCTGACCCAGCGGACGGCTGCGAGGAAGCCCGCGACCGCAGTGATGAATGCCGCCGTCAGACCACCGGTCACGTTCGGTTCCTGCCCAGGCAGCAGGCCCATGAAGGCGGGCGCCGTGACGATCCCCCAGACGAGCGCCAACAGCGCGGGGACGACCATCACTGCCGTCTTCACCTGCGCCGGCGAGTACGGGAAACAGCGCTGCAGGCCCTTGGTGCGGGTCAGTACGCGAAGGGAGTTGCAGAAGCCGATGAGGGCCCCCATCAGGACCAGCGCAGACAGCGTCGGGTTGAGCTGGCCGACACCCAGGGAGGCGATCGCGTAGGGGGCGACCATCGTCCCGAGCCAGACGACGAGCTGCAGGGGGTTGCGCCAAAGGCGCTGGACATCCCTCATCACGAGGGCATTCGTCCCGTGCCCGACGCCACGGGTCGCACGGACGTGCCCCTTCTGCTTCGCCTTGTACTCGATGAGGATGTCGCGGACCAGGGCGAAGTCCATCGCGAACGCAGCGCCCTGCAGGCCGGCGATCAGCGAACTCCCGGCTGTGAGCCGCTGCCTGCGGATGTTCCTGAGGCGCAGCCACGCGATGATCCCGGACACACCGCCCAGCACGAGGCCGGCGGCAGCGATCAGGTAGGCGAACTCGATGCTGAGCCGCTGCAGCGGCGCGACGGCGAACCAGCCCGCCGAGATGCCCACGAGCAGGAGCAGCGTGCCCACGGCTGCGGCGCCGACCAGCCACTGGATGAGGGCGGTCACCCAGTGCCGCTCGACACCCTGCTCGGCAGCGGCGAACGCCGTCAGGCCGAAAGCACCGAGGCCCGCGGCGAGCGCCCAGATCAGGATGGCGGAGGCGCCGGACCCCGTGAGGGCCGCCACGAGCGCCCCGAGCACCGCGCCGCCGAGGAGGGCTGCCGCCAGTGCCCCGACCAGCCTTCCGGTGAGCAGCTTGCGGCGGTCGACGTCCGCGTCCATCAGCCAGAAGCCCTCAGCCGCGGAGGCGACGATGGGCCCGAAGGTCCTGGCCACCACCAGTGTGAAGGCGAGGACGGCGGCGACGGAGGCCCACGGCAGGAGTCCGCGCGCGGCGAGGCACTGCTCCGTCTGGCATCCGGCAACCGATCGTTGCGCCTGGATGATGGAGCTGATGAGCATGGCCCCGATCAGCACGACGCCGAAGACCATCACGTAGGCGTCCTGCAACGCCTCCCAGAGGTTGCGGTCGGCGCGTCCCTTGCGCCAGTCGCGCATGAGCAGCTTGAGCTGGCGTTCGTCGACCTCGCCGATGTTCGAGAATCGGTCGTCCGTGAGACTCATCCTCGCGGCGCCCCCAATCGGACCTCGCGGGCATTGATCGCAGCCAGCAGAACCGGCTCATGGCTCGCGAGCACGATCGCCAGGCCGTCCGCAAGGTCCGAACGGAGGCGGCGGCCCAGCCACTCCACACCCTCGACGTCGAGCCGCTGTTCGGGCTCGTCGAGCACGAGCAGCCTGCGCGGCCGCACGAAGGCGGTCGCGAGCGCCAGGCGACGCCGTTGACCGGACGAGAGCGTGCTCGGGAGCTGCCCTGCCTGCGGCACGAGCTGGACCTCGTCGAGCACCTCGTCCACCAGCGAGTCCGGGTCGTGGAGCCCGTGGGCCCGCGCCAGCAGGTCGAGGTGTTCCACGACGGACAGATCCGGGAAGAAGTCGAGGTCGTCGATCACGGTGGCGACGTTGCGGCGGATCTCCGGGCTCGTCTCGTTCATGCGGGTGCCCAGCACCGTCACCGTGCCCTCGTCGGGGCGGTCCGCACCGACGATGCATCTCAGGATGGTGGACTTGCCCGCCCCGTTCCGGCCCGTGAGCGCCACAGCCTCACCGGCACGCACCTCCAGGTCGAACCCCTCCACGATGGTGACGGGCCCGTAGGACTTCTTCAGCTTCTCGACCTTGCACACGACTTCTCGTTTTGCCACACGCCCATTGTTCCCCATCAGGGCACCCAGCCCGAACGCGCCTCAACCGGGAGGACACGGCCCGCTAGAGTTCCTGCATGCTCAGTCGCGCCACCCTGGACAAGAGACGGGCCGACGTCTCTGCGATGTTCGACGACGTTGCACAGCGCTACGACCTTCTGAACGACATCCTCTCCGTCGGACTGGATCGGGGTTGGCGGCGCGCGACCGTGGACGCGGTGTCCCCCGAGCCGGGCGAGCTGGTCCTCGACCTCGCGGCCGGCACCGGGACGTCGTCGGTGCCGTTCGTCGAGGCGGGCTCGAAGGTCTTCCCCACCGACCTGTCGATGGGCATGCTCCGGGTCGGCAAGGAGAACCAGCCGCAGCTCGCCTTCGTGAACGCGGATGCCCTCCACCTGCCCTACGCCGACGGCGTGTTCGACGCCGTGACCATCTCGTACGGGCTCCGCAACGTCGAGGACACGTCCGCCGCACTCGTGGAGCTGCTGCGGGTGACGCGCCCCGGCGGCAGGATCGTCGTGAACGAGTTCTCGACGCCCACCGGCCCGGTGCTGCGTGCGCTCTATGAGCAGGTGGCACTGAGGGCGGTCCCGTGGCTGGCCAGGATCTCGAGCAACCCGGTGGCCTACGGCTACCTCGCGGAGTCGATCCTCGCCTGGCCGGACCAGAGGGGCCTGGCGGACCTCATGGCGGAGGCGGGCTGGGTCGACGTCGAGTGGCGGAACCTCACGGGGGGCATCGTCGCCCTCCACCGCGCACGGAAGCGCCCATGACGGACTTCACTCTGGACCCGTACGCGGCCAGGAGCTGCCCGGTGAAGACGTTCAACGAGTTCGACCCCAACCTGGCGCTGCCCGAGGTCGACCACGCCCTCGGCGAGTTGTTCGCCGGTGGCCGCGAACACCGCGAACGGGTCCTCGCCGTGGTCAGGGACGCGCATCCCGGCCTGCTCGACGTGCAGGAGGAGGCGCCCGAGGAACGCCTGCGGCGAACCCTCGACATGATGTCCGGCGGCGTGCCCGTGATTCTGGCGGCACGCCTCTCACCGGACCCCGAGGGACATCGACGGGGCGGCACCGATCTGCTCGTGCGGGGCGACGACCGTCCTGACGGCGGCCCCGGCTACTGGCCGGTCAGGGTGAAGAACTACCGCGTGCTGGAGAAGCAGACCGGCTGCCAGGACCTCGACTTCGCGCCCGCCGCGCACCCGGCCAGGCGCGCGGCTCTCCCCGACTTCAGGTTCCGCACGTCCCGCCAGGCCGTGCTCCTCGAGCTGGCCCACGTCTGGCGGATGCTGGAGACCCACGGGTTCGCCGCAGCCACGCCGCTCGGCGGGATCATCGGCACCGACCAGCTCCCGACACGCGGCAACCAGCCCGGCGTCGTCTGGGTGGGACTCGACGCGCGGATACTCCGAACATTCTCACGCACGGCGGCGTCGGGTTTCCGGCTGCGCTCCGCTCTCGAACGCTACGACCACGAGCACGGCTTCCGGGTGCATGTCGCAGAGCAGGCCATGACCCGTTCACCCGACGAGGAGCCCGCCGTACGTCCCATCCGGGTCCGGGAGTGCGAGTGGTGCCCCTGGTGGGAGGTCTGCCGCCCCAGGATGCACGACGACGACCTCTCTCTGCGCATCTCCAAGACACCCCTGGACGTCCGGGAGCTCCAGACCCTGATGGGTCTCGGAATCCAGACCGTGACCGACCTCGCCGCCGCCGACGTGGAGGCCCTCCTCCCCTCCTACCTGCCCCTGACCACGCATCGCGACCATTCGGAGCAGAGACTGCGGACGGCCGCACGCCGGGCCCGCATGCTGGCGGCCGGCGTGGAACTGGAGAGAGTCACCACCGATCCGATCGGGATTCCGCGGGCTGATCTGGAGGTGGACCTGGACATCGAGACCGCGGAGGGCGACGTCACCTATCTGTGGGGCCTCCTGGTGACGAACAGGCGGACCGGGCGGCAGGAGTTCGAGCACTTCAGCCTGTTCGCCGACATTGCCCCTGCGGACGAGATCGACCTGTGTGCGCGGTTCTGCCGCCGCCTCCTCGACCTGGTGGCGGCCAACCCCGGGCTCAGGGTGTTCCACTACAGCGACTACGAGACGGTGCACATCCGACGGCTGGCCGAGCGCAGCGGCCACCCAGACATCCTCGCGGCGACCGAACTGGTGGCCGACCACTTCGTCGACCTCTTCCGGCCCGTCCGGGACAACTTCGTCGGCGTCGACGGGCTCGGGCTGAAGGTGGTGGCGAGCCGCGGCGCAGGCTTCCACTGGCGCGACGATGCGCCGGGCGGCCTCAACTCCCAGATCTGGTTCGACTCCGCGGTGCACGCTCCCTCCGAGCAGGAGCGCGCGGCTGCGAGGACCCGGGTCCTCGAGTACAACGAGGACGACGTGCGCGCCACCTGGGCCGTCCGGGAATGGCTGACTGACACCTCGGGAGACTGACCGACGACGGTCTCCCGGGCCTACGACGTGGGTCTGACCCGGGGCTCCCCCACTGCGGCACCGTCCCTCCCGTGCACTAGGCTCTGCGAAAGCATCCCCCGAGGAGGTGGACGTTGACCGACGACGTCGTGGTCGAGGCCCGTGACCTGAGCAAGGTGTACCGCGTGGGCGGGACGCCGGTGATCGCGCTGAACCGGGTGAACCTCACGATCCGTCGCGGCAGTTTCACCGCCGTGGTGGGTACCTCCGGCTCGGGGAAGTCCACCCTGCTGAACATGCTGGCGGGGCTTGAGCGCCCCACCGCCGGCCGCATCCGGGTGGCCGGGAACCGGCTGGAGTCCATGGACGAGACCGACCTGGTGCGTTACCGCAGGGAGAACGTGGGCTTCATCTTCCAGTCCTTCAACCTCATCGAGTCGCTCACCGCACTGGACAATGTGGCGATGCCGCTGTCCTTCCAGGGGTGGCCGAAGGCAAGGCGCAGGCAGAGGGCACGCCTCGTCCTGACGCAGCTCGGGCTCGGCCACCACATCCATCACAAGCCCTCCCAGCTCTCGGGCGGGCAGCAGCAGCGGGTCGGGATCGCGAGGGCCCTGGCCGTGCAGCCTGCCATCGTGTTCGCCGACGAGCCGACGGGCAACCTGGACTCGAAGACCGCCGAGCAGACCCTCACCCTCTTCCGGGCGGTGGTCCGCCGCTTCAACCAGACGTGGATCATGGTGACCCACGACTCCCACCTCGCAGGCTTCGCCGATGAGATCGTCTCGATCACGGACGGCCGCATCACCGACATCACCAGGGTCGACCACGGACCCGCCCAGAACGAGAAGGCAGCGCCATGAGAACCGGACACGTCATGACAGTGCTGGCGGCGCTGCTCACCCTGCTCATCACTGCCGCACCCGCGGGGGCGGCCCATGCCGCAACTCTCGTCGCCGGCGACACCACCGGCGGTTCGGGCGGTACCGGCGGGACGGGAGGTACCGGAGGCGGAACCGACGGGGGCTCGGGCGGCGGTGGCTCGGGCGGCGGTATCGCCGGGACGTCGACGCCGAGGGTGATGCTCACCGAGTTCAGGGCACAACCGGGCGAGGTCACCGCCGGCGACGCGGTGGAGGTGACGTTCACCCTGCAGAACATGTCCCGCACCACCCGCGTCAACAACCTCAAGGTCACGCTGACCGCGGCGGACGCGGGCGCCTTCCTGCCCATGAACGGCTCGTCGTCCATGTACATCTCCACCATCAAGGCGGAGGGGAGCGTGACGCGCACGATGTCGTTCCGCACGCTCCCGACCCTGGAGGCACGCCCCTACGGGCTGACCCTCCAGGTGGAATACGAGGACACCCAGGCCAACGCGTACACCTCGCAGGAGCAGGTGTCCATCCCGATCCGGCAGACCCAGCGCGCGGACACGTCCTCCTTCCAGGTCATGCCGGAGTCGATCATGGTCGGTCAGCAGGCGTCGGTGACGTTCAGCATCAACAACCTCGGCAAGACCAAGCTCTACAACGCCCGGGTCAGGATCGCCGACGGGCAGGGGGTCGCGCCGGCGGAGTCCTTCGTCGGGAACATCGATGGGGGCGCGTCGGGTGCGGTGGACATGACCCTCCAGGCTGCCAAGGAGTCGACTTCGCCCATCCGGGTGGAGGTCACCTACGAGGACGCCACCGGCACCGTGACGTCCATGGAACGCGAGCTGACGCTGTTCATCACCCCGCAGGTCAACCCCGAACCGTTCCCGCCCGTCGAACCCGAGGTCCCTGCCGCCGGCGGCTTCGCCATGGCCCTGGTGTGGGGCCTGGTGGCGCTTGCGGTTCTCATCCTGCTGACGGTCGTGATCGTCCGGGTCCGTCGCAAGCGCAGGCACTCCCAGCTGCAGGACTCCGACATGGCGCTGCTGGACGGCGACCCGCTCGTCCCGACCGACCAGGGATAGCCGGCCATGCGCTTCGGCGACCTGCTGAGCACCAGCCTGACCAGCCTGTGGCACCGCAAGTTCCGCACCAGCCTCACCGTTCTCGGTGTCGTCATCGGGACCATGGCGGTGGTGGTCATGGTGTCCCTGGGCGTGGGGCTGTCCAAGGCGCAGATGGACTCGCTGGAGCAGTTCGCCAACCTGCGCCAGATCGATGTCCTTTCACCGCCTGCCAACCAGGAGGATCCCGGCAAGCCGCCAACCCAGAAGATGGACGACTCCTTCGGCGCACAGCTGGCGCTGCTGCCCGGCGTCGAGCACGTGTGGCCCCGCTACGACGTCGGCGCCGAGGTCCGAGTCTCAGGCGTCACGACCTTCCTGAACATCAGCGGCGTGCCGAATGACATGCTGAGATCGTTCAACCTCGACTTCGCCTGGGGTGGCGTACCCCAAGAGGACGCGCCGCTGGCATTCGTGTTCGGCGACAAGGTCGTGGAGTCCTCCTTCTTCGACCCGATGACCGGGATGCCGATGAAGGTGGACCTTCAGACGGACCAGTTCTTCGTCTCCTTCCCGGACCAGATGGGCACCGGACCGGGTTTCCCCGGCGAGCCCGGCAAACCCGGCGGCCCGAAGACACCGTCGAAGCCCCCCACCCGCTTCCTCGTCCCCGTCGCGGGCGTCGTGGCGGGCAAGGAGGGGGTCTGGGGGCAGCACTCGAGCATGGTCTATGCCGACCTCGATGCGCTCATCAAGACCCTGCACAAGGCATTCCCGGGGAAGGCACTGCCGGGCCAGGAGTCGAACTCCGCGGGGCGCCCGACCGGGCCGTTCGTGTACAACACGTTCGTCATCCAGACCAAGGACATCAAGGCCGCGGAGGACCTGACGACACTGATGCGCGAACAGGGCTACGGGATCAACAGCAGCGTGGAGTGGCGGCAGCAGATCCAGCAGCAGTCGATGCTGATCCAGGCCATCTTCGGCGGCATCGGCTTCATCTCACTGCTCGTGGCCGCCATCGGGATCGCCAACACCATGCTCATGTCCGTCTATGAACGGACACGGGAGATCGGGATCATGAAGGTGCTGGGTGCCGCCCTGTCCGACATCCGGAGCATGTTCCTGCTGGAGTCGGCCAGTATCGGGTTCCTCGGCGGCGTCATCGGGCTGCTGCTGAGCTTCGCCGTCTCCAGCCTGCTCAACAGCACGCTCGGCGCCGGCCTCGACATGGGCGGCGCCGGCGGCATGCAGATCTCAGTCATCCCCCTCTGGCTGATGCTGGGTGCCGTGGTTTTCGCGGGGCTGATCGGGACGATCGCCGGGCTGATCCCGGCGCAGCGCGCGATGCGCCTGTCGGCGCTGGCCGCGATCAGGAGCCAGTGAGGCTGTGGTGCACCGGTAGCGCCGCGGCGATCTCCTGTGCGCTGGTCTTGGCGTCGCCGAAGCACATCAGCGTGTTCTCGTTGTAGAACAGGGGATTCTGCACGCCTGCGTACCCGGCGCTCATGGAGCGCTTGAACACCACGACCGTGCCCGCCTCCCAGACCCTGAGCACCGGCATGCCTGAGATCGGCGTGCCCGGCTGCATGGCGGCGGGGTTGACGGTGTCATTGGCGCCGATGACGAGCACGACGTCGGTGGAAGCCAGGTCGTCGTTGATCTCGTCCATCTCGAAGACGATGTCGTAGGGCACCTTCGCCTCGGCCAGCAACACGTTCATGTGGCCGGGCAGGCGTCCTGCGACGGGGTGGATGCCGAACCCGACCTTGACACCGTTCGCCCGAAGCTTCTCCGTCAGGCGCGCCACGGCATACTGCGCCTGCGCGACGGCCATGCCGTATCCGGGGACGATCATGACGGAGGAGGCCTCGTCGAGCAGTTCCGCGACGGCCTTCGTCGAGGCCTCCCGGTGGTCCCCCTGCGGTCCGGCGTCGTAGACCTGGGCGGTATCACCGAAGCCGCCGAGGATCACCGAGACGAACGACCGGTTCATGGCGCGGCACATGATGTAGGACAGGATCGCGCCGGAGGCGCCGACGAGTGCGCCGGTGATGATGAGGATGCTCATGTCGAGCATGAAGCCGCTCGCAGCCGCCGCCCAGCCGGAGTAGGAGTTGAGCATTGAGATGACCACCGGCATGTCGGCGCCGCCGATGGCGGCCACCAGGTGCGCCCCCAGCAGCAGGGACAGGAGCGTGGCCAGCAGCAGCGGGATGATCGACGCCGTCGCCAGATACCACCAGCCGAGCAGGACCAGAAGCACGACGATGCCGAGGTTCAGCCAGTGCCTTCCGGGCAGCGCCAGCGGTTTGGAGGCGATCCGGCCGTTCAGTTTGCCCCAGGCCACGATCGAGCCTGTGAGCGTGACCGCTCCGATGAAGATGCCGAGGTAGACCTCGACCATGTGCAGGACGTCGGCCTTCGTGCTGCCCAGGTGGACGTTGAACCCGACGAGGACCGCGGCCGCGCCGACGAAGCTGTGCAGCAGGGCGATCAATTCCGGCATCCCGGTCATCTGGACGCGGCGGGCCTTCCAGATCCCGATCACGGCGCCGATCGCCAGGGCGGCATACAGCAGGACCGCGGCGGTCGGGTCCATGGTCTCGTTGCGGTAGTCGGAGTACGCGAGGGCGAAGTTGGTGGCCACGACCGCGAAGACCATGCCCATGATCCCGTAGACGTTGCCCTTGCGCGCGGTCTCGTGCTTGGACAGGCCCGCAAGCGCGAGGATGAACATCAGCCCGGCGGCGATGTAGGTGGCGTTGATGAAGTTGGTGAGCATCGCGGGAATCAGCCCTTCTTGAACATGCCGAGCATCCGCTGGGTTACCGCGAACCCGCCGAACACGTTGATGGAGGCGATCAGCACGGCCACGAAGGCCAGCAGCTTCACCAGCAGTGAGTCGCTGGCCAGCTGCGTCATGCCGCCGACGATGATGATGCCGCTGATGGCGTTCGTGACGCTCATGAGCGGGGTATGGAGGGCGTGGGTGACGTTCCAGACCACGTAGTAGCCGACGACCACGGCCAGCGCGAAGATGCCGAACAGGCCGACGAAGGTGCTCGGGGCCACCGTCAGGACACCGATCAGCGCGAGTGCGCCGATGCCGACGCCCACCACCTGGTGCCACCAGGGACGGGGCGAGGACGGCTGGACCGGTTCGGCCGGGACCGGCGCCGGCACAGCGGCGGCCGGTGCTGCCGCGGGCACGGCAGAGACCGTGATGGGCGGCGGCGGGAAGGTGATCTCACCGTCCTTCACAGTCGTCATTCCGCGGATGACCTCGTCGTCGAAGTCGACGACGATCCGGCCGTCCTTCTCCGGTGTCATCAGCTTCAGGGCGTTGACGAGGTTGGTGCCGTAGAGCTGGGACGACTGGCCCGGGAGCCGGCTCGCCAGGTCCGTCCAGCCGATGATCGTGACGCCGCCGTCTGTGACGTAGCTCTCCCCCGGCCGGGTCAGTTCGCAGTTGCCGCCGCCCGCGGCCGCCAGGTCCACGATGACGGACCCGGCGCGCATCGAGGCGACCATGTCCGCGGTGATGAGCCGAGGCGACGGTCGCCCGGGGATGGCTGCGGTCGTGATGATGATGTCGACGTCGCGGGCCTGGGCTGCGTACAGTTCGGCGGCGCGGGCGGCGTAGTCCGCGCCCACCTCCTTGGCGTAGCCGTCGGAGCTGACGCCCTGGTCCCCGGAGTCGACGTGCAGGAACGTGGCGCCCATGGACTCGACCTGTTCGGCGGTCTCGGGGCGGACGTCGGTGGCGCGGACGATGGCACCCAGCGAGTTCGCGGCGCCGATAGCGGCCAGGCCGGCCACGCCGGTGCCCACCACCAACACCTTGGCCGGCGGCACCTTGCCCGCGGCCGTGATCTGGCCGGTGAAGAACCGGCCGAAGGCGTGGGCCGCCTCGACGACCGCGCGGTAGCCGGAGATGTTCGCCATGGAGCTGAGCGCG
>JBDHZH010000012.1:0-55481 GCA_039811745.1 Arachnia sp.
GGAGCGGACCTTCCCGCTGCACAGCCCCATCATCGAGAAGATCGAGGTCGAGCGCCGTGGCGACGTCCGCCGCGCCAAGCTGTACTACCTGCGCAACCTGCGCGGGAAGGCGGCCAAGATTCGCGAGAAGCGCTTCTGAGAAGATGCATCGGCGAGGGGCCGACGCCGTGAGCGTCGGCCCCTCGTTGCATGTCCGGGATGGTTTCCGTGTGGTTGGCGGTATCATCCGACGTGGCGCCCAGCCAATGACGTGAGGATGAGACCTGTGCATGCGGACGAGCAGCCCACCGGAGACGGCCCTCCTGAAGGGGTGCAGGCGAGGCGTGCCGCGAGTGCCCCCCCATCGAAGCTCCGGAGGGTGTTCGGGTGGCTCGGCGAGGTGCTCATCATCATCGTCGGGGCGCTCGTCATCTCCACGCTGCTGCGCAGCTTCGTGGCACAGATGTTCGTGATTCCCAGCGGGAGCATGGAGAACACCCTCCAGGTCAACGACCGTGTGCTGGTCGCCAAGTTCGGCGGATTCCAACGGGGCGACGTCGTCGTGTTCGAGGACCCGGCCCATTGGCTTGAGTCCGTGCCACCCACCACGAACCCCGTGAGGCAGGCTTTCGAGTTCATCGGGTTCCTCCCGAACTCGAGCGTCGAGCATCTGATCAAGCGGGTGGTCGGGATGCCGGGGGACCGCGTCAAGTGCTGCGATGCGGAGGGGCGGGTGACCGTCAACGGGGTCGCCCTGGATGAGCGGGCATACCTGTACTCGGAAGGCGGAGTGCAGGTGGCCCCGGCCAACGTGCCGTTCGATGTGGTCGTGCCCGCTGGCCGGATCTTCGTCATGGGTGACCACCGGAACGCGTCGGCGGACTCGAGGTGCAGGCTCACCATGATCAGTCAGGGAGATCCGCCCGGCATGTCGGCGTTCGTTCCGATCGACAAGGTGGTGGGCTCGGCCGTGGCCATCGTTGCACCCCTGGACCGCCTGGCCACGTTCCGGGTGCCGGAGACGTTCGGCAACATCCCACCCCCGCAGCAATCCGCACCGGATCGGCCGACGATCCTGGAAGCCAGCCCGGGCTGTTGAGTCTTGGCTGCCCTTCCTGATCCCTACGCCTACGAGCGGGCGCTGCTCGCCTCCGGGCTCGGTCCCGTCGCGGGGGCCGACGAGGCCGGCCGGGGGGCGTGTGCGGGCCCCCTGGTGGCGGCAGCGGTGATCCTTGACCCCACCCGGCCCATCGTCGGTCTGGACGACTCCAAGGCGCTCACTGCGGCGGCGCGGAGCAGGCTGGACACCGAGATCCGTCGGTGGGCGGTGGCTGTGGCGGTGGCCGTGGTCGGACATGAGGAGTGCGATCGCCTCGGGATGCACCACGCCGATCTGCATGGCCTCAGACGTGCAGTGGCCCGGCTGGAGGTTCCTCCGGGGTTCGTGCTCACAGACGGATTCGCAGTTGACGGAATCGCCGCACCCGGACTGGCGATCTGGAAGGGCGACAAGGTGGCGGCCTGCGTCAGCGCCGCGTCAATCGTCGCCAAGGTGGCGCGCGACGCCATCATGGTGGACTTCGACAGGGAGTTCCCGCAGTACGGGTTCGCCCAACACAAAGGCTATGCGACCCAGGCTCACCAGCGAGCGCTCGACGAGTTCGGGCCGTGCCGGATACACAGGCGCCGGTTCGCCAACGTTGTCAGGGCGGCTAGAGTGGATGCACCATGAGCGCCGAGGACCTTGAACAGTACGAGAGCAAACTCGAACTAGACCTGTACCGGGAGTACAAGGACGTGGTCGGGATCTTCACGTATGCCGTGGAGACGGAGCGCCGCTTCTACCTCTGCAATGCCGTGGACCTGAAGGTGCGTACCGAGGGCGGAGACGTCTACTACGAGGTCTCCATGGGGGATGCCTGGGTTTGGGACATGTACCGCCCCGGCAGGTTCGTGAAGTCGGCAAAGGTGCTCACGTTCAGGGACGTCTCGATCGAGGAGATCGCCCACTCCGATCTGCAGGTGCCCGACCAGGGCTGAGTGCCTGCGGGCCCTGTGGACTGAGGCGCGTCGCGTCCCGCCACAACCACCATGTCTTGCGGAGGTGGTTGGATATGGCCCTGAACGGGAGGGCGCAGGCCCTCGCCCAGTTCGGCGAGGACCGTGCGGCAAGCCATGTGGAGACGCTGGGTTGGCGGGTGCTGGAACGCAACTGGCGTTGTCGCTCCGGTGAGATCGACATGGTCGCGTACGAGCCCGCGACGGACACGCTCGTCTTCGTGGAGGTCAAGTGCCGCTCCGGCTACGCCTTCGGCCATCCTTTGGAGGCCATCACCGAGGCGAAGGCCGCGCGACTCTACGGGCTGGCGGTCGAGTGGCTGCGGGCCCACGACGTCCACGCGGCCGATGTGAGGGTGGATGCCATCGGTATCGTCGCCCGGGACGGCCGGCCGATCGAGTTGACCCACGTCCGTGGGATCGGGGAACCGTGACCGCGTCGGCGTGGTCGGTGGCCCTGTGCGGGCTCGAGGGAGCGATGGTGGAGGTGGAGGCCGCACTCGGAGGGGGCCTCCCCAAGACGGTCCTCGTGGGTCTTCCAGACGCGGCGCTGCACGAGGCGAAGGAGAGGGTGAAGGCGGCGGTTAGCGATGCCGGGCTCAAGTTCCCCAAGGAGAGGCTCACCATCAACCTCTCGCCTGCCGGGCTCCCGAAGAACGGCACGCACTACGACCTGGCGATCGCGGCTGCAGCGCTGGTCAGCACCGGCGAACTCCCGATCGATGCCGTCCGTCGGTTCGTGTTCCTCGGGGAGCTTGGGCTGGACGGCAGGGTCCGCAGGGTGCGGGGCATCCTGCCCGCACTCCTTGCGGCGTTCAGGGCGGGCTTCGGGCGCGCCGTCGTTCCCGCGGGCCAGTCGGGTGAGGCCTCACTGGTGAAGGGCCTGGACATCTGGCCCATCGCCCACGTCCGTCACCTGAAGGACGTCATGGAGGGACGGCGGGTGCTGGATGAGATGGACGGGGAGCCGCCCAGCCTCTCGGCGGGGATCGGTCCCGATCTCGTCGATGTGCACGGCCATGCCGATGGGCGCTGGGCACTGGAGGTGGCCGCGGCGGGCAGGCACCACATCTTCCTCCACGGCTCGCCCGGGGTCGGCAAGACCATGCTGGCCTCTCGCCTGCCTGGGATACTCCCGGACCTGGAGGCGGAGGAGGCCATCGAGGTCTCCGCCATCCACTCGCTCGCAGGGCATGAACTCGGCGCGGACCTGATTCTGCGTCCGCCCTACTCCGACCCCCACCACAACTCGACCATGGCCAGCCTCATCGGGGGCGGCAAGGACATCCGTCCGGGATCCATCTCGCTCGCGCACAGGGGCGTGCTCTTCCTCGACGAGGCACCGGAGTTCGGCATGAGGCTGCTGGACGCCCTTCGCACCCCACTTGAGAGCGGCTTGGTGACCATTGCGAGGGCCAACCAGCAGGTCAGGTACCCGGCCCGGTTCCAACTCGTCCTGGCCGCGAACCCCTGTCCCTGCGGCAACTCCGGGGTCGCGGGCAAGGAATGCACCTGCGCACCCATGCTGGTGCGCCGTTATCGCGAACGGCTGAGTGGCCCCATCCTGGACCGGATCGACATCCATCACCAGATGCTTCCCCTGAAGCATGCCTTCCTGGGAGTGGCGGTCGAACAACCAGAGTCGAGTGCCGTGGTCGCGGCCCGGGTCATGGAGGCCCGTGCCAGGCAACTTCGCCGGCTGAAGGGAACGCCCTGGGTGACGAACGGCGAGGTTCCGGGCTCGCACCTCCGAAAGAGGCTGCCGCTGCCGGCAGACACGGGCCCGCTGGAACGGGCGCTGTCGCGTGGCACGCTGAGCGTGCGCGGCGTCGACAAGGTGCTCCGGCTCGCATGGTCCGTGACCGACCTGGCCGGGAGGGACAGGATCACACCGGGCGACCTTCGTGTCGCGATGCAGATGCGCCAGGGCGAACTCGGCAGGGCGGCCTGATGGCCATGGGCGAGAGGACGGCCCGCATGGCGTTGTGTGCACTCCAGCCGATGGGCAACCATGCGTTGGGTGCCCTGGTGGCCGAGGAGGGTGCCGAAGCCGTCTGGGCGAGCGTTCGCGCGATCGGCGAGGAGAGCCGATGGGGCAGGCGCTCCATGCTCGTCGACCCCGACGCCATGGTGCAGGCAACCCGGAAGCTGGGTGCCAGGTTCGTGATACCGGGCGACGAGGAATGGCCCTCCCAGATCGACGACCTTGCCGGGGTCGCAGTGGCGGGAGAAGGAGGGGCTCCGCTCGGGCTGTGGGTGAGGGGGACGGAGCGGCTGGGAGGGCTTTCGGGGGCCGTGGCCCTCGTCGGGGCCCGGGCCGCCACCGCCTACGGCACGCACGTGGCACAGGACTGGGCGGCCGACCTGGCCGTCGAGGGCAGGATGGTCATCTCCGGGATGGCGTTCGGTATAGACGCCGCCGCACATCGGGGTGCGCTTGGGGTGCGGCGGCCGACTCTGGCGCTCCTCGCCTGTGGCGTCGACATCGCCTATCCCACGGCACACTCGGCCCTGATGGGGGCCGTCGTGGCGAACGGGGCCGTCGTGTCGGAGGTGCCGCCCGGAACCAGGCCGGCGAAGGTCTCGTTCCTGGCACGCAACCGCATGATCGCAGCACTGGCGGACGGTGTCGTGGTGGTGGAGGCCGCCGCGCGATCGGGGGCGAAGAACACGGCGACCTGGGCGGCGGAGTTGGGCCGCGTGGTCATGGCCGTGCCGGGTCCGGTGACCACCACGATGTCGGCGACGCCGAACCGCCTGATACGGGACGGTGTGGCCACCTTGGTCAGCAGCGCTGCAGAGGTGGCCTCGATGCTGGCCCCGCTGTCGCCCCAGGACGAGTTGCCCCTGATCGGCGCACCCACCACCTTCGACCGGCTCACGGGGGACTGCAGGGTCGTGCGTGAGGCAATGCACCCGCGTGAGTCCGTCGGGGTGGCGGAGGTGTCGGCCAGGACGGGCCTGTCGGTTCCACGCTGTCTCTCCGCGCTCGACGAACTGGCCGAACTCGGCTGGGTGGAGGACCTCGGCGGCCACTGGGCCCTCCCTGCTCGACGCGTCCGGGCACCTGGCGCCTGACGCGCACGGCGCCATCCATGGGTTCAGTCGGTGCCCCGGATCTGGAAGAATCAGACGACGACGATTCACAACCAGGCGTGTGGCAAGGTGGCGACGCCGGGACTTGGAGGCGGCATGGGACCACGGGCGGTCATCTTCGATCTCGACGGGACCCTGATCGAGACGGAGGCTGCATGGGACGCCGTCCGCAGGGGCATGGCGGCGGATGCCGGTGTGCCTTGGCCGGACGGGGCCACGCAGGCGATGATGGGCATGTCCACGCCGGAGTGGGCACACCACCTCGTCGAGGCCGTGGGACTACCGATGACCGACGCAGAGGCCGCGCGAGTGACCATCGAGCACATGGCGGCACATCATGCCGCCGGCGTCACGGTACTGCCCGGCGCGGTGGAGTCGGTCCTGCGCATGGCGAATCGGTACGAGGTGGCGGTGGCCAGCTCCTCGCCCCGTGTCCTGATCGACGCGGCCGTGTCCGCACTGGGACTGGCTGGCGTCTTCCGTGCCACGGTGTCGACGGAGGAGGTGGAGCGCGGGAAGCCTGCACCTGACGGCTTCCTGCGGGCGGCAGAACTACTGGGGGTGGAGCCGGGCCTCTGTCTCGCCGTCGAGGACTCGACCAACGGCGTCCTGTCGGCGTTGACGGCCGGGATGAAGGTGGTCACCGTGCCGCCCGCGTTCCACCCGCCGAGCGCGGACCTACTGGCTCAGACGAGGGTGCTCGGCACGCTCGACGAGCTGACGGTGGAGTTGGTCGAAGGGCTCTGGCCGGGCGCCTGAGGCGCGGCCGCAATGCCGAACACCGCCCTCCAGAGCGCCACCAGCACCGCACCCATCCACAGCGGAGTTCCGTAGAGGACATCCCCGGCCCTCTCCCAGACCGCGATGTCGAAGAAGCCGGTGGCGTCGCGGGTCAGTGCGGAGAAGGCCACGACCGCAGTTCGGAAGGCCCGCTGGCCAGCATCGAACTGCCGCTGCTCCACGCCGCCTCCCTGACGATGGTGCCGTCGTCGGTCATGAGGATTCGCCTGTGCCCGTCGGCAGGCGGCAGCGCCGTGGCGCGGTTGTGCGGGTACGGGTCCCTTGGCAGGGCCAGCAGGAGGGTCGACGCGACCAGGACCACGAGCACGACGAACGTCACGACGAGCGTCGGCGGGGACGGGGCTCGTCGGGTGCCTGCGACGCTGCGGGTTCCCGCAGGGGTGAATCCTACAGACGGCCGGACCTCGTGGGCATGAGAAGGGGCCAGTTCGGATCGACCGAACGGGCCCTGCTGTTGTGTCCGAGAGAGGACTTGAACCTCCACGCCCTTAACGGGCACTAGCACCTCAAGCTAGCGCGTCTACCTATTCCGCCACCCGGACCGGTGACCTCCCCGCAAGGGGAGTGCGACAAGGAACGATAGCACCTGTTCTTCGGCTCCCACAAGCCGGGGCCCTACACGGTGCCGCGGTAGGCGTTGGGGCCGCCGGAGACGTCGTCGAGTGCGGAGGTGATGGGGGCAACCAACACCTTCGAGTCGGTCTCCAGCAGTTCGGCCAGTTGCGCGCGGGTCCTCGGCCCGACCAGCGCCGAGGAGACCTGCGGGGCGTCACGTACCCAGAGGAGGGCCACCTGCGAGGCTGTCAGGCCCAGCCCCTCGGCGGCCCTGACGACGGCGTCGACGACGGCGGCCGACCTCGGCTGCAGGTACGGCTCGACGAACCACTCGAAGTGATCGGCTGCGCCTCGCGAGTCCCTCGGAACCCCAGTCCGGTATTTCCCGGTCAGCACGCCGCGTCCCAGGGAGGACCAAGCCAACAGCCCCAGCCCGTGGTGCTGGGCCGCGCCGATCACCTCGACCTCGGCTCGCCGCGCGAGGAGCGAGTACTCCACCTGGACGGAGGCGAGGTGCGTCCGGGAACCGACGGCCTCCTGCCAGGTCGCGGCCGTCGCGGTCTGCCAGCCGACAAAGTTCGAGACGCCCACGTAGCGCGCGAGCCCTCGGGTCACGGCGGAGTCCATGGCGGACAGCGTCTCGTCGACGGGCGCATCCCCCCACGCATGCACCTGCCACAGGTCCACGTGATCGGTGCCGAGCCGTCGCAGGGACTGCTCCAGGTCGGACAGCATGGCGCCCCGGGAGGTGTCTATGACCCGTTTCCCGTCCCGGACCACGAATCCGGCCTTGGTGGCGACGACGACCTCGTCGCGGGACAGGCCACCGGCGAACAGTTTCCCGATCATCCTCTCGGCCACCCCGCCGCCGTAGGCGGGGGCGGTGTCGATCAGGTTCCCGCCCGCCTCCAGGAAGTCGGACACGAGCCTGCGAACCTCCTCCCACGGCACGTCACGCCCCCAGGCCATTGAGCCGAGGCCGATGGGGGAGACGCGCAACCCGGAGTTGCCGAGCGGACGGAGTTCCATTCGGGTCAGCCTAGGCGCTGGGGAGGACCCCGGTCACCAGGAGCGTGGCCACGACGGCGGCGAGCCCGAGCCGGTAGTAGACGAAGCCACGGAAGGAGTGGGTGGAGATGTACCGCAGGAGCCAGGCGATCACCGCGTAGCCGATAGCGAAGGCGATCAGGGTTGCCACGATCGTCGGGCCCCAATCGGTGTGCCCGCCGCCGATGTCCTTCAGCTTGTACAACCCCGAGCCGAAGACGGCCGGGACGGCCAGCAGGAACGCGTACCGGGTCGCCGCGACGCGCTTGTAGCCGAGGAACAGGCCGCCGGAGATCGTGGCACCCGAGCGTGACACCCCCGGGATCAGTGCGCACGCCTGGAAGAGCCCGAACAGGAGGCCATGCGGCCAGGTGAGGTCGGTCAGCTCCCGCTCGTTCCTGTCGGCGAACCTGTCCGCGAACCACAGGACGACGCCCACGCCTGCGAGCATGGCCACCGTGATCCAGAGGCTGCGGAGCCAGGTGTCGATGGCGTCCTGGAACAGCAGGCCGAGCACCACGATGGGGATCGATCCGACGATGACGAGCCAGCCCATCCGCACGTCGGGGTCCTGGCGGTCGTGCTTGCCGACAAGAGCCAAGGACCACTTCCGGATGATGCGGACGATGTCGTGCCAGAAGTAGACGAGCACCGCCGTCTCCGTGCCGAGCTGCGTGACTGCCGTGAAGGCCGCCCCCGGGTCCTTCCCCTCGAACAGCAATTGCCCGACGATCGAGACGTGGGCGCTGGACGAGATCGGAAGGAACTCGGTGAGCCCCTGGACGATGCCCAGCACGATCGCTTCGAACCAACCCATGTGAATGCCTTCCCGAGATCTGCCGACGCAACTCTAGATGCTCCGGCCATCGGAATCCGCCAGCGCCCGCCTCGGGCGGTTGGCCCCCGGGGTGTGACGACCCTCGGCGTCGCCCACCTACTGTGGTGGGGTGACGACTCTCGTACTGATCCGCCACGGCCGCTCCGTCGCCAACTCCGAGGGCGTTCTCGCGGGCCGGGCGCCCGGCGTCGGGTTGGACGACGTGGGGCGTGCCCAGGCGAGGCGCCTGCGTGAGCTGCTGGCCCGGGTGGAGTTCGCTGCCGTCCACCGGTCGCCCATCCTGAGGTGCGAGCAGACCGCGCGGCTTGCGGGATGGCCGGACGCGCTGGTCGAGGATCGCCTGACCGAGTGTGACTACGGCACATGGACCAACAGGCCCTTGGCTGAGCTGTCCGAGGACCCGTTGTGGCGCCGTGTCCTGACCGAGCCGTCCAGGGTGTCGTTCCCGGGCGGGGAATCGCTCCTCGCCATGCGGGACAGGGTCGTGGCGGCGGCCGCCGACGTGGCGGCGAGACACCAGGACGGAGAGGCGGTGGCGCTCATCAGCCACGGTGACCCGATCAAGGCAATCCTCTCGCACGCTCTCCGGCAGCGGTTCGACGACTTCCAGCGGCTGATGGTGGCACCGGCCTCCGTGAGCGTCGTCGACTTCCCGCGTGGGCGGACCCCCCTGGTCTGGTGCATCAACGCGAACTCCGATGTCGCCGGACAACTGCTGACCCGTTCCCTGCCGCTGCCCGGCGGCGGCGACGTCCCCGCACCGGGAATTGGCGGTGTTCGGCGCGACTAGGCTGGCGGCATGTTGCTCGAGTACCCGGACCCCGACCGCTGTGTGGTGGATGCAATCGGCGAGCCCGGACATCGGCTGTTCATCATCCAGGTGTCCCAGGGCGGTGCGCTCACGTCGGTCGCCGTCGAGAAGGAGCAGGTTCGCACCCTCGGGCGGCGCATCGGCGAGATCCTCGACCAACTCCAGGAACTCGGGCAGATCGAGGCGCCCCCCGCCGTCCCAGTGGATTCGGGGCCACTGGATGCGCCGCTGGAACTCGAGTTCCGCGTCGGGGCAATCGGTCTGGCCTGGGATCAGCGGCGCGGTGCCATCCAGTTGGAGCTGTTCTCGGTCGACCTGGGGGAGGGTGACGAGGGCGACGAGGGCGACGAGGAGGACCGGAACGTTCTTGTCCAGATCTGGCTCCACCCGCGTCGCGCCCGCGCCTTCTCGGAGCGGGCTCAGCGGGTGGTCGCGTCCGGTCGCACCATCTGCCCCTTCTGCGGCCAGCCCATCGCCGCGGGGGGCCACATCTGTCCACGCGCCAACGGCTACCGGGCACCCCTGCTCCAATGACGGCCTTCGAGGTCCGGGGCGACCTGCAGGTCATCGGGCGGCTCAGGCGGGCCTCGAACGCCACCTTCCTGGTGCAGGACGAGGCGGGCTCACGTTTCGTGTACAAGCCCGGGTCGGGGGAGCGTCCGCTCTGGGACTTCCCGCCCCGGACCCTCGGGCATCGCGAGGTCGCGGCCTGGGTCATCAGCGACGGTCTGGGGTTCGACGTCGTGCCGCCGACCATCTGGACGGACGGACCGCTGGGGGAGGGGTCCCTGCAGCAATGGGTCGACGGCCGTGTCACGGACCTGGTGGATCTGGTTCCGCCCGAGGCCATCGACGACGCCTGGCTGCCGGTCGCGTCGGGGAGGGATGCCGACGATCGCCCCGTCGTCCTCGCGCACAGGGATTCGGTGGCGTTGAGGCGCATCTGTCTGTTCGACCTGGTGATCAACAACTCCGACCGCAAGGCGGGACACATCCTGGACGTAGACGGACGCCTGCTCGGGGTGGACCACGGCGTCAGCATGGGTGTCGAACCCAAGTGGCGCACCGTGCTCTGGGGTTTCGCGGGGCGGCCGTTCGATGCGGCGGAGGCCGCGTTGCTCCACAGGTTGGCCGTGCTCCCGGGGCCGGTGCCCGAGGGGATCACGACCATGGAGTGGGACGAAGTGGCTGCGAGGGCGGAGGCGCTCCGGGGCGAGGGGGTCTTCCCCGCGCCGTCGGGGGACTGGCCGGCGATCCCGTGGCCACCCTGGTGAGGGCGGCGGACGACGGTGTTGGTGCGGTTTCCTTCGCGATAGGTTGGCACCCATGTACGCGTGGGCACCAGTTGACGTTCCCCGCCTTCCGGAATCCGAGGGCGTGACCGACAGGCTCCATCTGCACGACACCGCCACGGGGACCGCCCTCGCAGTGGAACCGAACGCAGAGGCGGCCCGCATATACGTGTGCGGCATCACCCCCTACGACGCAACCCACCTCGGGCATGCCAACACCTACGTGACATTCGACCTCGTCAACCGGGTCTGGCGTGACCTCGGCCTGCGCGTCACCTATACGCAGAACGTGACCGATGTGGACGACCCGCTGCTCGAACGAGCGCAGCAGACGGGGAGGGACTGGGAGGAACTGGCCGAGGACCAGACCGAGCTGTTTCGTGGGGACATGGCGGATCTGCGAGTCATCCCACCCGACCACTACATCGGCGCCGTCGAGTCCATAGCCTGCGTCGTCGAACTCATCGACCGACTGGTTCCGAGCGGCCTGGTGTACCAGGTGGACGATCCGGACCATCCGGACTGGTACTTCCAGGTGGCGGCAGCCCCCGGGTTCGGCGATATCAGCCATCTCGACCGGGCCGAGATGCTCCGGCTCTTCGCGGAGCGCGGAGGCGATCCTGAGCGTCCCGGCAAGCGGGATCCGCTCGATTGCCTCCTGTGGCGGTGTGCACGTCCGGGGGAGCCCAGCTGGGCCTCGGCGCTCGGCGCCGGCCGGCCGGGCTGGCACATCGAGTGCGCCGCGATCGCCCTCCACCACCTCGGGCCGGACTTCGACGTGCAGGGAGGCGGTTCGGACCTGATCTTCCCGCACCACGAGATGAGCGCGGCGGAGGCTGTCGTCGCGAGCGGGAAACCGCTGGCCCGAGCCTTCGTCCACTCCGGGATGGTCGGGCTGCACGGCGAGAAGATGAGCAAGTCCAAGGGCAACCTGGAACTGGTGAGTCGCCTTCGCCACGGCGGCGCGGATCCGATGGCGATCCGCCTCGCACTGCTGGACCACCACTACCGCTCCGACTGGGAGTGGACACCGGACCAGCTGGAACGTGCCACCGCCCGCCTCGGGGCGTGGCGGGCCGCCATGTACGAGGACACCTGCCTGCCGGCCGCACCCACCATCGCCGCCATGCGGCGGGCACTGCGGGACGACCTGGATGCGCCAGCCGCGCTGCGGGCCGTCGACGACTGGGTGGCGGAGAGCCTCAGGGCGGATTGTCGCGACACGCAATCGCCCACACAGCTGGCCGAGGCCGTCGATGCCCTGCTCGGCATCAAGGTGTGAAGCGGTAGGCTGCCAGCCGTGAAATCATTCGAAGAGCTCTTCGCGCAACTCGTCGAGACGGCCCGAACCAGGCCCGAGGGGTCGTCGACGGTGCAGCGTCTCGACGCCGGGGTCCACAACATCGGCAAGAAGATCGTCGAGGAGGCCGCCGAGGTGTGGATGGCGGCGGAGCACGAGTCGAAGGACGAGGCGGCCGAGGAGATCAGCCAGCTGCTGTACCACCTGCAGGTCATGATGGTCGCCCTCGGCCTGGACCTCGAAGACATCTACAGATACCTGTGAGCTGTGCACTCGATGACGGTGTGCGAGAGGTGAGTGACGAACGTGATTGAGGAACGCCTGTTGAAGGTGGCCGTGCCGAACAAGGGGGCCCTGGCGGAGGCAGCAGCCGACATGCTGCGGGCGGCCGGCTATCGGCAGCGAACCGACCCCAAGGACCTGACGCTCATCGATACCGACCACCAGGTCGAGTTCTACTATCTGCGCCCCCGCGACATCGCCGTCTATGTTGGCGAGGGCCACCTCGACCTCGGCATCACCGGCCGCGACATGCTGCTCGACTCGGGAGCCAACGCCGTCGAGATCATGGAGCTCGGGTTCGGCGGCAGCCGCTTCAGGTTCGCCGCGCCGGAGGGCGCCGAGTTGACCGTCAAGGACCTCGCCGGCAAGCGCATCGCCACCTCCTACCCGGGGCTGCTCGGCGCGTGGCTCAGGGAGCAGGGCATCGACTCCACGCTGGTCAGGCTCGACGGGGCGGTCGAGTCCGCGATCCGACTCGGTGTGGCCGACGTGGTCGCCGACGTCGTCGACACCGGCACCACGCTGCGCAGGGCGGGACTGGAGCTGTTCGGGGACGCGATCTGTCACTCGGAGGCAATCCTGATCCGCCGCGGCAGCGGCCTCGCGCCAGTGGGACTGGAGGGACTTCAGACGCGACTGGAGAGCGTGCTGGTCGCGCACAATTTTCTGATGATGGACTACAACGTCGAGGAACGGAATCTGCCCGCCACGACGGCGCTGGCCGGTGGGGTGAACGGGCCGACCGTGTCCAGCATCGCCAAGGATGGCTGGGTCGCGGTCCGGGTGCTGGTCCCGAAGAAGGGTGCGCACCTCTTGATGGACCGTCTGTTCGACGCGGGGGCCCGCGGCATCCTGCTGACCGAGTTGAGGTCGTGCAGGCTGTGAGCGAATCGGATGGCCCAGGGCCCGATGGCATCCCTGAGGTGTCGGCCGAGCAGGAGGTTCCCGCCCGGCTCGTCTTCACCAGCACCGGGGTCCTGATGGTGGCAATAGTCGGTTCCATGGTGCTGATGATGTCGGCCATGTTCGGCTGGTATGCGATTGGTCCGGAGATCAGATCGCGCATGACTTGGCCTCAGGCGGCGACACTCCTGTTCTTCCTTCTGTTCATGATCGGCGCCATGATGTCGATCGGCTACTCGCGCCTGTGGGCCGACGAGGACGGCGTCGTGGTCCGCAACGGGCCCGTCGTCAGGCGTTTCCGCATCGATGAGATCGCGGGCCTCAGGCTCCGGCAGGGGGACGCCTGGGCGTACCTGCTCGTCAAGGACGGCTCGGGGGGCATCCGTCGCAGGGCGGTGTTGTCCATCCAGCAGATGGAGGGCGCAGGTGCGCGTCGGAAGATGCGCGACCTCCGGGCGTGGCTGAAGGCCAACGGCGCCACGTCGAAGGGGGTCACGCTCGACGAGGTGCCGAACCTGACGGACGAGCCGACGGACTGACGACCACGGTCTTCCTGCGGCGGTCAGCCTGCGTCGTTGTTCACATGATGCCGCGCTTGCGCAGGAGTGCCTCGATCTCGGCATCCTCCGCGTCCACACCCGGCTTCGGGGACTGGACGGCAGCCGTCGGGGGCTTGGCGCCGGTGGTCACCGGCGCAGGCGGCCGCTGTGCAGGTGCCGCCTTGACCTTGGGTGAGGGCTTGTCCGCCGCGAGCGGGGCGGACTTCAGGAACCGTGCGACCACGAGCAGCACGAGACCTCCGGCGAGCAGACCAGCACCCCAGGACATCGTGGTGCTCCAGGCGGTGCGGGCAACCCAGTCCACGAGGCTCATGACGCCGTTGTAGAGCAGGTCCATGAGCCCCAGTAGCTGGACGCCGGCGAGCGCGAGCAGCCCACCGACCCCGCCGATGATGGGTCGGGCACCGGGGCGGCGCGCCCAGAGGCCCGCGGAGACGGCGACCACGAAGACCATGACGCCAATGGTCACGAAGAGGGCGGGATGCATGGCATCCAGCTTTGCACATCCGAGGAACTCGTCGGGGTGCCCTACCCGCCCACACGCAGCTAACCTCTCCTGCATGGATCACCTGCACCGGCTCGCCCAGCCCAGCGCCCGCTTCGCCGGGGACCGGGGAGAGGCCGACGCACTCACCCGCGACGTCATCGCAAGAGCCTCCGACAACGTCGGCTACCTCAGGGCCGTCGTGGCACTGTGCACGTCGCGGTTGCTCATGCCGATCGTCGCGAGCGGTGACGACACCATGGAGCAAGACCCCGACAGGCAAGCCGAGATGGCCGCGGTCACGATCGGCGACGATGACGGCTCGGCGCTGCTCGCGTTCACCGGCCTGGACTCCATGGAGGCCTGGCATGCGGGCGCCCGCCCAATCCTGTGCCACCTCGATGAGTTGGCTGCGACGGTCCCCGAGGCCGGAGCGGACCAGTTGCTGCTCGACGTCGCCGGACCCGTCCCGTTCGTCATCTCGCGTGAGTTGCTGGAGCAACTGGCCGGCGGTTTCCGCCTGGTGGAGTTCGATGACGGCGACTTCGCCTGGGTTGGGACGGCGACACCCGGGAAGCAAGGGCCCGGCACCGGATGAGCAGGCCCCGGTCCTGGCCGGGCGATTTGGGTGCGGCGTGGCCGGCGACTATGCTGTAACGGCAATTGATCAGCCGTACGGTTGATCCGTCAAGTGGAGGCCTGTACTCCCACCCGATGCGGCTCCGGCCGCCGGGTCACGGAAGCGCGGATGGTTCCGCGCGCCTCAGGCCTTCGCATCCGCGGAGGCCTTTCTGCTGTTCTACAGCCAACGACAAGTCCTTGGAGGGACCCATCAGCACTGAACCACGGATCAACGATCGCATCCGAGTACCAGAAGTCCGGCTCGTCGGCCCCGCCGGCGAGCAGGTCGGCATCGTACGCGTCGAGGACGCCCTGCGTCTGGCGGCGGAGCACGATCTCGATCTGGTCGAGGTGGCGCCGCAGGCCCGCCCGCCGGTCTGCAAGTTGATGGACTACGGCAAGTTCAAGTACGAGGCCGCGCAGAAGGTTCGCGATGCCCGCAAGAACCAGACGAACACCATCACCAAGGAGATGAAGCTGCGCCTGAAGATCGACAAGCACGACTACGAGACCAAGAAGGGTCACGTCGTGCGGTTCCTCAAGGGCGGCGACAAGGTGAAGATCACCATCATGTTCCGGGGACGTGAGCAGTCACGCCCGGAGCTGGGCATCCAGTTGCTGCAGCGGCTCGCCGACGACGTGGCCGAGTTCGGCTATGTGGAGTCGACGCCGAAGCAGGACGGGCGCAACATGCTGATGGTGCTCGGACCGTCGAGGAAGAAGACCGAGGCCAAGGTGGAGGCGGTCGCTGACCGTGACCGCCGGATCGCGGACCGCAAGGCCGCCGCCGAGGCGGAGAAGGCCCAGGAGGCCGCGCACCGCGCGTCCCACCAGGCAGTGAAGAAGAAGCGTGGGCCCGCGGACAACATGGACCCCGACATCGACCTGTGACACGGGTCGTTCGCAACCATTTAAGGAGACACCAATGCCGAAGATGAAGACGCATTCGGGTGCCAAGAAGCGGTTCAAGCTGACCGGTTCGGGCAAGCTGCGGCACCGCAGGGCCAACCTCGGCCACCTCAACTCGCACAAGCCCGCGACGCGACTGCGTCGCCTCAAGGGCACCAAGGACGTGGCTGCCGCCGATCTCGGCCAGGCGAAGCGTCTCCTTGGCGGCAGCAAGGGCCGCTGAACACACCCGATCAACCGCCGGGTGTGAGATCCGGCCCACAGCAAGGAGTTAGACATGGCACGCGTCAAGCGTTCTGTGAATGCGCAGAAGAAGCGCCGTGAGGTCCTCGAGCAGGCCTCCGGCTACCGTGGGCAGCGTTCGAGGCTGTACCGCAAGGCGAAGGAACAGATTCTGCATTCGCAGACCTACGCCTACCGCGACCGTCGCGCCAAGAAGGGCGACTTCCGCGGTCTGTGGATCCAGCGCATCAACGCTGCGGCCCGCGCGGAGGGCATGACCTACAACCGGTTCATCAACGGCCTGCGCAACGCAGGTGTCGAGGTGGACCGCAAGATCCTGGCAGAGCTGGCAGTCAGCGACGCCGCGGCCTTCCAGGCCCTCGTCGTGGTCGCCAAGGACAACCAGGCCGTCGCCTCGGCCTGAAGGTGAATCAGCACCCGACCAGAAACGCAGTGCCCGACCTGAGTGTCGGTGCGCTGCGTTTCGTTCGTCGTCTGACGAACCGGCGCGGGCGCGACCTGACCGGGCGTTTCCTCGTGGAGGGGCGCCAGGCGGTCAGGGAGGCGCTCGCGGCGCCGGGCGTGGTCGAGGAGGTCATCGTCGACGACGCGGAGAGGCATCTGGACCTGTTGGCCGGCCGCGACGTGAAGGTGTGGCGTGCCGATGAGTCCCAGATGCGGCAGCTGAGCGACACCGTCACGCCGCAGGGCATCGTGGCGGTCTGCCGCCAGCTCAGCTTCACGCTCGACGGACTCGTCGACCCTCGTCTCGTTGTCATCTGCGCCCAGGTCCGGGATCCGGGCAACGCCGGAACGGTCATCCGCTGCGCCGACGCGTTCGGGGCCGATGCGGTGATCCTCACGACCGGTTCGGTGGAGATCCACAACCCGAAGACGGTGCGGTCCACGGTCGGAAGCCTGTTCCACCTGCCCATCGTCACCGGCGTGACCCTGGCCGAGGCCGTCGAGTTCGTGAGGGGGCGTGGGCTCCAGGTGCTCGCGGCCGACGGCGGGGGGGACGAACTGGACCTGCTCGCGGCCGGCGGTGGGCTGGCCCGGCCGACTGCCTGGATCATGGGGAACGAGGCCTGGGGCCTCCCCGCCGAAGACGTGCGACTGGCGGACCGCGTGGTGGCCGTGCCAATGTGGGGGGCGGCCGAGAGCCTGAACCTGTCGAGCGCGGCCGCCATCTGTTTGTACCAGACCGCCTCGGCCCAGCGCCGGGGCACTCAAGACGCAACGAAGTAGTGAGAACGCAGAAGTGAGGAGGACCCATGCCCGGGCCCAATGACGAACTCGATCCGCGGCCGGAGGGTCCGCTCGACGAGGCAACCGTGGACTCCTTCCTCGAGGCCGCGCTTGCGGCCGTGGCGGCCGCTTCGAGCACTGCTGAACTGAAGCAGGCGCGCCTGGACCATGCCGGCGACAAGTCGCCGCTGGCGTTCGCCAACCGCGCCATCGGCGCCCTTGCATCCACTGAACGCAAGGAGGCCGGGGCGCGCATCGGCCGGGCCAGGGGTGCGCTCAACCAGGCGATTGCCGCCAGGCAGGACGCGCTGGCCGCCGAGGAACTCGCACAGGCCCTTGTCGCCGAACGAGTCGACATGACACTGCCCGTCGAACTCGCACCGCAGGGAGCGCTGCACCCGATCACCAGCCTGATGGACGAGATGTGCGACGTGTTCGTCTCAATGGGCTGGGAGGTCGCCGAAGGGCCTGAGTTGGAGGCCGAGTGGTACAACTTCGACGCGCTCAACCTGGCCCCCGATCATCCGGCGCGGGGTGAGCAGGACACCCTCTGGATCGACCCGCCGACCGCTGGCAAGCTCATGCGCACCCAGACCTCACCCGTCCAGATCCGTGCCCTGCTGAGCCGTGACCTGCCGCTCTACGTGGTCAGCCCCGGCAAGGTGTTCCGGGCCGACGAGTACGACGCCACGCACCTGCCGGTCTTCCACCAGCTCGAGGGCCTCGTCGTGGACAAGGGCATCTCCATGGCCGACCTGCGCGGAGTGCTCGACCACTTCGCCCGCGCCATGTTCGGCGACGTCAACACCCGCATGCGGCCGCACTACTTCCCGTTCACCGAACCCTCGGCGGAGGTCGACATGGAGTGCTTCGTGTGCCACGGCGCCTCCGTCGGCAACCCCGATGCGCCGTGCCGCACCTGCCGCAGCGAGGGCTGGATCGAGTGGGGCGGCTGTGGGGTGGTGAACCCGCGCGTGCTGCAGGCCTGCGGCATCGACACGGACGTCTACTCCGGTTTCGCGTTCGGCATGGGCGTGGACCGCACGGTCATGTTCCGGTCGGGCGCCCCCGACCTGCGCGACTTCGTCGAGGGCGATATCCGCTTCAGCCGTTCCCTGCTTGGAGGTGTCCGATGAAGGCCCCGATCTCGTGGCTCCGCGAACTCGTCACGCTGCCCGGCGACACCGCCGCGATCGCCGACAGGTTCACCAACCTCGGCCTGACCGTCGAGCGCATCGTCGCGACAGGACCCGACGTGTCCGGTCCCCTGGTGATCGGACGGGTGCTCTCGTTCGTCGACGAGCCGCAGAAGAACGGCAAGACCATTCGTTGGTGCCGCGTGGACGTCGGCGACCTCAACGATCCCACCACGGACGAGTACCCGGCATCCCGCGGCATCGTCTGCGGCGCCCACAACTTCGAGGCCGGAGACCTCGTGGTCGTGTGCCTGCCGGGAACCGTCCTGCCGGGCGGTTTCGAAATCTCGGCACGCAAGACGTACGGCCACGTCTCCGACGGCATGATCTGCTCCGAGCGCGAGCTCGGGCTCGGTGACGACCACGACGGCATCATCGTGCTTCCCCCGGCGACGAAGGCGGTGCCCGGCGACTCTGCGCTGGATGTGCTGTGGACCAGGGACGAGGTGCTGGAACTCGAGGTGACGCCCGACCTCAGCCACGGCCTTTCCATGCGTGGGCTGGCACGAGAGGCGGCCGTGGCTGCGGGTGTGTCCTTCGAGGACCCGTACGCCTCTGGGATGCCTGACCCCACCGTCGGCGGCTACCCGGTGGTGCTCGAATCGGAGCGTTGCACGGCCTTCGTGGCGCTGACCATCGACGGCATCGACCCGGCGGCGCCGTCGCCCAAGTTCATCACGGACCGGCTGAAGGCCTCCGGCGTGCGCGCCATCTCGCTAGCGGTCGACGTCACCAACTACGTCATGCTCGAGTCCGGGCAGCCTCTGCACGCCTACGATGCCGCCAGGCTGCAGGGCCCGATCCGGGTCCGGCTGGCCGCGGAGGGGGAGCAGTTGCGCACTCTCGACGGTGTGGACCGGACCATGACGGCCGACGACCTTCTGATCACCGACGATTCCGGCGCCATCGGCATGGCCGGCGTCATGGGCGGCGAGACCACCGAGGTGAGCGGCAACACCACGTCCATCGTGCTCGAGGCTGCGCATTTCGACCCGGCCACGGTGTCCCGCTCATTCCGCCGCCACGGCCTGCCGTCGGAGGCGTCCAAGCGCTTCGAGCGCACAGTCGACCCGGGATTGCCCTACGCGGCAGCCCGCAGGGCCGCGGACCTGCTCGTGACACACGGCGGAGGCCGGGTCCTGTCCGAGTACACCGTCGTCGGCCAACCGCCGGTCAGGCACCGGGTCAACCTGCGGGCCGGCCTGATCTCCGCGATCCTGGGGGCGGAGGTCCCCGTGGCCGAATCCGTGCGCATCCTGCAGGCGTCCGGCTGCGGTGTCACCGCGCTGGGCGACTCCCTGACCGTCGATGCGCCCACATGGCGGCCCGACCTGGTCGACCCGTACGACATCGTCGAGGAGGTCGGCCGCAAGTTCGGGTACGACAAGATCGGCCTGCGCATCCCCGTGCCGCCGCCCGGCAGGGGTCTGACCAGGTACCAGCGCGACCGCCGCGTCGCCATGTCGGCGGTGGCCGCGCTCGGGTTCACGGAGGTGCTGAGTCTGCCGTTCATCTCCTCGGACGATGTCAGGCGCCTGGGGGTGCCCGCGGGCGATGTGCGGACGGACCTGGTGCGACTGGCGAACCCGCTGGACGACACCCACCCGTTCCTGCGCAGCACATTGCTGCCCGGGCTGTTCAAGGCGGTTGCAAGGAACACCTCGCGCAGCCTCGACGACCTGGCACTGTTCGAGCGCGGTGCCGTCTACCGGGGCGCCGATCGCCCCGCGGCACCACGCCCGAGCGTGGCCTTCCGTCCCTCGGCCGACGATCTGGCCGCGCTGGAGGCGGCCCTCCCGGACCAGCCCGAGACCTTGGCAGCCGTGGTAACCGGCAACTGGCTCCCGGCAGGCTGGCGGGGTCCCGTCGTCAAGGCGAACTGGACGCACGTCGTCGCATTGGCGGAGGCTGCCGCCGCGAGTATCGGCATCCGGCTGCGCCGGGAGAACGACGACGCGACGATGCCGTGGCACCCGGGCCGTTGCGCCAGGCTGATCTCCGGCGACGTCGTCGTCGGTCATGCCGGCGAGCTGCACCCAGACGTGATCAGGTCCTACGGCCTTCCGGAGCGCACCTGCGCCGTCGAGCTGGACCTCGGGGCACTGATCGGTTCGGCCCCCGGATCGGGCACCATCTCGTCCTTGTCCGCGTTCCCGTTGGCGAAGGAGGACGTCGCCCTGATCGTGGACGAGGCCACCCCGGCCGCCGCGGTGCGCGACGCGTTGGTCGAGGGAGCCGGTGCTCTGCTCGAGTCGATCTCGCTGTTCGACGTGTACCACGGGGACCAGGTGGGCGAGGGCAGGAAGTCGCTGGCGTTCGCGCTCAGGTTCCGGGCCGGCCGCACCCTGACCGACGCCGAGGCTGCGGAGGCCCGGCAGGCCGCGGTCGCCGTCGCGGTGGAGCGATTCGGGGCCGTCCAGCGCGCCTGACGCAGGTCCCGAGTGGCTTGGGGGCTCGCGTACTCTGGATGAACCGGCCGTGATTGTTCGGCCCATCCAATGGAAGGCTCCTGCGTGCTGCAACTTCGTGACGTCCGGAAGGCGTACCGGACGGGCGACTTCACGCAGGTCGCCCTCGACGACCTGTCGCTGTCGTTCCGTGACAACGAGTTCGTCGCCATCCTGGGGCCTTCGGGGTCGGGCAAGACGACGCTGCTGAACATCGTCGGCGGGCTGGACCACTACGACTCGGGCACGCTCGTCATCGACGATGTGGACACGCGCGACTACAAGGCTCGCGACTGGGACACCTACCGCAACAACCGCATCGGGTTCGTGTTCCAGAGCTACAACCTGATTCCGCACCAGAGCGTCGTGGGCAACGTCGAGTTGGCGCTGACGCTGGCCGGTGTCTCCCGGGCGGAGCGCAGGCGTCGCGCGCTGGACGCCCTGGCCGAGGTGGGGCTTCGGGAGCACGCGCACAAGCGGCCCGGACAGCTCTCGGGCGGGCAGATGCAGCGGGTCGCAATCGCTCGGGCGCTGATCAACGACCCCGAGATCCTGCTGGCCGACGAGCCGACGGGGGCGCTCGACAGCACCACCAGCGAGCAGATCATGGGGCTGCTCACCGTGATAGCGGCGGACCGGTTGGTGATCATGGTCACCCACAACCCGGAGCTGGCCGAGCAGTACGCCACCCGGACCGTGCATCTGCGTGACGGCGCCATCGAGGGCGACTCGAACCCGTTCGACCCGGCGCTCGAACAGCCGCCGGTGCATGGTCGCACGCGCCGTACTGCGATGTCGTTCCTGACCGCCATCGGGTTGTCGTTCAGCAACCTGATGACGAAGAAGGGCCGCACGCTGATGACGTCCTTCGCGGGCAGCATCGGCATCATCGGCATCGCCGCGATCCTGGCCCTTGCGAACGGCGTCAACGCCTACATCAAGAGCGTCGAACAGGACACCCTGGCCGAATACCCGCTCGTCATCTTCTCCCAGAGCATGGACATGACGTCGTTCTTCACCGCGTCGCAGGACCTGCGGCACGGCAGCGACGAGCCGGTCCCGCCCGGCAAGGTCCGCGAGATCCAGACGCTCGGCAAGATGTTCTCGGGCGTCGGCTCCAACGACCTGGGCTCCCTCAAACGGTTCTTCGACGCGGGCGGCGGCGGTATCCAGGACCACGTCCAGTCGATCCAGTACAGCTACAACGTCACCCCGCAGATCTTCAGCTCGGACACCACCGACGGCGTGCGCCAGGTCAACCCGGACCAGACGTTCGCCTCCCTCGGCTTCGGGACGGCGTCGGCGAGCAGCCCGCTGGCTTCGGCGATGAGCACCGACATCTTCCACGAGCTGTTCGACGACGCGTCGTTGTTGAACAACCAGTTCGACGTCGTGACCGGCCGCTGGCCCAGCAACCGCGACGAAGTGGTCGTGGTGCTCGCCCCGAGCGGCGGGCTGCCCGACATCGTCCTGTATGCGATGGGTCTGCGCGACCCGGCCGAACTCGACAAGATGGTGCAGCAGGTCGCAGACAACAAGACGGTCACCTCTCCCGGCCCGCCCGAGGACATCACCTACGACCAGATCATGGGTGCGCAGTTCAAGTTGATCACGGCCGCGGACCGGTACGTAAAGTCGGACCGGTTCGGGGTGTGGACCGACAAGGGCGACGACAAGTCGTTCATGCAGAACCTCGTGGACGCCGGGGAGGACCTGCACGTCACCGGCATCGTCAGGGTGAAGGACGCCTCCACCCCGAGCGCGCTCACGCCCGGCATCTACTACACGCCCGCGTTGACCAAGCACCTCATCGCACAGGCCGCCGACACCGACATCGTCCGCTACCAGTTGGCACATCCTGACGAGAACGTCTTCACCGGCCGGACATTCAGCGACGAGAAGGAGAACCCGGAGCGCAGCGACTTCGATCTCGCCTCCCTGATCAGCATCGACGAGAACGCGATCAAGCAGGCGTTCAAGTTCGACCAATCGAAGCTTCGACTGGACCCGTCCGCACTCAACCTGTCGATGGGCGGGCTCGACGCGTCCGCCATCAACATCGACCCGGCAACTCTGCCGCCCCTCGACCTGTCCGGCGTTGTCGGCTCCCTCGACCTGTCCGGTGCGCTCGGTTCCCTCGACATGGGAGCGCTCGTCAAGAACATCGACTTCCAGGAGATCCTGAAGAGCATCGACCTGACTGGTCTGGGGGAGGGCGTCGACTTCGGCGTCGACAGGGAACAGGCTCAGGCCCTGGCCGATCGGCTCGTCCAGGGCTATCTCGCGTGGGCCGTCGCAGAGGGTGTCGATGCGGCCGATGTGCGGACGAATTTCCCGGTGTTCATGGAATCCGATGCGGCGAAGGAGATCACCGCGGATGCCCAGGGGATGTTCGACGGCGTCCGGGCCGGCCTCGAACAGCTCGGCGGCAATTTCACCGACCAGCTCGTGGGCGGCATCACGGCCGCGGTGCAGAAGCAGATCCAGGCCGGCGTCGACGCGATGCAGGGCCAGCTCGCAGGTGCCATGGGCGACGTCCAGAACCAGATTCAGCAGGCAATCGGCAGCTACATGCAGCAGGCGATGACCGCGGTCTCCAAGCAGCTGACCACCCAGATCGGCGCCTCACTCCGTACGCAGATCGGCAAGGCCATGGATCAGGCCATGGGGCAACTCGCCGCCAACATGTCGGATGCGATGGGCATCGACCAGGAGGCCTTCAAGAGCGCCTTCAAGATGAACATGAGCTCCGACGACCTTCGCGAACTGCTCGTCTCCATGATCGCCACCCCCCAGAGTTCCTACACCGGCAACCTCACGAAGCTGGGGTACGCAGACCTGGCGGAGCCCTACCGCATCGACATCTTCCCGAAGGACTTCGACTCCAAGGCGAAGGTCATCTCGATCCTGGACCAGTACAACGCCGACGCGAAGGCGGCGGGCAACGACGACAAGGTGATCTCGTTCACCGACATCGTCGGCACGCTGATGAGTTCGGTCACCGACATCATCAACGTCATCAGCTATGTCCTGACCGCGTTCGTGTCCATCTCGTTGATCGTGTCGTCGATCATGATCGGCGTCATCACCTACATCTCGGTGCTGGAGCGGCGCAAGGAGATCGGCATCCTACGATCGGTCGGGGCATCGAAGCGGGACATCAGGCGCGTGTTCAACGCCGAGACGCTGATCGTCGGCTTCATCGCGGGCGTGCTCGGCATCGGTGCGACGTTGTTGCTGACCATCCCCGCCAACGCCATCGTCTACGGTCGCTGGGGCATCCCCAACGTCGCGATCCTGCCCTGGCAGGCCGGCCTGATCCTCGTCGCGGTCAGCATGGGCCTGACGTTCCTCGCCGGACTCATTCCCGCCTCCGCGGCCTCCCGCAAGGACCCGGTGGAGGCGCTGCGCAGCGAGTGACGCCCCTTGCCGGATCGGCGCGGGTAATGTGACCCCTGTGAGCCAACCGTTCGAGACCGGCGCCGCAGACATCGGCCACCAGCCCACGCTCCGAGACGGCGAAGTCGTACGTGTCTCCGGGCATCCGGAGGTGTTCGAGGTGGTCACCGACCCGAGGCGGTTCTCAAGCGCGGTGTCCCGCTTCCTCCAGGTACCCAACGGCATGGACGGCCACGAGCATCGCGTCTACCGGGCCGTTGTCGACAAGTACTTCACCGCGCGTCGGATGGCGGTTCTTGAGCCGCCGGCTCGTGCTGTGGCCAGGAGCTTGGTGGCGGGCCTGGCGCGAGGAACAGCCGTCGACTTCACCCAGGAACTCGGCTATCGCTACGCAGTCCAGGTCATGCTCGCCTGGCTGGGCTGGCCGACGGAGCTCGAGGAGGAGCTGATCGGCTGGATCGTCGAGAACGCCGAGGCCACGAGGTCCCGTGACATCGACCGGACCCGGGCCGCGGCCGATCACTTCGACGACATCATCGGCCGCGTGATCGCCCCACGCATGGACCGCCGCGACGACGATCCCGAGGACGTCACGGACGAGTTGCTGCGGGAGCGCGTCGAAGGCAGGCTCCTGAACCGGGCCGAACTGGTATCCATCCTGCGGAACTGGACGGGTGGCGACCTCGGATCGATGGCTCTCTGCATCGGCGTCATCGCCCACCAGATGGCGGCAGATCCCGACATCGAGGCCGACATCCGGGCGCGCCGTCATTCACCCGCCGCGTTGGACGGCGCGCTCGAGGAACTGTTGCGCATCGATGACCCGTTCGTGAGCAACCGGAGGTTGGCGACGTCGGACTGCACCATCGGCGGAATGCCGGTACACAAGGGGGAACGGGTCCTTGTGGACTGGACGAACGCCAACCGGGACCCGCGCGTCTTCCCGGACCGGACCCGCTATGCGCCCGAGGACCACGCGAGGTACAACCTCGTCTACGGCGCCGGCCCGCACGTGTGCCCCGGGCGTCCCCTTGCCCGGCTCGAGTTGCGGGTCCTGTTCGAGGAACTCCTCGACGCCACGAGGGACTTCTTGCTCGACCCCCACATCAAGGGGGTGCGGGCCGAGCGGCCGCTCGGCGGCTGGGCCAGCGCCCCTGTCGTCCTGATCTAGCCTCCGGAGACCGGGTTGCTCACCGGCCCCCCACGGAGGCGCGCGGCAGGTCGTTGGACATCCTGAGCACCGGTGCCCGGCCCAGAAGGTCGGCGACGCCACGGGCCGAGGTGGAGACGAAGAAGCTTGCGGTCCGGCCCGCGGGGACTGTGATCATCGACTCGTCGACGACGGCATCGGGTGCGATCCGGTCGACGCAGAGGGTGACGTCCTTGGCGAGGGTGCGCGCGTGGATGAGCACCAAGTAGCCATCGGCCGACTCCTCCACGGTGACGTCGACGGGGTCGGGGTCGAGTGCGAGTTCGACATCGGGCACGAAGGTGCGCAGGCCGGTCACCTCGTCCAGGTCGGCGATCAGGATCTCACTGTGCGGGTCCGAGGGAGCGGCAAGGGCCGGCTCGATCGCGAACGTGACCACGGCCCGGGCCGGCACGTCGACCGGTTGCTCCCGCCTGGCCAGCAATGTGCCATCGAGTTCCTCGCGGCGCAGTGCGAGCGTCCCACGCCAGTGCTCATCGGTGTCGTTGATGACCGTGACAGTGAGCGACTCGTCCCTGGTTCCGAACACCAGGCGCCGTGGCGCGTTCGCATGGCGCAGCGCATACCAGAGGGGCTTCGGGCGCTCCTCGTAGTCGATGGCCGCCCAGGAGGTGACCGGCCAGCAGTCGTTGAGTTGCCAGACGATGGCGCCGGCCGTGCGTGGCCACCAACTGCGATAGTGGTCGATGGCGCAGGTGATGGCGTGTGCCTGGTTGAGCTGGGTCGCCCAGTGCCAGGTCTGGAAATCATCCGGGACGCCCAGATGCGGTGCCATGCCTGCGTCGAGCTTGGCGTTGCCGTTCTCGGCCTTCTGGTGGACGAGGAAGGTGGCCTGTGTCTTCGGGTCCTCGGCGTCGATCAACGCACCGCCGTCGTCTGCGGCGACCCAGTCGGTCAGGGTCCGCCAGGTCGGCGGGGCCTGGAAGCCGAACTCGGAGCAGAAGCGCGGGATGGCATCACGGTAGTGCGTGTAGTCGACCCGGTTCCACACCTCCCACTCATGATGCGTGCCATGATCGGGGTCGTTCGGATGGACCTGGTCGGGGCGTGCGCCGGGGCTCACCGGGCTGTTCGCGCTGTACGGGCGGGTGGGGTCCAGTTCGGCGACCATCGCGGGAAACAGCTCCAGGGCGTAGCGCCCACCCCAGGTCAGGTCACCCAACTTCTCCTGCCAACCCCAGTCCTCGTGACCCCACAGGTTCTCGTTGCCGCCGTTGTAGAGTGCAAGGGCCGGATGTGACATCAGCCTCACGACGTTCTCGCGGGCCTCGGCCTCGATCTCACCCCAGAGCGGGGCCTCCTCCGGGTATGCCGCGCAGGCGAGCAGGAAGTCCTGCCACACGAGGATGCCCCGCTCGTCGCAGGCGTCGTAGAAGGCGTCGCTCTCGAAGATGCCGCCGCCCCACACCCTGATGAGGTTGATGTTCGCGCCGAGCGCCTGGTCCAGACGCCTTCGGACCCGTTCGGGGGTGATCCGGGTGAGGAAGTGGTCGTCGGGGATCCAGTTGGCGCCCTTGGCGAACATCGGGCGACCGTTGACCTCCAGGGTGAAACGTGTGCCGAACTCGTCGGTGCCGGTGTCCAGCCGGACGGTGCGAAAACCGATTCGCCTCGACCAGTGGTCGAGTTCCCCACCGGCCAGGCTGAGCGTCACATCCAGATCGGCCAAGGGCTGTTCACCGTGGCCGGTCGGCCACCAAATCGGCGCATCCGGCACCTCAAGGCTCACGGTCGCCCGGGTCTGGCCCGACGGCACGTTGATGCTGGACCTGTGGCCCAGCACCGAGGCCGTGATCTCGAGGGGGAGATCTTTGATGCGGGCCAGGTCCACGTGTACCTCGACCCGACCTACGCCGTCGGCCACGGTGACCAGCGGACGGACCCGGTCGAACCGGGCGGTGTGCCAGCGCTGCAGCCGGACGGGCTTCCACACGCCCGCGGTGCGCAGGTCCGGGCCCCAGTCCCAGCCGAAGCTCGCGGCCATCTTTCGGATGAAGTTGTACGGTGTGGAATACGCGTTGGGTCGGTCGCCGAGCCGTTCGCGTTCCGCAGAGGCATACCGGGTGGCCGACGTCAGGTCTACCTCGAGAGTCTGCGCCTTCCCATCCAGCAGGCCGCTCACGTCGTAGCGGTAGCTCCGATGCATGTTGAACGATCTGCCGAGCTCGGTGCCCCCGAACCGGACCGTGGCGACGGTGTCCAGCCCCTCGAAGAGCAGCTCGACCCTCTCCTCGGGGCCGACGGGCGACAGATCGAGTGCCTCCGGGGCCAGGGTCGTGGCGTAGCGCCAGTCGACGTCGAACATCCAGGCCTGGTCGGCCTCGACGGCGTCCCGATACGGATCGTCGATCACGCCGGCGGCCATCAGGTCGACATGTACGCTCCCGGGGACTGTGGCCGGCACCGGCCCGTTGGTCAGCCGCGAGGGCGCCGGGGTGAGGCAAGCGACCGTCCAGCCGGTGTCCAGGGTGGCCTTCTCCATGGGATGCTCCTCATTCGAGGTCTGAACAAGATCAGGGGGGCCCGGCCAGACGCTGCCCGGGAGAACGTGAAGCCGGGCCGCAGAACGCCTCTCGGCGCGTGGCCGCTCTGGGCGGCGAATGTTGGAGCCCGGGGTTACCGCGGCCCGGCATCGTCGATTGTAGCGGCTCAGAACAACCGGTCGTCGCGCCAGAGCCGGGCTGCGAGCATCAGTTCCTTGGACATCTCGGCGAAGCCGTCTGCCCGGCGTGACTCCTCCTCAAGGCGCCCGGGGTCGATCTCACCGCCGGCCAGTTCGCTGGACCCCTCGGACATGACGCGTGCGAATCCCGAGGCGCGCTCCAGGGCGACGGCGAAGTCGCCTGCAAAGGCCCCGCGCAGGATCTCCGTGGCCAGGTCCACGACCTCCTGCGGGGTCGGTGTGTTCGCGGCGCCTGCGATCGCCTGGCCGACGGTGTCCACCTCGAGGCCGCGTCGGAACCGGAAGCCGGCCGCCTCCGGTGCCAGCGCGACCGTGTGACGCAGCAGGTACAGCCGCCACAGGGCACCCGGAAGGGTGTCTGCCGCGCTGCCGAACCACAGCTCGGCGACGTCGTCGATGCCGTGGGCGTCGGCATATGCGATGACGGCGTCCACGATCTGCGGGTCCTGGGCCTGCCGGACACGGTGCAGGAGGGAGGAGGCGGTGTCGTGCGCGAGCGCATTCCCATCCGCCGGGTCGCCCCCCGCTGCGCCAAGCGTCTCGACGATGTCGCCCGGCCTCTTCACCGGCTTGTGGAAACCCCTCATGGAACCCGATCCTATGCGGTCGCCGGCACGCCCGCCCTTGGTGCCGCGACGGCCGGGCGGCGCTTGGAGGAGATCCATGGAAGTGCTAATCTGATATCAGATTGCTATCTGTATCGACGCGGAAGGACGCGACATGAACACCCCGAAGAACCCGGCCCCGAACACCGATGCCAGCGGTGACTCCCTGGGTGGTGCCCCGCACGGCAGGCCCGTCGGCCGCGAGGGCGTGCGCGTCGACGTCGAGGAGAAGAAGGCCTGGTACCTGGACGGCATCCTCGCGTTCTTCCTTGCCCTCATCGTCCTCGGCGTCTCCGTCTGGCAGTTCATCGTGGCCGCCATCGCGCTCGATGCCGAGGAGCCGGGTGGGCTGCGCATGTTCCTCGCCATCGTCGGACTGATCGTGGCATCGGTCATGTACTCGGCGCTGACGATCATCAGCCCCGGGGACACCAAGGTGGTGCAGTTCTTCGGCCGCTACATCGGCACGATCCGGCGCTCCGGCCTCCTGATGACGGTTCCGTTCACCACGAAGAAGAAGGTGTCGGTCAAGGTCCGCAACTTCGAGACGAACGAGCTCAAGGTGAACGACGCCGACGGCAACCCGGTGAACATTGCCGCCATCGTCGTCTGGCAGGTGGCCGACACCGCCAAGTCGGTGTTCGCCGTCGAGAAGTACGACGAGTTCGTCGCCGTGCAGTCGGAGTCGGCCCTGCGCCACGTCGCCACCAGTCATCCCTACGACAACGCCGCGCCGGGGGAGGAGAGCCTGCGTGGTTCCACTGAACTCGTTGCGGGCGAGCTTGCCGACGAGGTGGCGGCCCGCATCGCGATCGCTGGACTGGAGGTGGTCGAGACCCGCATCTCGTCGCTCGCCTACGCGCCGGAGATCGCACAGGCGATGCTGCAGCGCCAGCAGGCCGCCGCCATCATCGCGGCCAGGGAGAAGATCGTCGAGGGAGCCGTCTCAATGGTCGAGAATGCGCTGGAGCGGTTGGAGGCCAACGCCGTGGTGACGCTGGACGATGAGCGGCGGGCCGCGATGGTCTCCAATCTGCTCGTGGTCCTGACGGGCGACTCGCGGGTCACCCCCGTCATCAACACCGGCTCGCTCTACACGTGAGCCATGGGTGGTGATGAGGCGTGATGGCGTCGGAGCGCAAGTCGGTCCTGCTGCGGCTGGACCCGGCCGTTCACGACGCCATCGCGCGCTGGGCTGCCGACGACATGCGCTCGGTGAATGCCCAGATGGAACTCCTGCTGCGTGAGGCACTCCGTCGGGCGGGGCGGTTGCCCAAGGACGTGGGCTCCCTGCCCCGCCGCGGCCGCCCTAAGGCCGAGTAAGGGACTCTGTCACTCGGGGGACGGGGCAAACCTGACCGATGCGGGTGGAAGCATGCTGGTGTTGTCGGCTGAAGGCGGACTGTGAGGGGTCGCCGCATGCTTGGGAGTAGGAGCCGGTGCAGCTGGGGTGGTCGTCTGTCTCAACTCGCTGATCCTCTTCGTCACTCGCGCCGTGAGGATGCGGACGTAGACGCTGCTGAACCGCGGGAGCATGCGGGTCATCCCGCAGGAGACTGCGATCGTGATCAGGGTCAAGCCCATGGCACTCCACAGACTCCAGAGCGCGATTGCCGAGACGGTGAACGTCAGAACCGCCAGCGACAGGTCCAGGATCAGGTAACGCGGGCGCAGCGACCATCCAACTTGCCCGAGGCCCCTGGCCGCGCGGGCCATTGTCGCGTCGCGTGAGTGATAGTAGCGGCCGATCGTTGAGCCAACCACGACCAAGGGGATTGGGACCAAGGCCATGTCACCGACGCCCTGGCTCACGATTATCAACCCATAGGCCAGGAGTCCGGCACAGGCGAAGGCCGTGATTGACAGGGCCTCTCGCAACACCGATGAACGATTGCCTGCCGCTCCCGGGGGACCTGCGTCCTGCGCAAGGTCCAGCAGCAATCGCTCGAGGCCCATCAGCTCTCTTTCGTCACGGAGCCTCCTTAGGATGTCTGCGCTCTCGGCCGTCTCGCGTACGGCACCGAAGAATGCGAACATGGCGGCGAACCCCAGCCAGAACACGATTTGCAGGATGTGGCCATAGCTGGCGAATGCACCTACCCAGCACAATGTGGTGCCGCCGACAGCGACGAGCAGGATGGCATCCTCTCTCAAGTCCTGTATGGCGAGATGCTCATGGTCGTGGCCGGTGAAGTCCGCCTCCTCGGTTCCCAGAGGCAGCCCCACCACGCGGCGGCCGAAGGATGCGAGGTAGAGGGGAAGGAGCAGGCCAGCGCCTATCCCGGCCATCGGCAGGATGAACACGGTGACAGCGTTCCTGAGTTCCATCAGCGACTCGACAGCGGTCTGATGATCCAGTGCGAATCTCCAGTAGAACTCAGCGCCGACGATCCAGGTGGCCAGCAATGAGCCCGCCCACCAGTACCTCACCAAGCTGGCCCGGTATTGATCGACCTGGCCCAAGGGGGAGGTAGGTGCCGGCGCAGGAGTGTTCGCGCTTGGGTTGTTGAACATGCCACCATGCTCACACCGCCCACTGACACTGATGTGGTCTCGCGCTTCCATACGGCGCGGGGTGTGTCCACATGGAGGAGTGCGATGCGATTGCCCTGTACGATGGTCGCGTGCTCCGTCGCCCACCCAGCCGTTCGATGGGTCTGGAATGGCGCTGACCAGGGAGGCGATCGTCGTGGCGGCGGTCGAGATCCTGGACGACTACGGGTTGGCCGACCTGACGATGCGGAGGCTCGCGTCCGCACTCGATGTCAAGGCCGGAGCGCTCTACTGGCACTTCGGCAACAAGCAGTCCCTGCTCGCGGCGGTGGCCGACGACGTCCTGGCGGGGTTCGTCGAACCAGGCCACGGCGATGGGGTCGGGGAATGGCTGGGCGCCTGGGCCGCCGAGCTTCGCCGCATCCTGCTGCTTCGTCGCGACGCCGCCGAACTGGTTGCCTCGGTGAGCGCGATGGACCTCGTCGGGCTCGACCCCAGAACTTCAGGTCGGCTGCTCCTTCGGGCCGCCGGTGCCGAGCCGCACCAGGCGGACGCCGTGATGCAGGCCTTCTGGCACTTCGTGCTCGGCCATGTGGTGGAGGAGCAGACCCGCGCGCAACTCGCCCGGCTGGGCGTCATGCAGCCCTCGGAGGCGTCGGTCGCCGACCGGCATTTCGAGGTTGGCGTCGGCCTGCTCGTCTCCGGTCTGGCCGCGATGTCGATCCCGGGCCAAACGGCTCCGAATTGGGGCCCCTGTTCCCTGTAGGGCACCGATTCCGGCGTGTCGATGCGATTTGCCATGCCTTGGTGGATCCGTCGGTTGTTCACTGGTGAGCGGCGTGGAATCGGGGGCAGATGGCGGTGGGGTTCGCCAACAACCGGTCGTCCAGGATCCCGGTGCGTGACGAGTCGAGACTGCGGGCCCTCGGGGCGCTCGGGGACGCCGTCGTAATCGCCGAGCAAGTGCTCCTCCGGCTCTGCGAGGCCGGCGTGATGGTGGTGATGGTCACTCGCCCGTTGGGGCTGACCCAACGCCTCGCAGCCGATCCGCTCGGCGCCACGTTGCTGCGGGCTGAACGCCTCGACGACGGCACCCGCACCTTCCGCATCGTACCCGGTGCACCCGAACCCAGGGTCCATGGAGCCGACCTCCACCGGCGCGTCTTCGGCGACGAATGAAGGGCGGCCATCCCGGTCAGTGACGGCTGCCAGCAGGGGTCCGACCACCTTCGCGACTCCGGTCAGCGCGTCACTGACCCCCTCAATGACACCGAGGGCCGCCGCAGAGCCGCCGAGGACGCTGGTCACGAATGAGGGGAGGACGCTCGTCGCCATCTCGTGGCCGGCATCCGAGAAGAAACTCGCAGCGCCGACCGACGCCACGGCCGGGCTCAACCACCGTTCCTTGGGTTCAGGTCCGCGGCCGCACGGCGTGCCCCTTCCCGACCCGAACTGGAACCATCGGTCTCATCCAGCCTAGTACCGGCCGGCTGATGCAGCTTCGGGTCTCGGAGAGGCACTGATGTGGCTGCGAAGGCGAGCCCGTGACATGTTGCGCCGAACAGCCGCCCTGTGCCCTGTGGAGCACGGACGTCGGCGTGCCGACGCGATTTGTAACGTTCTTGCCCATCGATGGGCGCACTCCTGGCTGTCACGGACTCTTCTCTTGGAATACTTATTCGATGTGTGGCATAGTTTCCGGCATGACTTACAAGGTGGCCGTAGCGGGATGCACGGGCTATGCGGGAGGGGAGGTGCTGCGGCTCCTGCTGCAGCACCCTGACGTCGAGATCGGGGCCCTGACGGGCAACTCCAGCGTCGGGGATCGCCTAGGTGTCCACCAACCCCATCTGGCCCCGCTGGCGGACCGCGTCGTCCAGCCCACCGTCGCACAGGTTCTGGCAGGCCACGACGTGGTGTTCCTGGCGCTGCCGCACGGCACCTCGGCAGCCATCGCCGAGCAACTCGGCGACGACGTCCTGATCGTCGACGCCGGTGCCGACTTCCGCCTCACCGATGCCTCCGACTGGGAGAGGTTCTACGGCACCCCGCACGCGGGTACCTGGCCCTATGGCCTGCCGGAACTGCCGGGCCAGCGCGAACTCCTGAAGGGCGCCAGGCGCGTGGCCGTGCCCGGCTGCTACCCGACGGCCTCGACGCTCGCGCTGCTGCCCGCAGTCGCCGCCGGGCTGGTCGACGCCTCGCAGATTGTGATCGTCGCGGCCAGCGGGCTGTCGGGGGCCGGCAAGTCGCTCAAGCCGAACCTGCTGGGCTCCGAGGCCATGGGCAACGCCAGCGCCTACGGCGTCGGCGGCGTCCACCGGCACACCCCGGAGATCGTCCAGAACCTCGCCTCGGTGACCGACCAACGGGTGAACGTTTCCTTCACGCCGCTCCTGGTGCCCATGCCTCGGGGGATCCTGGCCACGTGCAGCGCGCCCGTCGCCGACGGCGTCACCGCAGCAGCGGCCCGCGAGGCGTACGTCTCGTTCTACGCCGACGAGCCCTTCGTGGACGTCCTGCCCGAGGGGGTCTGGCCGCAGACGGCCGCGGTGGTGGGCAGCAACCGCGTGACCATCCAGGTGACGGTCGACGACACGGCCGGACGCCTGATCGCCATCTCGGCGGAGGACAACCTCACCAAGGGCACGGCCGGCGGCGCCGTGCAGTCCATGAACCTCGCCCTCGGCCTGCCCGAGACCACGGGCCTGACCACGATCGGAGTCGCGCCGTGAGCGTCACCACACCCAAGGGCTTCCTCGCCGCCGGCGTCACCGCAGGCATCAAGACCAGCGGCAAACCCGACCTCGCACTGGTCGTGAACCAGGGCCCGAGCTTCGCTGCTGCCGCAGTGTTCACGAGCAACCGCGTCCACGCCGCTCCGGTCGCGTTCTCGCGGCGTGCCGTGGCCGACGGCGTGCTCAGGGCCGTCGTGCTCAACTCCGGCGGGGCCAACGCCTGCACCGGGCCTGCCGGCTATGCCGACACCGAGATGACGGCCGCCGAGGTCGCCGCGGCGTTGCAGATCGGAAGCGGCGACGTCGCTGTCTGCTCCACCGGACTCATCGGGATGAGGCTCCCCATGGACAAGGTGAGCGCTGGCGTCCACACCGCCGCGGCGGCACTCGCCGCGGACGGCGGTCCCGGCGCGGCGCGCGCCATCATGACCACCGACACGGTGCCGAAGACCGCGGAGCACCACGGCGACGGCTGGAGTGTCGGCGGCATGGCCAAGGGCGCCGGCATGCTCGCTCCCGGGCTCGCGACCATGCTCGTGGTCCTCACCACCGACGCGGTCGTCCCCGCCGCCGAGTTGGACGCCGCGCTGCGCGAGGCCACCCGGCTGAGCTTCGACCGCGCAGACTCCGACGGCTGCATGTCGACCAATGACAGCGTCATCCTCATGGCCTCCGGTGCCTCCGGGGTGACACCCGACCAGGACGCCTTCGCCCGTGCCCTGACCGAACTCTGCCAGGACCTGGCCCGGCAGTTGATCGCCGACGCCGAGGGCGCCGCCCACGAGATCGCCATCGAGGTGACGGGTGCCGCCAGCGAACGCGACGCCGAGGTGGTGGGGCGCGAGATCGCGCGCAGCAACCTGTTCAAGTGCGCCGTGTTCGGGAACGATCCCAACTGGGGCCGGGTGCTCTCGGCCATCGGGGTCACCGATGCGGCCTTCGAGCCGGATGAGTTGGACGTCTCCTTCAACGGCGTCATGGTCTGCCGCGGCGGTGCGATCGGTGAGGACCGCTCCCTGGTGGACCTCGCGCCAAGGAACGTCCACGTGCTGGTCGACCTCCACGCCGGCACCGAATCCGCCACCATCCTCACCAACGACCTGACGTACGACTACGTCAAGGAGAACGCGGAGTACTCGTCATGACCCGCATCACCAAACAGGACCAGGACGAGTTGGTCGTCAAGGCCAACACGCTCATCGAGGCGCTGCCCTGGCTGGCGGAGTTCGCCGGCCAGACCGTCGTCATCAAGTACGGCGGCAACGCCATGATCGACGACGACCTCAAGCGCGCCTTCGCCGAGGACATCGTGTTCCTGCGCAGGGTGGGCCTGAAACCCGTCGTCGTGCATGGCGGTGGCCCCCAGATCAACGCCATGCTCGACCGGCTCGGCATCGCCTCGGAGTTCCGCGGCGGCTTGCGGGTCACGACGCCCGAGGCCATGGATGTGGTCCGCATGGTGCTGGTCGGCCAGGTGGGCCGGGAACTGGTGAACCTCATCAACACGCATGGGCCGTTCGCGGTCGGCATGAGCGGCGAGGACGGCGGCCTGTTCACCGCCAGGCGTCGCGGTCTCGTCGTCGACGACGAAGAGGTGGACCTCGGACTGGTGGGCGACGTGAGGTCCGTCGATCCACGCGCCCTGCAGGACCTCATCGCAGCCGGGCGGATCCCCGTCGTGGCCACCGTCGCCCCGGACAAGGACGGTCAGGTCCACAACATCAACGGCGACACCGCCGCCGCGGCGCTCGCAGTAGCACTGGGCGCGAAGCGGCTGGTCATGCTGACCAACGTCGCAGGCGTCTGCGCGGACTACCCGGACGAGGACTCCGTCATCACCCAGATCTCCACGGCCGAGGTTCGAGCGATGCTCCCCACGTTGGACTCCGGCATGATCCCCAAGATGGAGGCCTGTGTGCGTGCCGTCGAGGGCGGCGTCACCTCGGCCACCGTCATCGACGGCCGTGTCCCGCACTGCCTGCTGCTGGAGATCTTCACGGACGAGGGCGTCGGAACCATGGTCACCAATGAGGAGAACAACAAGTGAGCACCCAGTCGGACCTGCTGGAGCGTTACGGCGCCGTGATGATGAACGCATTCGGGACGCCGAAGCGCGCGTTCGTCGGGGGCGAGGGCATCCATCTCATCGATGCGGACGGCAACCGCTACGTCGACCTGCTGGCAGGCATCGCAGTCAACGCGCTCGGCCACGACCACCCGCGCGTCACGGATGCCATCGTGTCCCAGCTCCACACGCTGGGTCACGTCTCCAACTTCTTCGCCACCGAGGCACAGGTTCGGCTGGCCGAGCGGCTGGCGGTGGCGGCCGACGACGCCGGTACGGCCAGGGTGTTCTTCACCAACTCCGGCACCGAGGCCAACGAGGCGGCGTTCAAGATCAGCCGCCTGACCGGCCGCAAGAAGATCGTCGCCATGGAGGGCTCCTTCCATGGCCGCACGATGGGGGCCCTGGCCATCACCCACACCGCCAAGTACCGGATCCCGTTCGAGCCGCTGCCGGGCGAGGTCGTCTTCGTCCCGTTCGGCGACGTGGAGGCCCTGCAGAAGGCCGTCGACGACGAGACCGCGGCCGTGGTCCTGGAGGTCATCCAGGGGGAGTCCGGCGTGGTGCCGGCCCCCGACGGCTACCTCGCCGCCGCCCGTGGAATCACCCAAGCGCATGACGCGCTGCTGTGGATCGACGAGGTCCAGACGGGCATCGGCCGCTGCGGCGAGATGTTCGCCCACCGCGCCGACGGCGTGACCGCCGACCTCATCACTCTCGCGAAGGGCATCGCCAACGGCTTCCCGATGGGCGCGTGCATCGCCGTGGGCCCTGCTGCGGGACTCATGCAACCGGGGCTGCACGGCTCCACCTTCGGGGGCAATCCCGTGGGTGCGGCCGCAGGCAATGCCGTGCTCGACGAGCTCGAGGCAGGCGTGCTGGACAACGTCCGCAGGGTGGGGGGCTGGTTCGCGTCCGCCGTGGAGGGGCTTGGGCACCCACTGATCGCGGGCGTCCGCGGCAGGGGCCTTCTCCGCGGGATCGTGCTCACAGAGCCCGTCGCCACCGCGTTCACCGACGTCGCGCTGGAGGCGGGCTGGGTCACCAACGCGCCCCGTCCCGACGTTCTGCGCATCGCACCGCCGCTGATCATCACCAGGGAGGAACTCGGCGCCTTCGTCGACGCGCTGCCGGGACTCCTGGAGGCCTCTCGTGGCTGACCCGGGTCAGGTGCCGAGACAGGCCCGGCTCTCGCTGTTGCGGGGTCTGCTGGCGGAGGCCCGCCACGGATCCCAGCAGGAACTGGCCGATGCCCTCGCCGAGCAGGGGGTGGCGGTCAGCCAATCGACGCTGAGCAAGGACCTGGTCGAACTCGGTGCCGTCCGCCGCCGCACCGACGGGGGTGATCTCGTCTACGCGCTTGGCGACGACGAGCCCCAGCAACTCGCCACCGAGCGGCTGGCCCGGCTCTGCGCCGAGATGCTGCAGACCCTGCGCGGCGCCGGCAACCAGATCGTGCTGCGGACCCCGCCCGGCGCCGCCCAGTATTTCGCCGCGGCACTGGATGCGGCCCGGCTGCCGGGAGTCATCGGCACCATAGCCGGCGACGACACCATCCTGGTCATCGCGGCCGACACCGACGAGGCGGATGGTGTCATGGCGGCACTCTCCGATATGACCCGCACCGGGCGGCCAATGGATTGAGCCGCCCGAGCCGTCATCAGGCGGCGGCTTTGCGGGCATGCAGGATCCTGCCCGTTCGGGCCGTCCGCCCACGTGCCCTACCCGGGGGCGTGGCCGTCCCTGCAGCCGCTGCGGATCGTGGTGGAGAAGGGACCGGTCCTGGACGCCAGCGTGAACGGCAACGTCGTGAGGGTGGCGCTGCCTCCCGGCGAGCAGGTCCGGCTCGCGCTGTCGAGCACGCTCGATCCAGACAAGCTCTCGAAGTTCGGTCTTTGGCGGTCTCACCTGGCCAGCGTCGCCAACCCCGCCGACGGCTTCACCCCCGATGAGGTGGTCGCCTCTGCCGCGCTGCGGCGCGCGGCAGCCGACGGCTGGCTGTGGTGGCTCTCGCCTGCGACCCAAGTGCGGCTGGTGCATGCCGTGCCGGTGCCGGTGCGGGCGCCGGTGCTGTCCGGGCTGAGCGTGTTCCTACGTCCACCCGGCAAGGGCGTGGTCTCCCTGACCGTCCTGGTGGACGTGCACGGACCCAGCACTGTGGAGTTGCAGGTGAAGGCCACCTGGAACGAGCAACTCGACGACCCCGCGACGCCTGGGCCGACGACCCTGGCCAAGTCGGACGTCGTGGTGCGCTCGGCCGTCGGTGAGCGCCAACGCACCCGGGTGTTGTTCCTCTTCGATTACCAGCCCACAGGCGCGATGGCGGCGCGCTTCGGCGGTGTCGGCTTCCACAAGCTCGTTCAGACCTTCGAGGACACCCGCCACCGAGTCGTCTCCTACGTCCCGGCCGGCACCACCCGCTACGCCGAGTACTTCTCGCCCTCCGAGGTGCCCCCGGACGGGACCGTCGGCGAGCCCGTGGTCCTCGACATCCCCTCGTCCGCGCGCCCGGCCGCGCCCGTCGTCGTCGAAGCCGTGCCGCTGCTGCTGTGGGACCAGGGGCCCGAACCCCTCGACCCATTCGCCTTCCGCCAGGTCCGGCGTTCCGGGGTGCGGGTGTGGCTGAAGCGGCCATGGTTCTCCTCGGGCGACGGCGAACTGCTGGGGGTGCTGGTCTTCGACCGCGATGAGTGGACCGAGGACCCGGCCGGCTCGGGTCAGTGGCGGCGCAGCCCGAAAGCGACTCAGGCGCCCGATGGCGCGACCAGCCTGTGGGCAGCAGACCCGATCGCTTGGCGCGGGGCTCGCGTCTCGACTCCGACGGTGCCGCCCTTGCTCTCCAGCGACCATCTGCTGCTGGACACTTGGGAGACGGCCGTCTCCGAGGCCGTCAAGATCTCGCCGCCGCTTGGCGGTCAGGTGCCGGGCGGCCGTGACCGGGGTTGGCCCAAGGCGTCGGGGCAGCCCGTCGCGGTGGCTGCGGCGGTGCCGTTGCGGGATGTTGCCGGGCAGCCGGCGGTGCGGGTGCTCGGCTACCAGCCGGAGTTCGATGAGGCCTCCGGGCAGTGGTTCGTCGACGTGGCGGTGAACGAGTCGCCGGCGTTGTGGCCGTTCCTGCGCCTGGCGTTGGCGCGCTACCAGCCGGACTCCATCGACGGCTGTTCCCTGTCCCCGGTGGCGCTGACGGGCTGGGTGCAGCCGCTGCCGGCCCGCACCCTGACCATCGGTCGGCCGGAGGCGGATGGAGTGCAGGTGACCTTGACGGGCGTGGTCAACTGGCTACGTTTCAGTGACTCGGTCACCGAGTTGCCCGGCGACCTGCTGAGCGCCGACGCCCCGACGGGTGAGGCCGCCAGCCGTGCTGCCCGGTTGCTCCAGACCAGAGCCGTCCAGGCCACGATCCAGCGGCTGCCGAGCGGCGCGGGCGACTTGGAATGGGAGAGTGTGACCACAGTCGGTCTGGCCGCGGTGAGTGTGCAGGAGAGCGGCGGCTGCCTCGCGACGTGGACCGGGAGCCTCAGGCTGCCTCCCGCGGCCCAGGGCGTGGCGGCGCCGGAGTTCCGACGCCCCGGCGCCGACGGGTCGTCGTGGCGAGTCCTGGTCGAGGAACACGAACTCCTCAAAGCCGACCCGACCCCAGGCCAACCCGACGGCTCCCTGGTCCCCAGGCTCGTCTACGCCGGTGAGGTCAGCCTCTGAGGGACATGCTGGCCGGGTGGTCGGCATCCCGTGATGCCGGGGCCCCGTCGATGGCCGCGCGCCGCGAGGGTCGCCCGGCCCCATCCCCTCCCAGTAGGCTCACTCCCGGACGTCTTCGAAGAAACCGGAACACGAGGAGGACCAGTGAGCGGAACCGACCAGGGCAGGCTGTGGGGCGGCAGGTTCGCCGGCGGGCCGAGCGAGGCGATGTTCGCGCTGTCCAAGTCGACGCAGTTCGACTGGCGCCTGGCGCTCCACGACATCGCCGGTTCGCGGGCGCATGCCTTGGCCCTCCACGCGGCAGGGCTGCTGACCGACGACGAGGCGCTGGCGATGGACGCCGGCCTGGCGGAGCTGGCGCGCCGGGTCGGGGCGGGGGAGTTCGTCGCCGCACCCACCGACGAGGATGTGCACGGGGCGCTGGAGCGGGGGCTGAAGGATGTCGTCGGCGCCGAGCTCGGCGGCAGGCTGCGGGCCGGTCGCTCCCGCAACGACCAGATCGCCACCCTGATCCGCTCCTACCTGCGCTCCGAGATCCGGCTGATCGCCCAGGACCTCGACGGGGTGCTCGCCGCCCTGGAATCGCAGGCCCGTGAGTACCTCGGCGCCGTCATGCCCGGCCGCACCCACCTGCAGTCGGCGCAGCCCATCTTGCTGTCCCACCACCTGCTGGCGCACGCCTGGCCGCTGGTGCGCGACGTCGATCGGCTCCGCGATCTCGACAAGCGCCTGGCCGTCAGCCCCTACGGGTCGGCGGCGCTGGCCGGCACGTCGCTCGGGCTCGACCCGGAGCTGGTCGCCCGGGAGCTCGGCTTCGAGGCCTCGGTGCCGAACTCCATCGACGGCACCGCGGCCCGGGATCTGGTCGCGGAGGCCGCGTTCGTGCTGGCCCAGGTGGCCGTCGACCTGTCGCGCCTCAGCGAGGACGTCATCATCTGGTGCACCGCCGAGTTCGGCTTCGCGAAGCTGGACGACGCCTGGTCCACCGGCAGCTCGATCATGCCGCAGAAGAAGAACCCCGACGTCGCCGAACTGGCGCGCGGCAAGGCAGGCCGGTTGATCGGCAACCTCACCGGCCTGCTCGCCACCCTGAAGGGCCTGCCGCTGGCGTACAACCGGGACCTGCAGGAGGACAAGGAGCCGATCTTCGACTCCCTCGACCAGCTGCACGTGCTCGTGCCCGCCGTCGCCGGCATGGTCGGCACCCTCCGTTTCGATCGGGAACGGATGGCCGCCGTCGCGCCGGCCGGCTTCTCGCTGGCCACCGACGTCGCCGACCACCTGGTGCGGATGCGGGTGCCGTTCGCCGTCGCGCACGAGGTGGCCGGCGAGACGGTCTCCTACTGCGAGGCCCGCGGCATCACCCTGTCCGACCTCACCCCGGCCGATCTCCCACAGATCTCCGAGCACCTCGACGAGGGGGTGCTCGCGGTCTTGACAGTCGAGGGCTCCGTCGCGGCCCGCAGCGGCCGCGGTGGCACGGCGCCCGCGCGTGTCGCCGAACAGATCGCCGAACTGGCCGCCGCCCGCGCTGACCTGGGGGCCTGGGCCGCCGGCTGAGAGGCCTGTGACAAGGGCTTGGTGACCAGACTCCACCAAGTCGACGATTTCCGCAGAATCGTGCAGGAATCGGTGATTCGGTGGAGCCCTGTCACCAGGCGCAGCCCGGGCCGGCTTCAGCCCGCCACACGGAACGCCTCAGGAACCGCCGATGCCTGGTTCGGGGAGGTTGAGTCGGTAGCCCATGCCGGCTTCGGTGAGGATGAAGCGTGGGGCTGCGGGGTCGGGTTCGAGTTTCTTGCGCAGTTGGGCGATGTAGAGGCGCAGGTAGCCGGTGTCGCTGACGTGTTGCGAGCCCCAGATTTCGGCCAACATCGTCTGCCTGGTGACGAGCCGGCCGGGGTTGCGGATCAGCAACTCAAGGACCTGCCATTCGGTCGGGGTGAGCCTGATGGCGGACGTCTGCGTGCCGACGACGCGGCTGACGCTGTGCGCGGACAGGTCGACGGTCACGTCGCCCAGCTGCACCACGGGGTCTGCGTCGTCCCTGGTCACGCGACGGGTCAGCGCCCGGATGCGGGCCAGCAGCTCATCGATCGAGAACGGCTTGGTGACGTAGTCGTCGGCGCCGGCGTCGAGCGCCTCGACCTTGTCGGCGGACCCGCTGCGGCCGGAGACGACGAGGATCGGGGCGCCGGACCAGCCCCGGATGGCGGCGATGACCTCCAGCCCGTCGAGCCGAGGCATCCCGAGGTCCAGCATGTAGATGTCAGGCCGGTGCGCCGCGGCGGCGGACACGGCCTCGGCGCCGTCAGTGGCGGTCAGGACTTCGTAGCCCTCGGCCCGAAGGGTGATGCGCAGCGCCCGCAGCAGCTGCGGGTCGTCGTCGGCGATCAGGATCCTCACGCCTGTTCGACCTCCTCGCTCGCGTCGGAGACAGTTTCGGCGATGGGCAGGGTCACCACCATGGTGACGCCCCCGCCCGGGGTGTCCTCCAACGTAAGTGTCCCACCCATGCCCTCGGCGAACCCCCGGGACAGTGCCAGCCCGAGCCCGAGCCCGGTCGTGTTGTCGGTGTCACCCCGGCGCTGGAACGGCACGAAGACGTCGCCCCGACGCTCGGTTGGGATGCCGGGGCCGTGATCGACGACACGGATCTGCACCTGACCTGCGAAGGCGCTGGTGGCGACGCGCACCCGCGAACCGGCGGGGGCGTGGCGGGTGGCGTTGGCGAGCAGGTTCACCACGATGCGCTGCAGCAGGACGGGATCGGCCTGCGCGGCGGGCAGGTCCGGTGCGAGGTCGAGGACCACCTGGTCAGGGCCGAGGCGCAGCTCGTCAAGGGCGGGCAGGATGACGTCGGCCGGGTCGACGGGGCTGCAGGAGACTGCGAGCACACCGGCCTGGAGGCGGCTGACGTCCAGCAGGTCGGTAACCAGGGAGGCCAGGGTCTGGAGGCTCTGGTCGGCGGTCTCCAGCAGCTCGGCGCGATCCTCGTCGTCCATTGCGTCCCCGGCGGACCGCAGCCCCCCGACTGCGGCGACCGCGGCGGCAAGGGGGCGGCGCAGGTCGTGGCTGACCGCGGACAGCAGGGCGCTGCGCACCCGGTCGGAGGCTGCCAGAGGCTCCACCTCGCTGGCAGTCTCGGCGAGGTCGGCGTGTTCCAGGGCCGCGTCGAGCTGTGACACCAGGACCCCGAGCAGCCGCCGTTCGGACGCCTCCAGGTCGGGTCCGTGCAACTCCAGCACGGCCCGGTCGGCAACGGGCACCTCGGTCACCGGGCCTGCCGCGTCGACGTCGCCCGCCGTCGCAAGCTCCCCGCCGCCGGCGACCAGACGCACGCCGGTCAGCCCGAACGCCTCACGGGTGCGTTCCACCAGCGCGGGCACGGCATCTTGTCCCCGCAGGACGCTGCCCGCGACGGTGGCGAGCAGTTCCGACTCGCCTGCCGCCCGCCGGGCGACGCGTGCCTGTCGGGCCGCACGATCCACGACGTAGCTGACCAACACCGCGATCACCACGTACAGGCCGAGAGCCAGCATGTGGAACGGGGCGGCCACCGTGACGGTGTAGAGGGGCTCGATGAAGTAGTAGTCGAGCGTGATCCCGGACATGATGGCGGCGAACAGAGCCGGCCAGATCCCGCCGATCAACGCCACGACCACAACGAGCAGCTGATAGCTCAGCACGTCGCTGGTGATGGACTCGGACGTGCGGGTCGAGACGAGCAGCCAGGTCAGCAGCGGCCCACCAAGCACGGCACACGCGAACCCGACAAGGCGACGGCGCAGCGTCAGGGCCCCGCCCGTCCGGGGCAGCGTGAACTGGCCGCCGGCGGCGGCGTGGTTGACGATGTGGACGTCGATGTTGCCGGCCTCGCGGATGACGGTGGCGCCGATCCCGGGGCCGGTCAGGGCTGCCGCCAGCCGTCCGCGGCTGCTGATGCCCACGACGAGCTGGGTGGCGTTGACGGAACGGGCGAACTCCACCAGGGCGGCGGGGACGTCGTCACCGATCACCTGGTGGTAAGTCCCGCCGAGCTGCTCCACGAGTGCCCGCTGCTGCGCCAGCGCCTCCGGGTTCGGGCTGCGCAGGCCGTCCTGGCTGATGACGTGCACCGCCAGTAGCTCCCCGCCGCCGGAGCGGGCCGCGATGCGGGCCCCGCGCCGAAGGAGCGTCTCACCCTCGGGCCCGCCTGCAAGGGTGACGACGACGCGCTCGCGGGCCTCCCAGACCCCGGCGATGCCGTGCTCAGCCCGGTAGGTCCGCAGCGCTTGGTCCACCTCGTCGGCCAGCCACAGCAGCGCCAGCTCCCGAAGGGCGGTCAGGTTGCCCAGCCGGAAGTAGTTGGACAGCGCGGCATCCACCCGCTCGGCCGGATACACCAGCCCCACGGCCAGCCGGTCCCGCAGCGCCTGCGGGGCCAGGTCGACCACCTCGATCTGGTCGGCGCCGCGCAGGATCTCATCCGGGATGGTTTCGCGCTGCGGGACCCCGGTGATCTCCTCGACGACGTCGTTCAACGACTCGATGTGCTGGATGTTGATGGTCGAGATGACGTCGATGCCGGCCTCCAGGATCTCGGCGACGTCCTCCCACCGCTTGGCGTTGCGCGAGCCGGGAGCGTTGGTGTGCGCGAGCTCGTCCACCAGCGCGATCTGCGGTCGACGGGCGATCACCGCGTCGACGTCGAGCTCGGTCAGCTCGACGCCGCGGTGTGTCACGAGGCGCCGGGGCAGGGCGGGCAGGCCCTCGGCCATCTGTGCGGTCTGTGCCCGGCCGTGGGTTTCCAGCAGTGCGATTACGACGTCGTGGCCGTCCGTCAGCAGGCGGCGGCCCTCCTCCAGCATCGCGCAGGTCTTGCCGACGCCGGGGGCCGCGCCCAGCAGGACCCGGAGTCGACCACGCGCTGCCATGTTCAGCCCTCCAGCTTGTCCAGGGCCAGGTTCAGCTCCAGGACGTTGACGTGCGATTCCCCAAGGTAGCCGAGGAACGGCGCCCGGGTGTGCGCGGCGACGAGGTCGCGGACTGTGGCCGGGGCCAGGCCCCGCGACTCGGCCACCCGGTCGGCCTGCAGCAGAGCGTAGGCGGGGCTGATGTCGGGGTCCAGGCCGGAGCTGGAAGCGGTGACGGCGTCCGGGGGCACCGCGTCGACGCTCACGCCGTTGAACTCGGCGACCTGGGCGCGCCGCTGCCGGATGGCCTCGACGAGTTTCGGGTTCTCTGGGCCGAGGTTGGAGCCCGAGGATGCGGCGCCGTCGTAGCCGTCGCCGGCGACCGAGGGCCGGGGCTGGAAGTAACGCGGCAGCGGCGCGCCGTCGGCGCCCAGGAAAGATTGCCCGAGCAGCGCGGACCCGACGACGGCGCCGTCGGACCCGCGCACCGACGAGCCATTGGCCTGCCAGCCCAGGGCGAGCTGCCCGATGCCCGTGATCAAGGCGGTGTAGCAGACCCCGAGGATCAAGGTGGCGAGGATCATGGCGCGCACGGCGACGCCGATGGGGCGGGCCAGGGCGCGGGTGGCGGAGAACATGGAATTCTCTTTCGGTTGGGGCGGTCAGAAGCCGGGGATGAGGGCGACGAACAGGTCGATCAGCTTGATGCCGACAAACGGCGCGACGACGCCGCCCAGCCCGTAGACGAGCAGGTTGCGGCTGAGCGTGCGGGAGGCGTCGAGTGGGCGGTACTTCACGCCGCGCAGGGCCAGCGGCACCAGTGCGACGATGATGATGGCGTTGAAGATGACCGCCGAGAGCACGGCGGACGCCGGCGAGGACAGCCGCATGACGTTCAGCGTGGCCAGGCCCGGGAAGATGCCCATGAAGATGGCCGGGATGATGGCGAAGTACTTGGCGATGTCGTTGGCGATGGAGAACGTCGTCAGCGCCCCCCGGGTGATCAGCAGCTGTTTGCCGATGCGCACGATGTCGATGAGCTTGGTCGGGTCGGAGTCCAGGTCCACCATGTTGCCGGCCTCCTTGGCCGCAGACGTGCCCGAGTTCATCGCCACGCCGACGTCGGCCTGGGCCAGTGCGGGCGCGTCGTTGGTGCCGTCGCCGGTCATCGCGACGAGGTTGCCGCCCTCCTGTTCCTTGCGGATCAGGACCAGCTTGTCCTCGGGGGTGGCCTCGGCCAGGAAGTCGTCGACGCCGGCCTCCTTTGCGATGGCGGCCGCCGTGAGCGGGTTGTCGCCGGTGATCATGACGGTACGGATACCCATGGCGCGCAACTCGGCGAACCGCTCCACCAGGCCGTCCTTCACGATGTCCTTGAGGTGCACTACCCCAAGGATGCGGGGTGCGAGCCCCGGCGCCCTGAGCGCCACCACCAGTGGGGTGCCTCCGGAGCGGGAGATGAACTCCGCGTGCTCCCTGGCCTGTTCCTGCTGGTCGGAGCGGACGTGCCCGCCGTCTACGGCCAGCCAGGCCGCCACCGCGGAGCCGGCGCCCTTTCGGATCTGAGTGCCGTCGGGCAGGTCCCGGCCGGACATGCGCGACTGAGCCGTGAACGGGACGATCTCGCCCGGGGTGAGGGGATCCACGGTGATGCCGTCTGCGACGGCCAGGTCGACGATGGATGCACCCTCCGGGGTGGGGTCGGCCAGGGAGGCCAGCGCTGCCGCGTGCGCCAGCTCCGCCGCGTCGATCCCGGCTACTGGCAGGAAGGCGCTGGCGCGCCTGTTTCCGTAGGTAATGGTGCCGGTCTTGTCGAGCAGCAGGGTGGTCACGTCGCCGGCGGCCTCGACGGCGCGCCCGGACATGGCCAACACGTTGCGCTGCACCAGCCGGTCCATGCCGGCGATGCCGATGGCGCTCAGCAGGGCCCCGATGGTGGTGGGGATGAGGCAGACCAGCAACGCCACGAGGACCGTGATGCTGACCGGTGCGGCGGCGAAGGAGGCGACCGGGTTGATGGTGAGCGCCACCACGACGAACACGATCGACAGGGCGGCCAAGAGGATGCCCAGTGCGATCTCGTTCGGCGTCTTCTGCCGGGCGGCTCCCTCCACGAGGGCGATCATGCGGTCGACGAACGTCTCGCCTGGACGCGAGGTGATGCGCACCACGATCCGGTCGGACAGGACCCTGGTGCCGCCTGTGACTGCGCTGCGGTCGCCGCCGGACTCGCGAATGACGGGCGCCGACTCGCCGGTGATGGCCGACTCGTCGACGCTCGCGATGCCCCACACGATGTCGCCGTCGCCTGGGATCAGCTCCCCGGCCGAGATCACGACGACGTCGCCCAGCCTGAGATCGGCCGAGGACACGTCGCGCTGCGCGGAATGCTCGGCGCCGGCGTCGGCTTCCGAGTCGTAGGCCTCGACGAGGTGCGCCACGGTGCTGGTGCGGGTGCGCCTGAGGGACTGGGCCTGCGCCTTGCCCCGACCCTCGGCGACGGACTCGGCGAGGTTGCCGAACCAGACGGTCAGCCACAGCCAGGCCGCGATGGCGGGGGTGAAGGTGGCGGGCACCGGGCTGCCGCCGGAGGGGACTGGGCCGCCGAGGAAGGGTTCGGCGATGGCAAGCAGGGTCGTCAGCACGGCGCCGACCCAGACGATGAACATGACCGGGGTGCGCCACAGCTCCCGGGGGTCGAGTTTGCGGAAGGCGCCCGGCGCGGCGGTGGTCAGCTGGGACCAGGAGAAGGCGCCCCTCGGGGCATCAGAACCGGCGGGAACCGGGGCGTGGGTATGGGTGGGGATGGTCGCAGGAGTCATGGTCAGAGCAGCCCTTCAGCCAGGGGACCGAGAGTGAGGACGGGGAAGAAGGTCAGCGCGGTGATGACAACCGTGACCACGGCAAGCAACCCGACGAACTGGGGCCGGTGCGTCGGCAGGGTGCCGGCGGTGGTGGGCACCTTGTCCTGCGCGGCCAGTGACCCGGCCAGGGCAAGGACCAGCGCGATCGGCACGAACCGGCCGAGCAGGATCGTGGTCCCGAGCGCGGTGTCGAGCCACCAGGTGTTGGCCGTCAGGCCGGCGAAGGCTGAGCCGTTGTTGTTGGCGGCCGAGGTGAACGCGTAGAGCACCTCGGACATGCCGTGCGGGCCCGGGTTCAGCACCGAGGTGTTCGCCACCTCCTCGCGGATGCCGGGCAGCGCGAAGCTGAGGGCCGTGCCAGCCAGCACCAGCGTCGGCATCACGAGGATGTAAAGGCTGGCGAGTTTGATCTCCTTCGGGCCGATCTTCTTGCCCAGGTACTCCGGTGTCCGCCCGATCAGCAGGCCGGCCAGGAACACCGCGACGATCGCCAGCACCAGCAGCCCATAAAGCCCGGAGCCGACGCCACCGGGGGTGACCTCGCCCAGCATCATGTTGAGCATGGGCATCATGCCGCCGAGCGCGGTGTAGGAGTCGTGCATCGAGTTCACCGCACCCGTGGAGGTGCCGGTGCTGGTGGTGGCGAACAGGGCCGAGGAGATGATGCCGAACCGCTGCTCCTTGCCCTCCATCGCGCCCCCGGCCAGCTGCGGGGCGGTGCCGCCGCCGGCGGTCTCGAGAGCGGTGAGGATGGCGTACGACGTCGCGTACAGCAGGCCCATCACGGCGACGATGGCGTTGCCCTGCCGGGTGTCGCCGACCATCCTGCCGAACGTGCGGGGCAGCGAGAACGGGATGACCAGCATCAGGAGGATCTCGATCAGGTTGGTCCAGGCCGTGGGGTTCTCGAACGGGTGCGAGGAGTTGGCGTTGTAGAAGCCGCCGCCGTTGGTGCCGAGCAGTTTGATCACCTCCTGGGACGCGACCGGTCCGCCGGGGATCGTCTGGGTAGCGCCGGCCAACGTCGTCACGTCGGTGAAGCCGTTGAAGTTCTGCACGACGCCGCCCGCCAATAGCAGCAGGGCGCCCAGGACCGAGATTGGCAGCAGGATGCGGATGGTGCCGCGCACCAGGTCCACCCAGAAGTTACCAATGGTGGCCTGCCTACGGCCGGCGATTCCCCGAACCAACGCGATGGCTACCGCCATGCCGACGGCCGCGGAGACGAAGTTCTGGACCGTGAGCCCGGCCAGCTGGACCGTGTAGCCCAGGGTCTGCTCGCCCGAGTAGGACTGCCAGTTCGTGTTGCCGACGAAGGAGGCGGCCGTGTTGAAGGCCAGGTGCTCCGACGGCGCGGGCAGGCCAAGCGAGAACGGCAGCCACGACTGGAGGCGCTGCAGCAGGTACAGCAGGATGAGCCCGGCCGCGGAGAAGACCAGCACGGCGCGGAGGTAGGCCTGCCACGACTGGCCGGCGGTGGCGTCGACGCCGAGCACGCGGTAGACGAGCTGCTCGGCGCGCAGGTCGCGTTCGGAGGTGTAGACGCGGGCCATGTAGTCGCCGAACGGCTTGTGGACGGCGGCCAGCACCAGGCCGACGCTGAGAAGTGCGGTGAGCGCGTAGAACAATGGCATCAGAACTTCTCCGGCCTGATCAGTGCGTACACGAGGAAGCAGATGGCGCCGATGCCGAGGCAGGTCGCGACGATGTCGAAGACGATCACAGCTTCTCCAGACCCTTGCCGAAGGCGCCGATCAGCCAGAACAGGGCGATCACGCCGACGAGGTAGACGATGTCGAGCACGGGGAACTCCATTCCCGGATCCGGCCGGGATGGCCCGGCCGCGCGCCCCGTCTGGGCGCACTCCCCATCGAACCCCTGCTGCCCGGCCGTTCCCGCCGTCCTAACGGAACCCATACGCCCGGGGCCGGAACCCTCACGCAATCCGAACACGGACGCGGGAAGTGGTGTCTGGTCGTGGCCCACTGACGGTGACCGCCCCGCGACGCGGTGCCCTGCGATGGCCTGTCGGTGCCGTTCGCTATGGTGAGCGCGTGTTGGTCAAACCACCCCCGGGAGTCCCGCGCCAGCACTACGAGGAATGAGGCGGCCATGCACGAGCTGATCTGCCCGCACTGCCACAAGGCATTCCAGGTCGACGAGGCCGGCTACGCCGACATCGTCCGTCAGGTCCGCAACGCCGAGTTCGAGCAGCAGTTGCACGAACGCCTCGAGCTGGCCGAGCAGGAACGCATCCGGGCCGTGGAACTGGCCGAGGCCAGGGCGGTAGCCGACCTGGAGCGGGCCCGAGCCGCCAAGGACGCGGAGGTCGAGGCTCTCAAGGCGCAGCTCAGGGAGGGCGACGTCGCCCTGCAACTTGCCGTGACCAACGCCAGACAGGACGTCGAGAGGGAACGCGACGCGCTGGCCGGCAGCTTAGCGCAGGCGAAGCAGGAAAGGGAGTCGGCGCTGGAGCTGGTGCAGGCGAGGCTGACCGGCGAGCTGCAGCAGGCCAGGGCCGCAAAGGACGCGGAGATCCAGGAGTTGCGCTCGCAGCTGGCCACGGCCAGGGCCGAGCAGCAGTTGACGCTGGCGCAGGCGGTCGGCGCCGTCGAGAAGGAGCGCGACGCGCTCGCCGGCAGCCTGGAACGGGCGGAGCTGGAGAAGGGGCTGGCCGAGCAGGCGCTGAAGGACCGCTACGAGACGCAGCTGAAGGACCGCGACGACACGATCGAGCGGCTTCGCGACCTGAAGGCGAAGCTGTCGACGAAGATGGTGGGCGAGACGCTGGAACAGCACTGCGAGACGGAGTTCAACCGGCTCCGGGCCACAGCGTTCCCGCGGGCGCACTTCGAGAAGGACAACGACGCCCGCACCGGCAGCAAGGGCGACTTCATCTTCAAGGACCAGGCAGAGGACGGCACCGAGTTCGTCTCAATCATGTTCGAGATGAAGAACGAGTCCGAGACCACGGCCACGAAGCACAAGAACGAGGACTTCCTGAAGGAGCTGGACAAGGACCGCAACGAGAAGGGCTGCGAGTACGCGGTACTCGTCTCGCTGCTGGAGCCGGAAAGCGAGCTCTACAACGGCGGCATCGTCGACGTGTCGCACCGCTACCCGAAGATGTACGTGATCCGGCCGCAGTTCTTCATCCCGATGATCACCCTGCTGCGCAACGCCGCGCTGAACTCCCTGGGTTACCAGCGGGAGCTGGCACTGGTGAGGGAACAGAACGTCGACATCACCCGGTTCGAGGAACAGCTCGACACCTTCAAGACCGGGTTCTCCCGCAACTACGACCTGGCCTCCCGCCGGTTCCAGACGGCCATCGACGAGATCGACAAGTCGATCGACAGGCTGCAGAAGGCCAAGGAGGCGCTGCTCGGCTCGGAGCGCAACCTGCGGCTGGCCAACGACAAGGCTCAGGACGTGACCATCAAGAAGTTGACCCGCGGCAACCCGACGATGGCGGCGCGCTTCGCCGAGCTGGAACAGGCACAGCTGACCACGGCCGAAGAGTAGCCAGCGCTGGCTGCACAAGTGCTGCCATGGTCGGCATGACCAACGTGCGGCCGACGACGCTGACAAATCGCATCGACACGCCGAGGTCCGTGCTCTGTGGAGCACGGACCTCGGCGTGTCGACGCAGTTTGTCACGGGCTGGAGCGTTTCGGGTCCAACTCACTCTCCAGCGCTGCGGCCTGTCGGCGGGACACGATACGTTGAAGCGTTGAATCTCGACGTGAAAGTCGACGTGAAAGCAAAGGAGGGAACATGGGTGGGCTGGCCGGTCGACGTGTGGTCGTGATGGGCGCGTCCGGTGCGCTGGGCGGGGGACTGGCGGCGGAGTTCGTCGCGGCCGGTGCCGACGTCATCGGTGTTGTTCGGTCCGAGCCGTCAGGTCCGGTCGAAGGCGTCCGTTACGAGAGAGCCGACGTTGCCGACGACCAGAGCCTGGCCGAGTTGTTTGCCCGCGTCGGGACGCCTTGGGCCGTGGTCAACACGGTTGGCGGGTATGCACCGCACCGGCCGTTGGCCGAGCTTGACCTCGACGAGCTGAACCGGCAGTTGGTCCTGAACCTGACCACGGCGGCGGCCATCACCAAGCATGCGCTGCGGGCAATGCAACCTTCCGGCGAGGGCCGGATCATCCATACCTCCAGCCGGGCCGCGACGGTGACCGCGGGGAGCGGCTTCGCGTACTCGGTCAGCAAGGCCGGCGTGCTGCACCTGGTACAGATGGCGGCTGCCGACGTCGCGGGCAGTGGAATCACGGTGAACGCCGTCTCGCCGTCGATCATCGACACCCCCGCCAACCGTTCCGCCATGCCGGGCGCGGACTTCGACTCCTGGCCGAAAGTCCCGGAGATTGCTCGCGCATACCTGTTCCTCGCGTCCCCCGAGGCATTGCGGGTGAACGGCTCCGTGTTGGCCGTCTGAGCCCAAGGATCAGATCCGTGAACATGTACATCCGGTTGTTCCTGCTGTGGCTGCGCACCAGAAGCGCCCCGACGGTCGGCATCTGGGACAAGGTGACGACGCCGTTCATCGTGGTGCCAACCGATCTGGACCCCCTGCTCCACATGAACAACGGCAAGTACCTCACCCTGATGGATCTGGGACGCCTTGAGCTGATGCAGCGCACTGGGCTCTGGCGTGAGCTGTCGAGGCGTGGCTGGTATCCGGTGGTGGCAGGCCAGACCATCTCGTATCGCCGCTCCCTGAAGCTCGGGCAGCGGTTCGAGCTCGACACGCAGGTCCTGGGTTTCGATGACAAATGGGGTTACCTGGAGCAGACCTTCCGCATCGGCGACGACGTCTACGCCCACGCCCACGTGCGCAGCCGGTTCCTGAAGAAGTCCGGCGGCAGCGTCGACGACGGCGAGCTGGCCGACCTGGTGGGTGGGTTCCCCGAACATCTGGAGGTACCCTCCTGGCTGCTGGACTGGACCGAGGCCACCAAGTTCCCGAGCCGGGGCCAGCGGCGTCGCTGAAGGCCCGCGCGGGCGATAGGCTGCGGTGCGTGAATGCACTACTTGACGACCTTGCCTGGCGCGGGCTGATCGCCCACTCCACCGACCCGGAGGCGCTCGCCGCCCACTTCGACGCCGGACCCGTCAAGTTCTATGTGGGATTCGACCCGACGGCCGCCAGCGTCCACATCGGGCACCTAGTGCAACTCCTGCTCGCGCGCCGGCTGCAGGACGCCGGCCACCTGCCGCACATGCTCGTCGGTGGCGCCACCGGACTCATCGGCGACCCGAAGGAGACCGGCGAGCGTGTGATGAACTCGGTCGACGTCGTCCATGGCTGGGTGGAGCGGATCCGATCCCAGGTGGAGCGGTTCGTGACCTTCGACGGTCCCGCGGCCGCGACAATGGTGAACAACTACGACTGGACCGAACCCATGGGCGTCCTCGATTTCCTGCGGGATGTCGGCAAGCACTTCCCCGTGAACCGGATGCTCGCCCGCGATGTCGTCGCACGTCGTCTGGAGGAGGGCATCTCCTACACCGAGTTCTCCTACGTCCTGCTGCAGTCCCTCGATTTCCGCGAGCTGCACCGCCAGTACGGTGTCACCCTGCAGTTCGGCGGCAGCGACCAGTGGGGCAACCTGACCGCGGGTGTCGACTTCATCAGGCGTTGCGATCAGGCACGCGTCCACGCGATCGCCACGCCGCTGATCACGAAGGCCGACGGCAGCAAGTTCGGCAAGACCGAGTCCGGTGCCGTGTGGCTCGATCCGGAACTGACCAGCCCGTATGCCTTCCACCAGTTCTTCCTCAACGCGGAGGACGCCAAGGTGGTCGACTACCTCAAGGTCTTCACCATGCGCAGTCGTGAGGAGATCGAGGCGCTCGAGCAGGCGACTCTGACGGCTCCGCACCGGCGGGAGGCGCAAAGGGCACTGGCGGACGACGTCACCGACCTCGTCCACGGCGTCGACGAGCGCGAGGCTGCGGTGAGGGCCGCTGCGGCGCTGTTCGGCCGCGAGGAACTGGACTCCCTGCCCGCGGCGACGCTTGCCGCAGCCATGCGCGAGGTCGGCGCGCCGGAGGTTGGCGGCGAGGTGTCCGTGACCGACGCGCTGGTCGCATCCGGGTTGGCGGAATCACGGTCCGCCGCGCGCCGGGTGGTCACAGAGGGTGGGGCCTACGTCAACAACGAGAAGGTGTCGGACGCGGACCTCAGCCTAGGCCCCGAGTACCGCCTTGCCGACGGCTACGTCGTACTGCGTCGCGGCCGCAAGACCGTCGGCGGGGTGCGGTTCATGTGAGGATCCGCACCAACGCGGGTTGAGCGTTGACCGCGAGGAACGAGCCGTCGGCTGGTCGAAACCTCCGGCGGCCGCTCAACAGACCGGGGAAGTAGAGATCAGCGCTCGGTGAGCCCTTGATCGGCTCCGCCCATGGACAAGACGGTTTCCCGGGTGCGGGCCTCGGAGGCCTTCAGGTCCCCGGCGTTCCCGACCCCCGCCGCCAGCGCGTCGCTGATGATGTAGACCCGCGCAGGGTGGCCGCTGCGCTGTTTCGTGATGAACGTGGGCGCGAACTCCGCGGCCGACGCCTGGAACGACCCATCGGGTTGCTCGGTGAACGTGAACGTCGCCAGGTAGCCCTCATACGTGTAGGGATAGGGAGGCCCGCTCTGGGCGATCAGGTTCCCGGCGCCGTAGGCCACCCACTTGCCGTTCATCCTGGTGATGGGCTGCGCCACGTGGGCGTGCTGGCCGATGACGAGGTCGACGTCCTCGGACGCCGTCATGGCCCGGGCGAACTCAACCTGCTGCGCGTTGGGCTTGGAGCTGTACTCGGTACCGGCATGCATGTGGACGACAACGATGTCGGCACCTGCCTGCTTGGCACGATGAGCCTGCGCCAAGGTGTCGTCGATGTCCATCAACGACACAGACCAGTCCTTCCCCTTGGGGATGGGGACTCCGTTGGTCCCGAATGTGGTGCTCACCACGGCGACCTTCACGCCCTCGGCCGTCGTGAAGATGACGGGGGTGTTGCGAGCCTCCTCGGAGGCGTAGGTGCCGGACGTCAGGATGCCGACGGCGGCGTGGTCGTCGATGGTGCGGACCAGGCCGTCGAAGCCGGCGTCCAGTGAGTGGTTGGAGGCTGTCGTGCAGAGGTCCCAACCGATCTCCTTCAATGCCGGCGCTATGACGGGCGGCGCCTGAAACAAGGGATAGCTGCTGTAGGGCCCACCCTCCTTGGCGAAGGGCACCTCGGAGTGGCAGATGGCCAGGTCGGCCGCACTGACGTACTCCTTCAGGGCGGCGAGTTGGGGCAGGAAATCCATCTTCCCGTCACCGTCGATCTCTGCAGACCTCCAGAGGGTGTTGTGCCAGAGCAGGTCGCCGGAGTAGTTGATGGAGGCTGTTCGCGGTGCGGGAGGTGGCGCCGACGTCGCAGGCGTGGAGGACGGCTGCGCCGACGGCGTCGCAGACACGGCAGCACCGGCACTCTGCGGAGCGGAGGGGGCCGGCGACGGACCAGGTGCGGGCGCGCAGCCAGCGAGCACAAGCGCCACCACGGCCGCGGTCAGCGAACGGACAGGGAACACGAACCAGACCTCCACGGCTCCGGGAATCTCGACGAATTGTACTTCACACCGGCGGGGTCACCTTCGTCGGTTGCAGCGCGTCACCTCGGCCCCACGTCACGCCGGAGCGCAGTCCAGACCCGGACCGCGGACTTGCCCACACGGCCAGTCGTGTGTAGAGTTCTATCCGCTCCGCGGTGAACCGGACGCCCTCTGGCGGCCGAACCGGGAGCTCCCGCCAACGACGATCAACCCCGGGCGAGTGTGTGTTCAACCCGAACCCGCTCAAGGCTCGGGGCTGCGCGGAGTGCGAGGAGTCCGGCCTGGACCGCCTGTGAAGGATGGTCAGTAGGACCCGGCTCGAGCCGGTCGGCCCGATTTGATCGGAACGGCCGAGGGGGGTAAAGTTGGTACTCCGCCAGCCGAAAGGATGACGGAGAACGAACAACTCAATACGGCGAAATCGCAACCAATGACCTCGGTTTGACCGAAGCGAAATCACCGGATAGAGTTGGTCGGGTTGCCCCAAGTGAGCAGATGGTTCAAGTCTGGTTGTTTGGTTGGTGTCCGAAGCTTGAGAACTCAACAGCGTGCTTATAGTCAATGCCAATTTTTGTGCACACCTTT
>JBDHZH010000013.1:0-54075 GCA_039811745.1 Arachnia sp.
GGTCGGCGACGGCATCAACGACGCCATCGCCCTGGCCACCGCCGACCTCGGGCTCGGCATGGTCACCGGCACCGACGTCGCCCTCAAGGCCGCCGACATCATCCTCGTCCGCGACGACCTGATGGTCATCGCCGACGCCATCGGATTGTCCCGAAAGACGCTTCGCACCATCCGGATGAACCTGGTGTGGGCGTTCGGCTACAACGTCGCCGCCATCCCGATCGCCGCCGTCGGCCTGCTGAACCCGCTGATCGCGGCCGGCGCCATGTCCTTGTCGTCGGTGCTGGTCGTGCAGAACAGCCTCAGGCTGCAGAACTTCCGGCTGCGCCGCTGAGTCCTCCGCGGGACGTCCGCGTCAGTGGCCGGCGTCGGGATGGGTCGGCAGCAGCAGCCTGTCGGTGTCGGCGTCGAACTCGAACAGTTCGCCGTAGCGGCCCCAGTTGATGGCGGTGTCAAGCTGGCGCTGGGCGTCCTGGTCGGTGTGCGCCACGCGCAGGTCGGCGAGCACGCCGTCGACGGTGATCGCGCCCGTGGGGCTGTGCCGCAGGTCGTGGACGATCCGACGCACGAGCGGCGCCGCCTCCACCACGAGCGTCGCGAACTGCTCTTTGGCCCGCAGCGGGTCGGCCGCAGCGTAGCGTCGGCCCTGCTCGGTGATCCTGAGATCGGTGCCGAGCGGCCTGGCGAGCCTCAGCAGCTCGGCGGCGTCGACGACCGGCAGCAGGTCGTCGATCTCGTAGCGCAGTTCGTGCGCCAGTTCCGCCAGACCCTCGGTGCCGCCGTGGGACGCGAGCAGGGCGACGAGTCCGCCGAGCGCGCCGGTCGAGGCGTGCGGCAGCGGAACCTCCAGCCCCGGCACGGCCTCCGCCGCCGCAGTCGCTCCCGCGGCCCGTGGCGCGGACTCGTGGCCGGTCAGCACCCGGTACACCTCGTCGACGAGCGCCTCGAACGCCGGGCTGCGGTGGTCGCGCGGCCGGGGCATGTCGATGGTCAGCTCCGCCTTGATGCGGCCGGGGTTGGAGTCGAGGACCAGCACCCGGTCGGCCAGCTGGATGGCCTCCTCGATGTTGTGGGTGACGATCAGGGCCGTCCTGGTCGGCATGGTGCCCTCCGCCCAGATCCGCACCAGCTCCGAGCGCAGGTTCTCGCTGGTCAGCACGTCGAGTGCGGAGAACGGCTCGTCCATCAGCAGCACGTCCGGCTCCACGACGAGCGCGCGGGCGAACCCCACGCGCTGCCGCATCCCGCCCGAGAGCTCCTTCGGATAGGCCGACTCGAACCCGTCCAGGCCGATCACGTCGATCGCCTGCAACGCCCGGGCACGACGCTGTTCGGGGACGACGCCCTTGGCCTCCAACCCCAACTCGACGTTCTCCAGCACCGTCAGCCACGGCAGCAGCGCGAACGTCTGGAACACCAGCGAGACGCCGGGATTGGCGCCGTTGAGGCGGTCGCCCCGGTAGGTGACCTCGCCCGAACTGGGCGCGAGCAGGCCTGCGATGCAGCGCAGCAGCGTGCTCTTGCCGGAGCCGGACCGGCCGAGCAGGGCGACGACCTCCCCCTCGTTCAGCCGCAGATCGATGCCGGACAGCACCGTCTTCTCGCCGCCGTCGGTGTGGAACGACTTGCTCACGTCCTTGACGTCGATCAGCGTGGTCATCTGTGCCTCCTCAGAGTGTGAAACGGGTCTCGGCGACGCGGTAGAGCCTTCGCCACACGAGCCGGTTGAGCCCGACGACGAACACCGACATGACGATGACCCCCACCAGGACGCGGGCCATGTCGCCGGTGGCGGTGGCCTGGGCGATGTAGGAGCCGAGGCCGGTGGCGGTGTAGGTGTGACCGTCGAACGTGACCACCTCGGCCACGATCGAGGCGTTCCAGGCGCCGCCCGCCGCGGTGATGCCGCCGGTGACGTAGGCGGGGAAGATGGCGGGCAGGATCAGCCGGCGCCACCGTCGCCAGCCGTGGACGCCGAAGCTGTCCATGGCCTGCCTGAGATCGGTCGGGATGGCGCTGGCGCCCGCGATGACGTTGAACAGGATGTACCACTGCGACCCGAGCGCCATCAGCAGGATGCCGCCGACATCCAGCGGCACCCCGGTCGCCACGAACGCCGCGATCGCGAACGGGAACAGGAAATTGGCGGGGAAGCTTGCGAGCAGCTGCACCACCGGCTGGGTGCGGCGCATCACCTTCGGGTTCATCCCGATCCACACCCCGACCGGCACCCAGATCAGCGTCGCCGCCACTAGCAGCACCGCCACACGCAGCATCGTCACCCCGCCGAGCACGAACGCGTCCGGGAACGCGCCCAGACCGACGGTGGCGGAGATGTAGGCCAGCGCCTGCCACGCGCCGTAGGCGATGACGGCAACCACCGCCAGGATGAGCGCGACGTCGGCGGCGCGTCGCCTCGCCGGTGGCACGTGCAGCGGATGCTCGGCCAGCCCGAACGGCCGCGTCGCGGCGTCGAGGAGCCTGCCGACGGGCCGCCCGACCCGGCTCAGCAGGCGGGGCAGCCACGATCGGGACAGCACGTCCAGCACGATGCTTCTCGGCCTGTTCGCCGCGGCGGTGTCCTCCTGCCGGAACTTCTCCGACCAGGCGACGAGCGGCCGCCAGAAGAAGAAGTCGACGCCAAGGATCATCACGACCATCGTCCCGATCGCATACCAGACGCGGTCCAACTCCCCCGCGTCGACGGCCGCGGCCACATAGGCACCGACCCCGGGCAGCGCGAAGCTCTTGTTGTTGACGGAGATGGCCTCCGAGGCGGCCAGGAAGAACCAGGCCCCGCCGAAGCTCATCATGCCGTTCCACACCAGCGGGATCATGCCGGAGGGGACGTCGAGCCTCCAGAACCGCTGCCACTTGGTGAGCCGCATCAGCCGGGCCGCCTCGTCCAGGTCGCGGGGCTGACCGACGAGCGAGGCATGGAACGAGAAGGCCATGTTCCACACCTGGGAGGTGAAGATCGCGAAGATCGCGGCCGACTCCAGCCCCAGCGCCGACCCGGGGAACATCGCGATGAACCAGGTGACCGTCACCGACAGGAACCCGAGGATCGGCACCGACTGCAGGATGTCCAGGGCCGGGAGGATGACCTTCTCCGCCCGCGGCAGCCGCGCGGCCGCCGTCGCGACGACGAACGTGAACAGCAACGACGCGGCCAGCGCCACGAACATACGCGGCAACGAGCGCAGGGCGTAGTAGGGCAGCAGCGCAGGATCGGTGGAGATGGCCGCCGGGACGTGGGTCAGGTCCAGGTGCGCCGTCGCCCCCGCCGAGGCCTCGATGATCAGGTAGAACAGGACGGCGATCGCCACGGCGACCACGACATCGACCCAGCGGAGCCGCACACGACGCAGCGACCCGACGCCGGGTACGGCACGAACGAGAGGCATGGGTGACCTCCTGGGGATTGTTCGAACGGATGGACGCCGAATGTCCCCCCGCACGGCTCCGTCAGGAGGTGTGCGATCTCGGCGCGAGCACGCCGGCCGGGGACCTGTCCGTCGTACTGTTCTCGTCGCTCACGGCCGTCACCTCCCTTGACCCCTGCCGACTCCGGCAGGCCATCCGATGTGGAAGCCTACTACCAACCACCACGCCGCCCCGCCCCCGATGGCTGTAGGTTTTCGGGTGAACCAAGGAGGAGACCAATGAAGACCTTCACGCTGCCCGGCACCGACATCGTCGCGCCCAACGTCACCCTCGGGCTGATGCGGATCGCGGAGAAGACCGACGACCAGATCCGCGAACTGGTCCGCACCGCCCGCGCCGCGGACGTCGACTTCTTCGACCACGCCGACATCTACGGGCCCAGCCTGCACGAGTGCGAGCGCCGCTTCTCCGAGGCGCTGCAGCTGACGCCGTCGCAGCGCGGCGAGATCACCATCCAGACGAAGGCCGGCATCGTCACCGACGGCCCCTACTTCGACTTCTCCCACGAACACCTCGTCACGTCCGCGGAGTCATCGTTGCGGGCTCTGCGCACCGACCACATCGACATCCTGCTGCTGCACCGTCCCGACGCGCTGGTCGAGCCGGATGAGGTCGCGCGCGCCTTCGACGAGCTGCACGCCTCCGGCAAGGTGCGCCACTTCGGCGTCTCCAACCACACGCCGATGCAGATCGAGCTGCTGAAGAAGTCGGTGCGGCAGCCGCTCGTGGCGAACCAGCTGCAGCTGTCCATCACGCACGCCCCGATCATCGCGCAGGGCATCGCGATGAACATGGTGGGCCTCGAGCAGTCCGTCACGCTCGACGGCGGCGGCATCCTCGACTACTGCCGCCTCCACGACATCACCGTCCAGGCCTGGTCGCCGCTGCAGGGCGGCTTCTTCACCGGGACGTTCCTCGGTTCGGAGGAGTACCCGGAGCTGAACGAGGTCATCGACCGCCTCGCCGAGCACTACGACGTGCCCGCCCTGGCCATCGCCACGGCCTGGATCACGAGGCACCCGGCGAACATGCAGGTCGTGCTGGGGACGACGACGCCGTCACGGGTCGCCGAGGCCGCCCTCGGCTCCGACATCCCGCTCACCCGGGCGGAGTGGTACGAACTGTTCCGCGCCGCCGGCTACCGCGTGCCCTGATCCCCTGCCCCGGCCGGCACCAGCAGCGCGAGCACCACGCCCACGAGGCAGATGCCGGCCAGCACCTGGAAGACGGTGGCGAGGCTGCCGGGGAAGGTGGCCGCCAGCAGGCCGCCGACCATCGGCCCGGCCACGCCACCCAGCCGGCCGAAGCCTGCACACCAGGCCGTGGCCGCGGCCCGCGACGTCGTCGGGTAGTAGTTGGCGACGAAACCGTAGATGAGGGTCTGCGTGCCGGAGGTTCCCAGCCCGACGACACCGATGACGGCGAGCATGAGCCCGGCGAGGTTCGGGGTCGCCGTCGTGGTGGCCAGCAGGATGCCGGCGGCGCCTACCGTGAAGAATGCCGCGATCACGCGCTTGGCCCCGAACCGGTCCGCAAGCGTGGAACCGACCAGGCCGCCCAAGACTGCGCCGAGATTAAGGGCGAGGAGCAGGGCCAGCGCCGATCGGTCCCCCAGGAGGGGGCGCGTCAGCTGCGGCAGCCACGTGTTCAGCGAGTAGACCATGAGCAGCCCGGTCGCGCTCAGCAGGCCGAGCGTGATCGTCGCGAACCAGAGCCGCGGAACGAAGAGGCCGCGGAAACCACCGCGGCTCGGGGCCGCCGACGGCCTCATCGGGTCGTCGGGGACGGGGATGCCGGTGCGCTCGGCGACGTGACGCGCGTCGTCGTGGCGGCCCCGGGCCCACAGCCACGCCACGGACTCCGGCAGCTTCCACCACGCCAGCGGCAGCAGCGTCACCAGCGGCAGCGTCCCGATCCAGAACAGGCCCCGCCAGCCGATGCCGTCCAGCCAGAGGATGGCGGCCAGCGCGGCCAGGGTGGAGCCGAGCGGCACGCCGCTGTAGACGACGGCGTTGGCGAGGTTCTTCCGACCGCGGGGGGCGAACTCCGACACCACGGCCGCCGTCGTCGCCACCAGCGCGCCGATGCCGAGCCCGGTGGCGAACCGCAGCACCCCGAAGACGGCAGCCGTCGGCGCCATCGCGGTGGCGCCCATGCCGACCGACAGCCACGCCAGCGAGACGAGCATCGGGATGCGCCTGCCGATCCGGTCGCCGACCATGCCGGTGGCCAGCGCCCCGATCAGCATCCCGAACAGCGCGTAGCTGCCGAGCGCCCCGCCCAGCGTCGACGCCGCCGCGATCGCGTCCTTCATCGCGCCGGTCAGCTCGCCCGGCAGCACCCCAGCCGAAGCAACCAGCGCCTCCTGCTGGGCAGGCGTCAGAGCCTCGAAGATCAGGCCGCCGGGACGCCGCAGCGCCGGCATGACCGCGCCGTAGACCACCAGGTCGTAGCCGTCGAAGATCAGCCCGGCCAGGGTGATCCCCAACACCCAGGACACGGTGGCACGGCTCTTGGTGGAGGTAGGCATGCGACGCAGTGTCGCACGCGGGCCGTGCCCCCTCCCGCCGTCGGCCCCACCGTGGACAGCCCGGGACGAGTCCCCAGCCGACCGTCAGAGGTTTCGACCAGTCGGCGGGCTCCTTCGTCGCGCGCCGACGCTCAACCAACGTGACCGATAGTTGAGCCAGCGAGCGACGAGACCCCCTCCGGTCGAGCCAGCGAGCGCCCTTCGACAGGCTCAGGACAAGCAGCGAGCGACGGTCGAGACCCCGGCAGATGGGAGTTCGGCTTCGTGGCTATGGTTGCGCCCATGGAGACCAGGACGCTCGGGAAGACGGGCCGCGACGTCAGTGTCGTCGGGCAGGGCTGCTGGCAGTTCGGGGGCGACTGGGGCAACGTCAGCGACGACGACGCCCGCGGTGTGCTTCATGCCGCCGCCGACGCGGGAGTCACGTTCTACGACACCGCCGACGTGTACGGCGACGGCCACAGCGAGCAACTCGTCGGCGAGTTCCTGCGGGAGCGGCGCGACGACTCGTTCTTCGTCGCCACGAAGCTGGGCCGGCGCGCCGACCCGTTCGTCGCCGAGACCTACACCCGCGCCAACCTGCGGGCGTGGACGGAGCGGTCGCTGCGGAACCTCGGCGTCGACGTCATCGACCTGACCCAGTGGCACTGCCCGCCGCCTGCCGTGTACTCGACGCAGGCGGTGCACGACGTCATGCACGAGATGATCGACGACGGCTGGATCCGTGCCTACGGCGTCTCCGTCGAGACCGTCGAGGAGGCGATGACGGCCCTGCAGTACCCGGGCGTCGCCAGCATCCAGATCATCCTGAACGTGTTCCGCCGCAAGCCGCTGGAGCGGGTCCTGCCCGCCGCGAAGGCCGCGGGCGTCGGCATCATCGCCCGGGTGCCGCTGGCCAGCGGACTGCTGTCGGGACGGTTCCGGGCGGATACCCAGTTCGCCAAGTCCGACCATCGCACCTTCAACCGGCACGGCGAGTCGTTCGACCAGGGCGAGACGTTCTCCGGCGTCCCCTACGACGTCGGTGTCGAGGCGGCCGCCGAGTTCACAGCCCTAGCCCCCGAGGGCGCCACCCCTGCACAGTTCGCGCTGCGCTGGATCCTCGACCAGGACGGCGTCACCGCCGTGATCCCCGGCGCCAGCCGCCCGGCCCAGGCCACCGCCAACGCCGGGGCCGCCTCGCTGCCGTCCCTCACCGCCGACCAGCTCGCCGCCCTCGAGGACCTCTACGACCGCCGCATCCGGGCCCACGTCCACGACCGCTGGTAGGCGCGCGGGAGGTCTCGACCAAGTCGCCGCAGACCCTCACCGGATCTCGACACGCCTCCTCGTACCTCGTCGGCTACTCGATCAGCGGTTGCGGGGATCCGCCGGTCGAGTACTGCCTGGCGGCGGACGAGCCGTAGTTCCGCTGGTCGAGTAGCACCCGGCGACGGACGAGTTGTAGTTCCGCTGGTCAAGTAGTGCCCCGCGACGAAGGAGCCGGGCACGTGTCGAGACCCCGACCACGTCCCCGCGGACCCTCACCAGATCTCGACACGCCTCCTCGTACCTCGTCGGCTACTCGATCAGCGGATGGGGGGATCCGCCGGTCGAGTAGTGCCTGGCGGCGGACGAGCCGTAGTTCCGCTGGTCGAGTAGTGCCCCGCGACCAAGGAGCCGGGCACGTGTCGAGACCCCGACCAAGTCCCCGCAGACCCTCACCAGATCTCGACACGGCCGCTCGTTCCTCATGGCCTACTCGATCAGCGGTTGGGGGGATCCGCTGGTCGAGTAGTGCCTGGCGGCGGACGAGCCGTAGTTCCGCTGGTCGAGTAGTGCCCCGCGACGAAGGAGCCGGGCACGTGTCGAGACCCCGACCAAGTCCCCGCAGACCCTCACCAGATCTCGACACGCCTCCTCGTACCTCGTCGGCTACTCGATCAGCGGAATAGGGCACCTCGTCGGCTGCTCGATCAGCGGGTGTGAGGGGTGCTCAGGCGCCGAGCGATGCCTCCCACTGGCTGTGGAGGGCGGCGAAGTGGCCGTCACCGGAGCCGATCAGGGCCGCGGGGTTGCCGTCCTCGATGATGCGGCCGTGCTCCATGACCAGGACGCGGTGCGCGATCGAGACGGTGGACAACCGGTGGGCGATGATGATGGCGGTGCGGCCCTTCAGCAGGGTCTGCAGGCCGCGCTGGACGAGGCGCTCGCTCGGCAGGTCGAGGGAGCTGGTGGCCTCGTCGAGGATCAGCACCTGCGGGTCGGCGAGGAACGCCCGCGCGAACGAAACGAGCTGCCGCTGGCCCGCGGACAACCGGCCGCCGCGGCTGCGGACGTCGGTGTCGTAGCCGTCGGGCAGTGCCCGGATGAAGGAGTCGGCGCCGACGTTGATGGCGGCGGCCTCGATGTCCTCGCGGGAGGCATCCGGCCGACCGAGCGCGATGTTCTCCGCGACCGTCCCGGAGAACAGGTACGACTCCTGCGTCACGCTGACGACGGCGCGCCTCAGGTCGGCGTCGGCGACGTCGCGGAGGTCCGTGCCGTCGAGCCTGACCACGCCGGCCTGCGGGTCGACGACGCGGCCGACGAGCTTGGCGAGCGTGGTCTTCCCGGCGCCGGTCTCCCCCACCAGCGCCAGCACCTGACCGGCGGGGATGGTCAGGCTGAGGTCTGGCAGGACGGGGACGCCGTCGGCGTAGGAGAAGCGGACGCCCTCGAGGTCGATGCGGCCGCGGGCGTCGTCGATCGGCACCGGCACCTCCGGGTCCTCCAGCGCGGGACGCTCCTCCAGGACGCCGGAGATCTTCTCCAGCGCCGACGTCGCGCCCTGCAACTGGTTGACGAACATCATGATCTCGGTGATGGGATCGAAGAACTGGCGGGCATAGAGCACGGCCGAGAGGAGCACGCCGACCTGCAGTGTGCCTGCGAGCACGCGGCTGCCGTCGTAGAACATCAGCGCTGCCGCGACGAGCGCGGACAGCCCCACCATGACGGTGTTCGCGACGCCGAAGACGAAGATGACGTCGGCGTTGGTGTCGCGGTACCTGTCCGCGTGGCCGCCGAACTCGTCGGTGCGGGCGGCCTCGGCGCGGAACGCCTGGACCGCCCGGATGCCCACCATGGACTCGACGAACGAGCCGATCATCTTCGCCGACGCCACCCGGACCTTGCGGAACCGGTTGCGCGAGGCGATGACGAACCACCACCCGAACAGGAACGTCGGGATCAGGCCGGTGAGCAGGATCAGCCCGCTCGACACGTCGAGCAGCATCAGCGCTGCGACGACACCGACCAGGAACAGCAACGCGCTGACGAACTGGGACACGCCGCCCGCGACGAACTCGCGGATGGCCTCGATGTCGCTGGTCTGGCGGGAGATGAGCCTGCCGGCGGTGTACTTCTCGTGGAAGGACAGCGAAAGGCGTTGTGAGTGTGCGAACAGGCGACGACGCAACTCCAGCACGACCGCCTGGGCGAACCTCGGTGTGACGGCCTTCGCGTGGCCGACCAGCAGCCCCGACACGAGCGCCGCCGAGACGGTGGCCGCCGCGATCCAGACGAAGGGCCCCCAGCGGCCGGTCTTGAGCGCCTCGAAGCCGGCGTCGACGCCGAGCCCGACCAGGGCGGGCACGGCCACGAGCGCGATGGTGCCGAACAGGGTGGCGACCGCCACCTCCGCCACCTGCCAGCGGACCGGGTGCAGCAGCGAGCCGAGGAGCCGCATGGAGCGCTGCCGGAGGGCGCGGTTCTCGGCGAACGTGTGCCGGTCGGCCTCCTCGCCGCGGACACCGCGCACGCTGGACGGCGCGGGTGCCGGCATCTTCCTCGCGTCCTGCTTCTCGCGCTGAGCGTCGCTCATGCCACCTCACCACCCTTCCCGGAGTCACCGGCGAACGACGAGATCACGTACCGGTAGCGCTCACTGCGGGCGAGCAGTTCGGTGTGCGTGCCGACGTCGACGACGCGGCCGCGGTCGAGCAGTGCCACCCTGTCGGCCAGGGCCACCGTCGAGGGCCGGTGGGCGACGATGAGCGCGGTGGTGTCGCCGAGGGCGGCATCCAGCGCCTCGGTTACCTTCGTCTCGGTGTGGACGTCGAGGGCCGACAGCGGGTCGTCGAGCAGCATCAGCCGAGGCGACGGCGCAACCGCCCGGGCAAGCGCCAGCCGCTGCCGCTGCCCGCCGGACAGCCCCTGCCCCTCCTCCCCGATGACGGCGTCGACGCCGCCGTCGAGTTCGGCGACGAAGTCCGCGGAGGCGACCTCGAGAGACGCGGCGAGCGCGTCCTCGCCGGCGTCGGGGGCGCCGAGCAGGACGTTTCCACGGATGGAGGTGGAGAACAGCGTCGGGTCCTCGAAGGCCACCGTCATCTGTTCCCGAAGCTGGTGCCGCGACACCTCCCGCACGTCGACGCCGTCGACGAGGATGCAGCCGGACGTGACGTCGTAGAGGCGGGCGGCGAGGTTGATGAGGGTCGACTTGCCGGACCCGGTCAGCCCCACCAGGGCCATGCGCTCCCCCGGCCGGACCACCAGGTCGAGGCCGGACACCAGCGGCGCCTCGCCCGGGCCCTGATCGTCGAACCGGAACGTGACGTTGCGGAACTCCAGCCGGGCCCCACGGGCCGCGCCGTCGGCCGGCGAGGGGATGATGGCAGGCTCGGCCGGATCGGTGATGCGGGGCGCCCGGTCCATGACCTCCTTGAAGCGGGCAAGCGCGGTCAGGGAGTCCAGCGTGAAGGAGAACAGGAAACCGAGGAACGACAAGGGGTTTCGCAGGATGGTGGCCGTGGCGAAGAAGGCCACGACGCCGCCCACGCTCACCCAGCCCAGCGACGCGAACCAGATGGCGAGCACCAGGCAGCAGGCGATCACCAGGTTCGGGATCAACGTCAGCCAGCGGAAGATCCGGGCATCGGCGAGGCCGCGGGCCACCTCGAGGTCTCGCAGCTCCTCGGCCTGGCCGCCGAACTGCTCCAGCGCCTCCGGTGCCCGCCCGAACGCCTTCAGGATTCGGATGCCCTTCACCGACTCCTCGACGACGGTGGCCACGTCGCCGGACTTGTCCTGCGCGCGGCGCGTGAGCCTGGTGTAGAGGCGCTCGAAACGCACCACCAGGAACGTCAACGGCAGCGATCCGAGCAGGAACACCAGCGCAAGCAGCCAGTTCGTCGTCGCCATGAGGGAGACGCCGACGACGATGGAGACCGAGTCGGAGATCAGCATGATCAGGCCGAACGCCAGCCAGCGGCGAACCAGGCCGAGGTCCTGCGTCATGCGGGTCAGCAGCTGGCCCGACGGCCACTGGTCGTGGAAGGTGACGTCGAGGTCGACAAGGTGGCCGAACATGTCCATCCTGGCGTCGTACTCGATGCGGGTGGAGGCGACCAGCGTGATCTGCCGCCTCGCGAAGACCATCGCAGCCTCGAAGACGCCGAGCCCGGCGACGATCAGGGTGGCGGGCAGCAGCGCCGTCGCGTCCCCGGCTGCGATCGGGCCGTCGATGAGCCGCCCGAGCACCTGCGGCATCAGCAGCGCAGCCGTGGAACCGAGGATGGTGCACACCAGGGCAAGCACCAGCATCCAGACGCGGCCGCGCGAGTACGGGGCCAACGTCCGAAGCAGTTCCGGCAGCGGCGGCCTCGGTGCTCGTCCCGACTCAGCCCGCCCAGCCATCTCTCCACCCCGTCCCCGTGACCTCGCGCCGCCCGCAACGGGCAACCTGCCCATCCTAGGCCTGCCTCTTGGGACCGACGAACAACCGCAATGTGATTCGCCTCTCCGGCTCCCTCTCCACAGATTCTGGGAGTTTCTCAGGCGCACGGGTCAAGTTGTCAACAGTTGTTCACAAGCCTGTGGAGAGCCCACTGTGAGGAACGTTGCGCGAACGCGCAGTCCCGGCTACTGCTGCTGCCCGAACCCGGCACGCAGAGCCCGTCCGACGCGCCGTCGAGGGGCGTCGTCCACAGCAATGCACAGTTGTCCACAGCGTCCACAGAGGCCTGTTCGCAAGGCCTTCGGAGCGAAACCCCTAGTCGGAGGCGCCGGGATCGGGAGCGGTTCCGGAATCCTCCTCGTCCTCTGTGGAAACCTCGTCGCCGGTTGTCGACACCTCGACGTCCGAGATGCGGCGGGCCCGGAACCAGAACCACAGGCCGGCGCCGGCCAGGATCATCGGCACCGACAACCACTGCCCCATGCTCAGCCCGAGCGACAGGAAACCGAGGTAGGAGTCCGGCTCGCGCCAGAACTCGCCGATGAACCTGAAGACGCCGTAGCCGAACAGGAACGCGGCCGCGACCTGGCCGCGGTAGCGCGGCTTGCGGGCGTACAGCCACAGCAGCACGAACAGCAGCAGCCCCTCCAGGAGGGCCTGGTAGATCTGCGACGGATGCCTCGGCACGTCGCCGCCGGTCGGGAAGACCATGGCCCACGGCAGGTCCGCCGGGGCCTCGCGACCCCACAGCTCGCCGTTGATGAAGTTGCCGATGCGGCCGAAGAACAGCCCCGTGGGGACGGCCGGCACCAGCAGGTCCGCCACCTGCCAGAACGGTCGCTTCCGACGCCAGGCGAAGGCGATCATCCCGACGATGACGCCGATGGCGCCGCCGTGGAAACTCATGCCGCCGTCCCACACCTTGATGATGTCCAGCGGATGCGTGAAGTAGAAGCCGGGCTGGTAGAACAGCACGTAGCCAAGCCGGCCGCCGATCAGGACGCCGCCGATGGCATAGAGCAGCAGGTCCTCGATGTCGGCCGGGACGTAGGGGTTGGGCTTGGTGATCGAACGGAACGGCTCGTGGTGAAGGCGTCGTCGCATCAGCATGTAGCCGACGGCGAACCCGATCAGGTACATGATCGCGTACCAGTGGATCTTCAGGCCGAAGAGATTCACCGCGACAGGATCGATGTTCGGGAACGTCAACACGAGTGGCGTCATGGCCCCAAGGATTCCACGGGTCCGCGCGGGGGGAAAACCGCGCCTTGGCCCGCGCATCCTTGGCCGGCTCCCGACACCTTGGTGACAGGACTCCAGAAGAGGCGGCTTTCCTGCACGATCGTGCAGGAAAGCCGCCTCTTCTGGAGTCCTGTCACCAGGCCCCTGTCAAGGGGCAGGCGTCAGCGGACGATCTTCCCGTCGGCGAGGTCCATCAGGCGGGTCAGGACGTCGCCGGTGCGCAGGCCGCTGTGCTCGTACTGGCTGGTCACCCACGGCCGCACGCCCGGCAGGAGCGCCGCCGTCTCCATCGAGTACTCGACGGGGACGTACAGGTCGTTGTAGTAGACCGACGCCGCGCCGACGACACCTGAGGCCGCCAGGGCGTCGGCGTCGTAGACCTTCGGCCACTCGTGGACGGCCAGCTTGTCGGTGACCTCGCGCCACTGCCGGAACGCCGGCACCGTCTCGCCCCACTCGCGGTGGACGTGCTCGCCGGTCAGCAGGGTGGGGTCGGCGCGGAAGTCGTCGGGCTCGGCGCGCTCGGCCGACCAGTTCGTCGCGAAGCCGTCGGCATACGACGACTCGTGGAACACGTAGTACAGCGGGTTCCGTCCCCCGAACGGCAGGGCGCCGGTCAGGTCGTGGCGGAAGGCGTTGGACGACGGGTCCAGTTCGAGCAGCTGGTGCAGCGTCTGCCAGCCGTTGTCGCTGCCGAGCAGCGAGCCGATCGACCGCAGCCTGGACACGGAGACCACCTCGCCGTCCGGCAGCACGATCCGGCCTGCCGCGGCCAGGTCCACCAGGCGGCGGACGGCGTCGCGGTGGGCGGGGAAGCGGCGGTAGTAGTCGAGGCTGGCGGCGCGCATCTTGTCGTAGGTGAGTGAGTACACGTCGTCGGGGTGGCGTCCGACGGCGCTCAGCCCGCCGGTGATGTGGACGCGCTCCAGCGACGCGGCGTCGGTGGAGATGTAGGCGAGCGTCGTGAAACCGCCGAACGACTGGCCGAGGGTGCTCCACTTCTCGGCGCCCAGGTGCTGCCGGAAGGCCTCGCAGTCGCGGACGATCGAGTCGGCCCGCAGGTGCGTCAGGTGCTCGGCGACGGCGTCGGCGCCGCGGGCCAGGTCGCCGTCGCCGACGGGCGTGGAGCGGCCGGTGCCGCGCTGGTCCAGCAGCACCACCCGGTACCGCTTGAGCGCCGGTTCCAGCCAGGACGGCGATATCGGCGCGGCCATCGGGCGCGGCGCCTCGTGGCCCGGCCCGCCCTGCAGGAACACGAGATACGGCAGCTTCTCGCCGCCCTCCCGGGTGACGACGGAGGCGAACACGTCGATGGTTCGGCCGTCGGTGGGATCACCCCAGACCAGCGGCAGCGTGAGGGTTTGGTCGTCGATGGTCAGGTCATGCAGGCGGCGGGCAACGGTGGTCACGACGGCATCCTAGTTCCCGCCCGGCACCGCCAGCAGGCGGCAGTGCGCACGGCAGCGCCGCCCGCGCTCGACGGTGCTGCACCCATCGGAGCCCACAGGTTCCCACTTGGCCTGTTTGCACAATAGGCGTACAGTCTCGGTCATGACCGCAACACCCGGAGCCACCCGCCGAAAGGACGCCCGCATCGCCATGCGCCTGACGCCTGACCAGGACGCCCTGATTCGCGATGCGGCCGCCGTCACGGGCCAGTCCCTGACCGAGTTCGTGACGATGGCTGCCGTGACCCGCGCCGAGGACACCCTGGCCGATCGTCGCGTGTTCAGGCTCGATGACGAGGCATGGACCGAGTTCGCCGCCCTCCTCGACCGCCCCGCGGAGCGCATCCCCGAGTTGGCGAGGCTGCTGACCGAGCCCGCCCCGTGGGAAGAATGAGCCCGCGGCCGCCACGCCCGATGACGGCCTCCGACAAGACGTCGGACTTCGACTCCGGCGAGGAATCGCTCGACAGGTACCTCGCCGATCGGGCCCTGACCAACCACCTTGCCGACTTGGCCCGCTGCTACGTGTGCGTGGACGACGAGACCGGCATGGTGCTCGGCTACTACACGCTGTCGGCCGTGGCCATCGAACACGCGCACCTGCCCGGCAGGATGCGACGCAACACTCCGAACCCCGTCCCGGCCGTGCTCCTGGGGAGGCTTGCCGTCGACGCGAAGGCGCAGGGGACAGGCCTGGGCCGATTCCTGGTGCGCGACGCCATCCTGTCCACGCTGGCCGCCGCCGACCGGATCGGCGTGCGTGTCCTGCTCGTCCACGCCCTGCACGAACAGGCGGCCGGGTTCTACCAGAAGCTCGGCTTCAGGCGTTCCCCGACCGACCCGCTGCATCTCTACCTGCTGCTGGCCGACGCCCGGAGATCACTCGGCGCCTAAGGCACAAGCACGGGTCGACCCTCGCCCGGTTCACCGGGTGCACCCCGCTGCCCGGTCTCCGCGTGTCGGGTTCACCTCTCCATGGCGGGGGGATCATTGAGGGATGGGACACGACGTCGCAGAAGGTCCGTCACCGGAGGCAACGACGACGCGGCGCGCCGGCCGGGGCACCGTCGCGATGCTGTGCGGGGTGGCCGCGGCGGCGGTGGGGCTCGGGGTGGCGGAGCTGGCGGCCGGGCTGTTGGCGCGGCTGACGCCGACGACCGGGACGCCGTCGCCGTTGCTGGCCGTGGGCGGCGCGTTCATCGACCTGACGCCGGCGTGGCTGAAGGACTGGGCGGTCGCGACTTTCGGGACCGCCGACAAGGTCGCGCTCGGTGTCGGCATGGGCCTCACGCTGCTCGTGGTGGCCGCGGTCATCGGGTGGTTGGGCGGCCGATCCCGGGCACTCGCGTTGACGCTGTTCGCTCTCGTCGGGCTGGCGGGGTTGGCGGCGGTCGCGTCCCGCACCGGCAGCGGCCCCTTGGATCTGCTCCCCACACTGATCGGCCTGGCTGCAGGAGCCTGGACGCTGCGGCGGCTGCTGACCCGCCTCGACGCCTCCCCGCCGGAACCCGACGCCGAACACCCGGATGACGCCCCGACTCGGCGGGCGGTCCTGCGCGCAGCCGCCGGCCTAACGGCCCTGGGCGTGGTGGCGATCCTGGCCGGGCAGGCGCTGCTGCGGACGGGACGGGCCGTCGGCGACGCCGTCGCCAACCTCGTGCTGCCCAAACCGGTCCGCACCGTGACCGTGCCGCCGGACGCCCTCGCCACGGTCGAGGGCCAGACGACGTACCTCACCCCCAACGCCGACTTCTACCGCATCGACACCGCCCTGTTCGTGCCAGACGTCAACCCCGGCGACTGGCGGCTGAAGGTGACCGGCCTTGTCGAGCGGGAGATCGAGATGGACCTGGCAGATCTCCTCGCCGAGCAGCACATCGAGGCCATCGTCACCCTCACGTGCGTGTCCAACACCGTCGGCGGTCCCCTCGCCGGGAACGCGACCTGGATCGGCTGGCCGGTCCGCGAACTGCTGGCCCGCGCCGGCGTGAAACCGGAAGCGGACATGGTGCTGTCCCGCAGCGTCGACGGCTTCACCGCCGGCACCCCGTTGGGGGCGCTCACCGACGACCGCAACGCGCTGATCGCCGTCGGGATGAACGGCGCCCCGCTGCCGCCCGAGCACGGGTTCCCGGTGCGGCTCGTCGTGCCCGGCCTCTACGGCTACGTCTCGGCCACCAAGTGGCTGACCGAGCTGAAGGTCACGCGTTTCGACGCGGACGAGGGTTACTGGACCCCGCGCGGCTGGTCGGCGCTCGGCCCCGTAAAGACCGCCTCCCGCATCGACGTCCCCCGCGCTGGGGACGTCTCCCTGCCCGCCGACGGCAACGTCGTCGTCGCAGGCGTGGCGTGGGCGCAGCACCGCGGCATCTCCAGGGTCGAGGTGCGGGTCGACGACGGCGACTGGAACCAGGCGGACCTGCTCGCCGAGCCGACGACCGACGCGTGGCGGCTCTGGTCCTGGCAGTGGCCGGCCAGCCCCGGGAACCACAGGCTCACCGTCCGCGCCACCGACGGCACCGGCCAGGTGCAGACCGCCGACGTCGCACCCCCTGCCCCCGACGGCGCCACCGGCTGGCACACCGTCGAAGTCCAGGTGAGCTGAGCCTCGCGGGCGTGGCCGAACCACCGATCAGGGGCGCAGTCGGGCCTTCACTGGGTGGGTTTGGGTGGCCTGCCACCCAACAACCCCCGATGAAGGCCGAACGGGCGGGCGGCTGCGGCGGCAACGGCGGTTCAGACGGTGAGTTCGCCGTCCTTCACGACGACGCGGCCGCCGGCCACCACGACCTCGCGGCGGGGGCCACGGACCAGGGCGTCGGGCACGTTCTCGGCATCCAGCAGGACGATGTCGGCGCGGTAGCCGGGCGCGATCCCGTGCCGGTCCCCGCGCACGAACGGCGCGCCCGGCGACGTGGCCAGTTCGACGGCGCGCGTCAGGTCGGCGTCGGTGCGCAGCCGGTGCAGCTTCGCGAACCCCAGCGCGATCTTGAGCATGTCGCCGTCGCCGAACGGCGACCAGAGATCCCGGATGCCGTCGGTGCCCAACCCGAGGCCCATGCCGGACTCCAGCATGGATCGCCACGGCAGCGGCGACGAACCGACGGGCGCCACCGTCGTCCAGGAGATTCCGGCCTCCGCGAGCCGGGCAACCAACTCCGCCTGCCTGCCGAGGGCGACGTCGCCCAGCGCGAACCCGTGCGAAACGTTCACCCGCCCCTGCAGGCCCGCCGCCAGCGTGCGCTCGATGATCAGCTCGTACTGGAACGCACCCAGTTCGCCGCCGTCGTGCAGGTGGATGTCGAGGCCGACGCCGCGCTTGGTGGCGATGCCGAACAGCGCGTCGAGCTGCCCGACGGGGTCGCGGTCGATCGACGCGGGGTCCAGCCCGCCGATGCCGGTCGCCCCCGCGGCGGCCGCGTCGTCGAGGAGTTGCAGGACGCCGGGCCTGCGCAGCACCCCGTCCTGCGGGAACGCGATGATCTCGACCTCGACCGCCCCTCCCAGCTCGGCCACCGCCTCCCGCACGGACTCGATGCCGCGCAACCCGACGCCGAGGTCGACGTCGACGTGGCTGCGGACCACGGTGGTGCCGTGCCGGAGGAACTCCCGCAGCACCAGGACGGTGGCCGCGCGGCTGGGGATGCCGTACTTGTCCCGCTCGGCGCGCTCGTGGGCGATCCTGCCCTGTGTGGTGGGTTCGCCGCCGTAGGGGACCCACGGCTTGCCCCACCAGCTCTTGTCGACGTGCGCGTGAGTGTTCACGAACCCCGGCAGCGCCAGCAGTCCGCGTCCGTCGACGACGTTCCCGGAGGCCGCGGCGATCCCTGCGGGTACGACGTCGGTGATCCGATCCCCGGAGACGACGATGTCGACGGCATCGCCGCCGAGGGGACGGACATTGGTCACGACCAGCGATGGCATACCGGCAAGGCTAGGAGAGCTGGTCGGCAACACGCCAGCCGGGCTCCTCGACCGGCGCAGGGTACGGGGGCGAATCTGGGGTGCCCGCCGCGCGACTAACAGCCTCGGGGTATCCTTATAACAAGTCCTGATAGGCATAGCCGGGAGGGATCCATGGGAGAGGTGGAGCCGGTTCGGGGTTCGCTCGACCTTGAGTGGGGTGAAGTCTCGTATCTGGAATGGCGTCCGCCGTCGCCGACGTCGCGGCCCGACGTGTTGCTGCTGCACGGCGGCGGTCTCGACAGCGCGAACCTGGCCTTCGAACGCCTCGGCCGCGTGATCGCAGACGCGGGGCACCGGGTCGTCGCCCCGGACCATCCGGGATACGGGCACACGCCCCTGCCGCCCTGGGACCTCACCCAGGGGAACCTCGTCGCCTACACCGGCGAACTGATCGAGGCCCTGGGGCTCGACGACTTCGTCCTCGGCGGCTTCTCCATGGGCGGCGGAATGGCCATCGGCCACGCGTTGGACCACCCGGAGGGGATCAGGGCCCTGGTGCTGCTCGCCAGTTACGGATGCATGGACCAGGCGGTCGACGGGCCGCTCGGCTGCCTCGCCCACCACACCCTCCGGTTCGGGCTCCATTCGGGGGTGGTGCCGATCGGCACGCGGCTGGCGTTCCGCAGCCGGATCCTCATGAGGGCGGCGCTGAGCCACATCGTCGCCACCCGGCAGGGGCGGACCAGGCAGCTCCTGGAGGCCGTCATGCCGGAGGCGATCGAGGGTTCGGCCTGGGACGCGTTCATGCTCTGGCTGTCCGACGAGCACCTGGCCGGTCGCCTGAAGACCAACTACCTCGAACGCCTCGGTGAGTTGCAGGTCCCGGTCCTCTTCGTGCACGGCCAACGCGACCGTGTGATCCCCGTCTCCAGCTCCCGGGCCGCTGCCACGAAGGTCCGCGACGTGCGCCTGGTCACGATCCCGAGGTCCGGGCACCTGATGCACCGCGACCGCCCGCAGACTCTCACGTCCGCGGTGGTCGAGTTCCTGGACGAGGTGTCGGGTGATCGGGAGCCGGCTGGCTCAGCCTGACCCGGGTGCGGAACCCGCGCCCCCACGCCGACGCGAGGGCCGGCTGGGACGGCCTGCGGATCGCGCGACGCATCGTCGGGCTCCGGGCCGACGGTGGCTAGGCTTTTGCCATGACTGCCGAGCTCGAACACGACGATCTGGTGGCGGCGATAGCGCAGCAGGTGCGCTCCCTGGCGTTGGCGACGGAGCACATCGGCCTGACGTTCGCGGCCGATCAGGGCCTGCACCCCACGGATTTCCGGGCGCTGTCGCTGATCTACGAGGCGGAGCGGGCCGGGGAACCCCTCACGCCGCGGGCTCTTGCGAGGACGCTCGGCCTCAGCCCGGGCGCGGTGACGTACTCCGTCGACAGGCTGACGGCGTCGGACCACGTCTGGCGTGAGCGCGACGAGAGCGACGGACGCCGCGTCGTCCTGCGGATGGCCCCACACGGGCTGGAGGTCGCGGCCGGGTTCTTCAGGCCGCTCGGGCGGGCCCACGGCGAGGCGCTGATCTCCTATTCCGACGCCGAACTGCGCGTCTGCCGGCGCTTCCTCGCCGACCTCATCGCCACGCTCGAACACCCCGAGACCTGGAGCAAGTAGCCGCCCCCCACGCAACCAAAGTGTTTCAATCACTGAAAGATCTGCTACGCTTCTTCATGTGAACCGACGTACCCCCTGGCTTGCCATCACGCTCTACCTCCTCGGCATCATGATGGGCGCCCTCGACACCGGCATCGTCACCCCCGCCCGACCGCTGATCGCCGACGCACTCGGCGTCGACGAGTCCGCGGGGATCTGGATGATCACCGTCTACACGCTGGCCTACGCGGCCGCGATCCCGGTGGTCGGCAAGCTGGCGGATCGCCACGGCCGCAAGCCGGTCTTCCTGGCGTCGATCGCGCTGTTCGGGATCGGGTCGCTGCTCTGCGGGCTCTCCCAGGACTTCGGCAGCTTCCCGATGCTGATCGCGGCCCGGGCGATCCAGGCCATCGGCGCCGGCGGCATCCTTCCGATCGCAACCGCCGAGATCAGCTCCGAGGTGCCGCCCGAGAAGCGCGGCATGGCGTTGGGCCTTGTCGGAGCCGTGTTCGGCGTCGCGAACATCTTCGGCGCCTCTGCAGGCTCGCTGATCCTCGACGTCGTCGGCTCGCACAACTGGCAGTGGATCTTCTACGTCAACCTGCCCATCGCCGCCGCGATCATCGCCATCGGCTGGTTCGCGCTGCCCAACCCCGACGTCGAGGAGACCAAACCCGTCGACGCCATCGGCACGCTGCTGCTGGTCGGCATCATCCTGTCGTTGCTCTACGGCATCAAGAACCTGGACTTCTTCAACTTCGCCGCCTCGCTGCGGTCGCCGTCCGTCTGGCCGTTCCTGGTGGGCTGCGTGGTGGCGCTGCCGCTGTTCATCCTCGCCGAGCGCCGCGCGGCCGACCCTGTGCTGAACCTGCACTACTTCACGGACCGCGGCATCGGCCTCACCCTGCTGCTGTCGATGCTGTCGGGAGCCGTGATGATGGCGGTGGTGTTCGTGCCGCAGCTTGCCGAGAACGCCATGCGCATGGAGGCCGGCACGGGCGGCTACTTCGTGATCATCCTCGGCCTGGCCTCCGCCATCGGCGCGCCGATCTCGGGGAAGCTGACGGACCGGTTCGGGCCGAAGGTGGTGCTCGGGTTCGGGTTCGCGGTGTCGGCGGTGGCGGCGACCGTCGTCGTGTGGTGGATGATCCCGCAGCCCTCCCTGGCCTCGACGATCACGTCGCTGGCCCTGCTCGGGCTGGGGCTCGGCTTCGTCGTCGGCTCACCGCTCAGCTACATGATGCTCGAGCGCACCCTGGAGAAGGAGTCGTCGTCTGCGCTGGGCACACTCTCGCTGGTCCGCTCCATCGGCGTGACGCTCGCGCCGGCCATCATGGTGGGGTTCGTCGTCCAGGGGACCGCCGGGCTGCAGTCGTCGCTGATGGCCGAGCTGCCCACCACCATCCAGGTGCCGACGCTGCCCTACGCGCAGGAACTCGACCAGCGCTTCAAGGCGTGGAAGTCCGACGAGCGGTTCGCCGCGAACCTCGCCGGCGTCGACCTGCCCGACCTGACGAAGACCGAGATCAAGGTCGACCTCACCGGCGGCTCCGGCCTCCCCGACGACCTCGTCGAACTGCTGAAGACCGCCGACGTCACCAACATCACCGAACGCTCGAAGATCGTGGCCACACGCATGTTCGAGGCCACGACTCCCGACACCGTCGCAACCATCCAGGCCGGCGTCGACTCCGGCATCGACGGCGTGCGCACCGCCCTGGCGTCGACGGCGGACACCCGCCAGCAGATGACCGACGGCCTCGACAAGATGGATGCGCAGCTCGTCGAGATGGGCGACGGCCTCGCCGGGATGGACTCCTCGCTCGCCGAGATGACGACCGGCCTCCAGAAGATGGACGCCTCGCTGTCCGAGATGAACGACGGCATCAAGGGCATGGACTCCTCGCTGGCCGAGATGAACACCGGCATCAAGAAGATGGACGCCTCCCTGGCCGAGATGAACGACGGCATCAAGGGCATGGACGACGGCCTGGCCGGCCTCGACGATGCCATCGCAGGGGTGAAGCAGCCGATCGCCGAACTCGACAAGGCGATCGCCGGGATGGACGCGGGGCTGGCCCAGCAGAAGGCCCAGCTGGCCGACCTGCAGGCCCTGCCCGACCCGCCGGCCGACCAGATCGCGGCCCTGGAGGCGTCGATCGAGCAGGCCCAGGGTGAACGCGACGCGGCCGCCGCCCAGCGCGCCGGCCTGCAGGCCAAGCTTGACGACCTCAACGGCCAGCGCGCTGCGCTCGCGAAGAAGCGCAGCGACCTGGTCGCCGCCCGGGCCGCGCTCCAGGTGCAGCGGGACAAGCTGGCAGACGGCCGGGCGGCGCTGACCCAGCAGCGGGCGAAGCTGGCCGAAGGCCGGGCGGCGCTCACCGAGCAGCGCAAGAAGCTCGCCGAGGGGCACGCCGCCCTGACCGAGCAGCGGGCGAACCTTGCCGAGGGCAAAGCCCAGCTGACCAGCGCACGAGCCGACCTGTCGTCGGGTCGCGACGAACTGGACGCCTCCCGCGCCGAGATGCAGAAGACCATCGACGAGCTCGGCGTCCTCCGCGAGGCCGTCCCCGGAGCGTTCGACCAGGCCCTGCAGGACTACCTGGCCGAGATCGACGCCCGCGGGCCGCGGCTGGAGGCCGCCTTCGAGTCCGCCGTCGGCGACGGCTACCGCGGCGTGTTCCTGTTCGACCTGGTCGTGTGCCTCCTGGCGCTGGCCGCCCTGGCGTTCGTCCCGGCGGTCAAGCGGCCCGAGACGCCCGAGGAGGAAGCCACCGAGCCAGTCGACGCCGGGCCCGCACTGGAGCCCATGCCCGTGTAGCCGACGAGGACTTGTACGCAGCAGCAGCGCGAGGAAAGCGCCGCGTCGAGATCCGGTGAGGGTCCCCGGGCACTTGGTCGAGGTCTCGACACGTGCCCGGCTCCTTCGTCGCGGGGCACTACTCGACCAGCGGGACCGTAGATCCGCTGATCGAGTAGGCCGCGAGGAACGAGCGGCCGTGCCGAGATCCGGTGAGTACCCGGGAACTTGGTCGGGGTCTCGATCGGCGGCGCCGGGTGCGCATCTAGCCGATGGCGCGGTCGACGGCCTCACGGATCGTGGAATATCCGGAGAGGTCGCCGTACCAGGTGTCCGTCCCGCTGGCCTGGGACACCGAGGAAGGGCAGTCGCCGGCGACGGCCCGAATCTGGTCGTCGACAAGCACCTGGCCGCTGCGGGCCACGATCGCCATGTAACTGCGCACCCGGGCGTAGCGGACGATGCTGTAGTCGCTGCCGGAGTACCAGCACGTCGACATCTGCACGTCACGGGCCGGGCTCGCGCAGACCACGACGGCGATCTGATCGACGGTCCAGACGTCTGGCAGCGAGTTCTCCGTCTCGTCGCTGACGGCGCCCTGGTCGTCGAGGATGATCATCGGCACCGGCCTGGCCGACGTGAACTCCCGCGCGGACGGCACCGTCTGACGGCTGCACACCGGCCCGAGGGCCGCGACCAGAGCCTGCAGGTTCTCATCGGTGTGCGTTGGATACATGCTGCGGCCGGCGAACGCCATCGCGGCCACCAAGCCGACCGCGCCGATGCCCAGCACCAGCAGCCAGAGACAGCCCTGGCTCAAGGGTTTGCGCACCCACAGGCGCCAGCCCGGGGGCGGTGGCGGCCAAGACGGGTCCGGCTGCCAGCCATCCGGGGGTCGCCAGCCGGGCGGCGGCGTCGGCCACCCCGGCGGCGGGTTGAACACGCGCGCCATGCGTGGCTCCAGTGGCCGATGAGGGTTACTCGTGACGGCGCGCCAAAGCCAGGTAGGCGGCCGGGAGCACGCCTGCGGAACTCACCACGGACAGGGCCACAGCCCAGGCCACCTTGGAGCCCTTCACCTGCTCCGACGGCCTCCTCGCCAGGTCGGCCAGCGCCCAGACTCGCAGCGTCCCATCCAGCAACGCGAGACTCGCAACAGCGCACCGCTTCGCAGGCGACAACTCTTTCCAGGAGATCTTGCTCTTTCCCATTTCCGCCACCCTCTCCCATGTGCCGGATCGACGCCGACGGCGGGGATGCGCGCGGCGTCATCGCTCGTTCAGTCTACAACCCGGCTCCCGTCTGCCTCACGGGACCCCCTGTTCCACGATCCGACGAACGGGCCGCTGACAAGGCATCCTGCATGCCGGGACCACTGGACGGGATCGCCGCCCGGAAGCGTCGAATGTCCAACTGGTAGCCGCGATGGGCCGCTGATTCGCCGCGAGGAACGAGCGGCCGTGTCCCCCCGCTGATCGAGTAGGCCGCGAGGAACGAGCGGCCGTGTCGAGATCCGGCGACGATCCCCGCGGACCTGGCCGAGGTCTCGACCGTCGCTCGCTGGCGCTCGCTGGCTCGACCACCGGAACCCCACAACCGCTGATCGAGTAGGCCGCGAGGAACGAGCGGCCGTGTCCCTCCGCTGATCGAGTAGGCCGCGAGGAACGAGCGGCCGTGTCCCTCCGCTGATCGAGTAGGCCGCGAGGAACGAGCGGCCGTGTCGAGATCCGGCGAACGTCCCCGCGGACTTGGTCGAGGTCTCGACACGTGCCCGGCTCGTTCCTCGCCGGGCACTACTCGACCAGCGGGACCAGGGACCCTCCATCGCCGGGCACTACTCGACCAGCGGGACCAGGGACCCTCCGTTGTCGGGCACTACTCGACCAGCGGGACCAGGGACCCTCCGTCGCCGGGCACTACTCGACCAGCGGAACAACGGCTCCTCCGTTGCGGGGCACTACCCGACCAGCTGTCGGAAGGGGGCCGTCAGCAGGAGTAGGTGGGCGCAGGGGGAGGTGAGTCCAGGTTGCGGATCTCGTCGCGGAGCCTGCCCATGCGGTTGTCCAGTTCGTCGGCGATCCGGGCGGCGTCGTCCAGTTCGGCCATCAGGTGCGCCGGCAGTTCCGAGCGGTACTTGTAGAACAGCTTGTGCTCGACGGAGGCCCAGAAGTCCATGGCGATGGTGCGCAGCTGGACCTCGACGACGACGTCCTCGGTGCGGTCGGAGAGGAACACCGGGACCTGCACGATCAGGTGCAGGGACCTGTAGCCGTTCGGCTTCGGGTCGGCGATGTAGTCCTTCGTCTGGATGACGGTGATGTCCGGCTGCTGCGACAACATCTCGGCCACCCAGTACACGTCGGACACGAAGCTGCACGTTATCCGGATGCCTGCGATGTCGCGGATCCGTTCGCGGATGGTCGGGATCTCGAGCGGGCAGCCGATGTCCAGCACCTTCCTCAGCAGGCTCTCCGGCGACTTCAGCCGCGACCGGATGTGCTCGATGGGGCTGTAGGAGTGGATGCTCTCGAACTCATGGCGCAGGATGTTCAGCTTCGTCGAGATCTCCTCGATCCCGAACTGGTAGTACATCCGGAACCGCGCGAAGTCGTCCCGCACCTGTGTCAACTGCTCGGCCAACTCCTCCACGCCGTCTGGGGAGATCGCCAGCCGTTCGGCGCTCAGCTCGATCAGGCGCGACGCCAGCATCTCCTCGGTAGCTGGGTCCATCGCGGAGAATTCGTCCGACATGGCCACCTCCTTCAGAACAGGACCGGGACGTGACGCCGGGTCCAATCGACGATACCTGCCCGCGACCTCGGACTGACGAAGCAGGCTGCGCGTCGGCCAGGCGTACCTTGGACGCTGCTGACAACTGCCGGCAGGATCGCAAGGAACTGATCGAGGGAAGCTGGAGGGGAAACGGATGGAGTTGCCGACGAACCGGACCCACTGGATCGCCGGTGCCGTGGCCGCGGCGACCTTCGCACGCCGGGCGTGGCCCACGTCCCACACCGGATCCGATTGGCGGTGAGCACAGTGTGGGGTTCGCTGGCGGCCGCCCTCGCGGCCTGCGTGGTGATGGGGGTGGCGACGATCATGCAGGCGGTCGCCGCCCGTCGCGGTTCCGGGATGGAGGTGCTGCGCAGCCCGCTGTACCTCGGCGGGGTGGTCCTCGACATGGTCGCGTGGGGGCTGTCCCTGGTCGCGATGCAGCACCTGCCACTCCTTGCGGTCCAGACCATCCTGGCCGCCTCACTCGCGCTGTCCGTGACGCTCGCCGTGCCGGTCCTGAAGGTGCGACCGGGAAGGGCCGTGTGGGTCGCCGTCGCCGTGGTGTGCCTGGCGTGCGGAGTCGTGGCGGCATCGGCCGAGCCCGGCCCCCCGGAGATGAACCCCGCCTGGCTGACCACCGCGATGGCCGTTGCCCTGGCGATCCTCGTCACGGCCGCAGTCCCCGCCTACCGCACACCGCGCACTGCCCCCCGTGCGGTGGTCGCGGCTCTGGGTTATTCGGGCGCGGCCGTCGCGGCCCGGGCCCTCCACGGCTCCTCCGTCCTCGGCCTCCTCGTCGATCCGCTGGTCTGGCTCATCATCGGGTTCGCGGTGGTGGGTGCCGTGATGTTCGCCCGCGCCCTCGAGACCCGGCCGGACGCCGTGAACGAGGCGACGGCGTGGCTGTGGGTGGTCGAGGTCGTCGCACCCTCGATCGTCGGGCTGACGGTGCTCGGCGACCGGCTGCGCCCCGGCTGGGAGCTGCCCGCCCTGACCGGCGCCGTCGCAGCCCTCGCCGCAACCGTCGTCATCTCCCGTTCGAGCTCGGTGACCCAGTTGGCGTGACTTCGACAGGCCGTCACCTGCTCGTCAGTTTCCCACCGCGTGCTCGTCAGTTTCCCACCGCCAGGTCGGCGCCTCCACGCATCGGCTGGGCGCCCACGTCAGATCGGGTCATGAATGATGACGCCCGGCCGATCGATCTCGATGTAGCTGTAGGTGTTGACTGCGACCGCCAGCTCGCGGTGGTGCAGATCGACCAGGAATCTGACCATGTTCCGGATCAGGCTGTGATGTGCAGGACCCGCGCCGACGAATCCAGTGCGGCGTACTCCAACACGGCGCGAATGTCGTCGAGTTCGAGTTCGTCGTAGTCGCGCAGGATGTCGTCGTAGCTCATGCCAGAGGCGAGCAACTCGAGAACATCCTGCACGCGCAGACGCATGCCGCGGATCGTGGGAGCGCCATGGCAGATCGCCGGGTTCACGGTGATCCTGTCGAGGCGGCTGACGACGGCTGGCATGGACATGCTGCCATTCTATGTGCCCAGCAGGGCCCGGACGGCGTGGCCGTGGCGGACGGCGAGGTCCGGGCGTCCGACGTCGGCGAGCCAGGCCTCGTGCAGCGCCCACAGGCGGGCGACGTCGTCCGGGCGCTCCGCGGCCAGGTCGTGGGCCTCCGCGACGTCGCGCCGGACGTCGTGCAACGTGACGCCGCCACCGGGCTCGGCGCGCTCGATCCGGCGGATGCCCTCGGCCTGCGGGTCGTCGCCGTGGACGATCCGCAGCTTCAGGTCGCCGTCGCGGACGGCGGCCTGGAAGCCGCACTCCCAGTGGTGCGTGCCCCGCAGCGACGTCCCGCCCGCCAGATAGGCGCCCTGGTCGATGCCGTCGACGCGCTCCGGTCCGGCACCGTCGCCGGCGGCGGCGAGCAGCGTCGGGAACAGGTCGAGGGAGGAGATGATGCCGTCGCGCTCAGCGCCGCCGGACCAGCCGCCCGCGGGCCAGCGGGCCAGCAGCGGCACCCGGATGCCGCCCTCGGCAAGGGTGTACTTCGTACCGGACAGGGGCGCGTTGTTGCCGTAGTTGCAGGTGGAGCCGCCGTTGTCGGTCAGATACACGACGACGGTGTCCCCGGCCAGACCAGCGGCGTCCAGCTGGTCCAGCATCAGGCCGATCTCGCGGTCCATCAGCTCCAGCTGCGCAAGGTAGTACTCGCGGCCGTGCTCCAGGTTCGGCAAGATGGCGCCGTCGTACCAGTCCTCGTAGGAGACCTGCTCGGGGCCGCGCCAGTCGGAATGTGTCGGCAGGCCCCGCGCCGCCAGCTCCTCGGGCGGCAGCTGCCAGCAGAAGTTGTGGACGGCGTTGAACGCCACCATCGCGAAGAACGGCCTGTCGTCGCCCGCGCCCATGAAGTCCCTGGCCCGGCGGCCCAGTTCGGCGGTAAGGAACCCCTCCAGCTCGACCTCCTGATCGCCGTCGAACATCGGCTGCACGGCCATCCGCCAGCCGGCCTCCGGCCCGTACTCGTCGACGGCGGCCTCGGAGTGCCGCAGGTAGTTCAGCCTCCCCTGCTGGCGACCGGCGAGGCCATAGTAGGCCACCTCGAAGCCGTGCCGGTCCGGGCACGCCCGGTCGCCCGGCCCCTCCGGGCCGTAGTGGACCTTCCCGAAGTAGCCGGTGCGGTAGCCGAGCTCACCCAACCGCTCGGCGAGCGTGACGCGCTCGTCGTCGAAGTGGGTGTCGCCGAACCACGTCGACCCCCAGCGGGCCGGGTAGGAGCCGGTGATGATGCCGTTGCGCGACGGGTTGCAGATCGGCGCCGTAACGTACGCCTCCCGGCAGCTGACCCCCTCGCTCGCCAGCCGGTCCAAGCCGGGGGTCCTGACGTCCGGGTCGATGCCGAGGATGCCGCGATCGGCGTAGCCGTGGTCGTCGGACAGGATGAACAAGATGTTGGGGGCGATCATCGTCGGCCTTCCTTGGAGGGGTGCTGCACGTCTCAATCCTCCGCTCAATCCTCCGCGCGGAGGCGCCTCACCGGCTCGTTCTCGGTCACGATGCTCAGTTGGACTGTGCGATCGATCGGCAGGTGGTAGGCGCCGACGGGGGTGACGGACAGGTCCGACATCGCCTCGAACAGCCGCGCGGAGATGTCCAGCCGGCGGGCGCCGGAGGGCTCGACTTCGATGGCGGAGACGACGTAGCGGGCACCCTCCAGGTCGAGGTCGGCCGGCAGCACCCCGATCCCGCGGGCGTGCGCGAGGGCCGCGGGCACGTCGCGGTGCTCGTGGAACCCGAACCGCAGCGTGAGGTGCAAAACCCCTGGTGGCAGCCCGGGGAGCGCGTCGACCACGACCTTGTCCTGCGGCGCCACCCGAGGGGAGGACGTCTCCTCGACGTGCACGATGACGACCTCCTGCGTGGCCACGCGGTTGAGGCGTTCGTTCAGGGCCATCGCGAGCGGGGCGGCGCTCGTGCGATGGGGATAGATGGTGGTTCCTGGCGTCCGCGGCGCCACCGCCAGCCGCTGCAGGGCCGCGGGCAGCGGTCCCGCGATGCGACGGCGCAGCCGCCCGAGCCGTCGCTGCCCCTGATGCCAGGTGTTCATGGCGGCGGTGAGCCCGATCGCAATCACGATCGGCAGCCAGCCGCCGTTCGGGATCTTCAGCATGTTGGAGACGACGAAGGAGGCCTCCAGCCACAGCAGCGGCGCCCCCACCACCACGACGGCCACCCAGTGCCAGCGCCACTGGAGCCGGGAATAGGTGAGCAGCAGGAACGTCGTCAAGAGGAACGTGCTGGTGACGGCCAGCCCGTACGCGCCGGCCAGCGCCGTCGACGACCGGAACCCGAACACCAACGCGAGAACGCCGACGAACATCATGGTGTTCACCGCGGGCAGGTAGATCTGTCCGCTGTGCGTGCTGGACGTCGACCTGGTGACCAGGTGAGGCAGGTAGCCCAGCCCGGACGCCTGCCTGGCCATGCTGAACGTGCCGGAGATCACAGACTGGGACGCGATGATGGTGGCCACCGTCGCCAAGGCCACGAGCCCGAGCTGCAGCGATTCCGGCGCGAGGGCGAAGAACGGGTTCAGGTCGAGGCCGGGATTCGCCAGCAGCAGCGCGCCCTGCCCCAGGTAGTTGAGGATCAGCGCCGGGAAGACGAGGGCCAGCCAGGCCAGCCGGATGGGGCCGGTCCCGAAGTGGCCGAGGTCGGCGTAGAGGGCCTCGGCGCCCGTGATCGACAGCACGACCGCGCCCAGAGCCACGAACGCCGCGACCGGTTGCGCAAGCATGAACTCCAGCGCCGACGACGGCGACAGGGCCCACAGCACGTCGGGTCGGGCCAGCACGTGCGGCAACCCGAGCGCGGCCAGTGTCAGGAACCACACCGCCATGACCGGCCCGAACCAGCGCCCGACCAGCCCAGTCCCCTGCCGTTGGAACCAGAACAACACGCTGAGGACGATGGCGGCCAGCGGCACGGCGTAGGACTCCAGCCCGCTGACGGCCAGCCCCTCCACGGCGGACAGCACGGAGATTGCCGGTGTGATCAGCGAGTCCGCCGCGAACAGCGACGCCCCGACGACGCCCAGGGCGATGGCGATCCTGGCCAGCCGTCGCCTGCCGCGCCGCCTGGCGACGCCGCGCACCAGGGAGGCGAGCACCAGGATGCCGCCCTCGCCCTGGTCGCTGGCGCGCATGACGAGGGTCACGTACTTGAGGGTGACGATGACGGCCAGCGTCCAGCAGATCAGGGAGACGAGCCCGAGCACCGTGCGGGAGTCCGCCCTCAGGTCGGGCCCGAGGGCGAACGCGCTCTGGATGGCATACAGCGGCGACGTGCCGATGTCGCCGAACACCACGCCGAGCGCGCCGACGGCCAGCACGGCCCGCACTGGCCCCCGCGAGGTGCGCCTCGGCCCCGCCTTCGGCTTGGACATGGCCCCAACATAGCGCCGGGATTCGTCGCCCGATCCGGTTGGTTTCCGGCCGGGGGTACCTTTGGTGGCCGGAGGTGAAGCATGGGACGGTCACGCTGGGCGCGTGTGCTGATCACCACGCACACCCTCGCGACGGCCGTCGCCTTCGTCGGTTGGGTGGTGCAGCGCAGCCACGGCAGGCCGGCAACCTGGATCGAGGTCGCGTTCAACGTCGTCAACATCCCGGTCAACTACTCGGCCGTCGCCACCGTCGTCGTCGGTCTGGTGGCGGTGGCGTTGGTTCGTCGCAAGCGTGTGGGGCTGTTGGCTGCGGCGACGTTCCAGGTGGTGGGGGTGTACCTGGCCTCGGCGGAGGCGCTCGGTTTCGAGGCCTGGGAGCCCCTGGAGCCGTGGCGGCCGACCATCATGACCCGCGTCCTCGACTTCGTCTCGATCCCCGTCGGTCTGGGCATGCTCGGGCTGCTGTGGTGGTTGCGGCCGGAGTTCGCAGGCCGGGTCCGCAAGGGATCATGGTGGCAGGCCGCGACGACGCTGCTCGTGGGACTGGCCGCCACCGTGACCGTCGCCTGGGGGGTCGCGGAGGCCACCGCTCCGGGCGGGGCCGACATGAGGACCTTCGGAGCCATCCTGGCCCGCGCGGCCGGCCTCGGCTCGCGCGCCCAGCAGGCGATCCTGGACACGCTGCCGCGCTGGCTGCCCGGGACGGTCGGGATCATGGTGGCGCTCTCGGCGCTCGCGGCCGTGTGGGTGTTCCTGCGCAGCGCCCACGACCCGAACGGCTGGGCACCCGAGGAGGAGAGACGCCTGCGGCACCTGATCGCCCGCTTCGGCAGCGACTCGCTGGCCTACTTCGCGACACGCCGGGACAAGTCGGCCGTCTTCTCGCCCTGCGGCGGGGCCGCCGTGACCTACCGCGTCGTCCAGGGCGTCTGCATCGCCTCCGGCGACCCCATCGGCGATCCGGCGCGCTGGCCCGACGCGATCGGGGCGTGGCTCGCGGAGGTGCACACCTACGGCTGGCTGCCCGCCGTCATGGCGGCGAGCGAACAGGGCGCCCAGGCCTACGTCGACGCCGGGCTGCGGGTCATCCGCATGGGCGACGAGGCGGTCATCGACGAGCGTCGGCTGGCCGCGGCGCGCGCCACGGACGCCCAGCTGCGGCGGGCCGTGCGGCATGTCGCGGCGGAGGGCGTCACCGTCGAGGTGCGACGTCAACGCCAGCTGAGCGGCGACGACCTCGCCGAGATCAACGCCGTGGCCGAGTCGTGGCGCCGCGGCCGGACCGAGCGCGGATTCTCGATGGCACTGGGCCGCAACGACGATCCGTCCGACGGCCACGTCGTTCACGTCCTGGCCCGCGGAACGGACCGCAGGCTGGTGGGCCTGCTGTCGTTCGTCCCCTGGGGCACGGGCGGGCTGTCCCTCGACGTCATGCGCCGCAGCCCCGACGCGCCGCACGGCATCACCGAGGCCATGGTTTTCGGGCTGATGGAGAGGGCCCGCCACATCGGCGTGCGGCAGGTGTCGCTGAACTTCTGCATGTTCCGGGGCGTGTTCGCGGAGTCGGAGAAGTTCGGGGCGAGCAACGTCGAGAGGCTGGGCGGGTCCGTCCTCGGCTTCCTGGACAGGTTCTGGCAGCTTGAGCGGCTCTACCGGGCCAACCGCCAGTACGACCCCGCCTGGGTGCCCCGCTACTTCTGCTACCGCGAGGCCGTCTCGCTGCCGCACGTCGCGATCGCTGCGGCCATGGCGGAGGGTTTCCTGCCCGAGCCGCGGGTGGGTGGCGGCAGGCAGCCGACGCTGGACGAGGACCGGGCCCGGTTCGTGACCGCCGAGGAGGAGGTCGACATCGAGGCCGCCGCACTGGCACCCGCCCTGGCCACGGACGAACTGCACCGGCTCACCAAGCTGGAGCGTCTGGAGGCCGCGGGCGGCGAGGGCTACCCCGCGGTCTCGACGCCACCGGAGCACACCGTCCGGGAACTGGCCGAGGGCTACTGGCCGCTGGGCGACGTGGTGTCGGTGGCCGGGCGCGTCCGGAGGATCCGCGACCACGGCGGCGTCGCCTTCGTGGATCTCGTCGACGGTGCAGCCCAGGTCCAGCTCCGCATGGAGCGCCCGGACCAGCTCCTGGACGTGGCCGACATCGGCGACCTGATCGGCGTCGGAGGCGTCCTCGGACGCTCTCGGCGCGGTGCCCGCGTCGTCGACGTGGAGTCCTGGGGGATGCTCGCGAAGTCCCTGCACAGGATCAGGTTCGACGGCTGGAACGACGTCGCCGCCAGGGCGCAGAACCGGTCGGAGGACCTGCTGACCCGGCCGCGGGCCCTGGAGGTGCTGCATACCCGGTCCGCCGTCGTCGACGCCGTCCGGACGACCCTGCACCGCGAGGGCTTCCGGGAGATGGCGACGCCGGTGCTGCACCAGGTGCACGGCGGCGCCTCCGCCAGGCCGTTCCACACGCACCTGAACGCCTACCACCAGGACCTGAGCCTCAGGATCGCCCCGGAGCTGTACCTGAAGCGCCTGCTCGTGGCCGGTTCGGGGCCGATCTTCGAGGTGAGCCGCAACTTCCGAAACGAGGGCGTCGACGCCACCCACAACCCCGAGTTCACCTCCGTCGAGGCGTACCGGCCGTTCGCCGACTACAACGACATGCGGGTCCTCACCCAGCACCTGTTGCGCGACGCCGCGCGCGCGGCCACGGGCGGCACCGTGCTCGAACTGGCGGGAGAGACCTTCGACCTGGACTGCGAGTGGCCGGTGATCGCGGTCTGCGACGCCGTCTCGGCAGCACTGGGCGAGGCCGTGGCCATCTACGACCCCCCGGATCGGCTGGCAGCGCTGGCCGAGGCGGCCGACGTGGAGGTCGACCCGGAGTGGGCGGCCGGCCGGATCATCGAGGAGCTGTACGGGGAACTGGTCGAGCCGCGGACGACGGCCCCGACGTTCTACGTCGACTTCCCCGCCGACACGTCGCCCCTGACAAGGCCGCACAGAAACCGGCCGGGGCTGGTCGAGCGCTGGGACCTGGTGGTGGCCGGCATGGAGATCGGCACCGCCTACACGGAGTTGACCGATCCCCGCATCCAGCGCGAACGCCTGGTGCGGCAGTCGCTCGCCGCCGCGGCGGGTGACGTCGAGGCGATGGAGGTGGACGAGGCCTTCCTGCGGGCCCTCGAGCTCGGGATGCCGCCGAGCGGCGGCCTCGGGATCGGCCTCGACCGCCTGGTGATGCTGCTGACGGGCGAGCCGATCCGCGGCGTGCTCTCGTTCCCCTTCACGGGGCCCGAAACCGGAAACCGGAGACAACGATGAACCTGCTCACCGACACCGTGTACTGGGTGGCGGCCGCCATGGCCCTCCTGGGTCTGCTCGGAGGCGCCTTGCTGTCCAGCATGACGCCCCGGCGCGCCCGGGGGTTCCTGCCCAACGTCGCCGTGCTGCTCGTGGCCTCGATGCTGGTCACGACGGCCGTCGGGCTGGTGCTGAACCGGCAGAACGGCTGGTACCCCACCCTCGCCGACCTCTTCCCGGCCCCGCTCGACTCCACCGTCACCGACGTCGGCGGCAACACCACCGGATCGTCCACTGCCACATCCACGGCCACGTCCACGGCCACCCCTGGACCTGCGGTGACGAGGACCGACGAGCGCACGCTCCCCGACCTGCCGTCGGCGGGGAACCGGGTCCAATCCATGACGGTGCCGACGTCGATCGGGAACCGGACGTGGGACGTGACGGTGGTTCTGCCCGACGACTACTTCGACCCCGCACACGCGAACGACGCCTACCCCGTGCTGGTCGCGGCGCACGGCGTCCCCGGCTCGATGTCGCAGTGGTATTCGACGTTCGACATGCGCGAACTCGGCGACCCGGTCGTGGCCGCCGGCAAGGTGCATCGCTTCATCACCGTCATCCCCAACCTCACCCCCGACGGCGTCGACTCCGAGTGTGTCTACGGGCCGGACGGGCCGGACCAGCTCGAGACCTGGCTCACCAAGGACGTCCCGGACTGGGTTCACGCGAACTTCCGGGCGGCACCCGAGCGGGACGCCTGGGCCTGGATGGGCTTCTCCGCGGGCGGCTGGTGCTCGGCCATGGCCACCATGCTGCACCCCGACCGGTTCGCAGCCGCCGTCGTGCTGAGCGGGTACTTCCGACCGCTCTGGGTCGGCAAGACGCCGAAGGGGCTGGACAAGGCGGCCAAGGAGCGCCTCGACCTGGTCAAGCTCGCGTCGACGAACCCCCCGGCGGTCTCGCTGCTCGTCCAGTCGTCGACGCAGGAGGACGTCTACTACAAGTACGCGACCGAGTTCCTGGGCGCCATCAAGCCCCCGACGGCGGCGACGGCAGTGACCGACACGTCGGGTGGTCATGCCCTGACGTCGTGGAAGCCGCACATCGCCCCCGCGCTGGAATGGCTCGGCAAGACCGTCCCCGGGTTCCAGCCCTGACGCGGCCGTCGTCTCAGGAGGCCGGCGTGTCAGGGGCCGCGTCGGCGGCGGCCCCGGCCGCCTCCTCCTCGCGCCGCAGCACCTCGGGATGGTGCCTGGACAGCAGAACCACCCCGAGCACCGAGAGCACGCCGAAGGTGAGCATGCCGATGACCCCCGTCGGCCGCAACCTCGCACCCTCCCCGAGGACGACGATGCCGAACAGAACGGCGACCAGCGGGTCCACAGTCGTCATGGTGCCGACGGTGACCTCCGCCGGCCCGGAGGCGTAGCCCTGCTGGATCATCCAGACCCCGAGGATGTAGCAGGTGAGGGTCAGGCCCGTCACCAGCAGCACCTGCCAGTGGAGCAGGTCGAGGCGGTAGATCCGGACGAGGTTCATCGCCGACTTCATCAGCCCGGTCGCGAGCCCGTAGAAGACCGCGCCGACGGAACTCCACAGGATGGGCACCGCCCATCCCGGGGCGCGCCTGGCGGCCATCGCCAGCGCGATCCCGACGAGGCATACGACGCCGAACGACGCCATGACCGCCCAGTAGCTGAAGTCGCTGTCGCCGGTGGCGGACGTGGAGGACACGATCGTGAACCCGACGACGCCGAGGATGGTCAGGCCGACGGCCAGCCAGGTCATCCGGGTGATCGGATGCTTGTAGATCTTCGACGCAAGCAGCACCGACCAGGGCACGGCCAGGATGCCGACCGGCTGCACGACGGTGACGGGTGCCATGGTGAGGGCGAACAGCTGCAGGCCGGCGCCGACGGTGATCAGCCCCAGCCCTGCCAGCCACTTCGGGAGCGTGAACAGCCTGATCAGGCCGCTGAAACTCAGGTGGTCGTCCGCCCCGGACTCAGGTGCGGCACGGCGCTCGATGGCGAGGTGCTGCAACGTCGCGCCGCCGGCGAACAGGAACGACCCGACGATCTGGAGCAGGATTGCCAATGGTGTGTTCACGAGCGCCCTTCCCGCCGTCCTGACGACTCTAGCGCGCGCGGACCCGGACGCCCCGCACTCAGGTGCTGCCGCGCTCGATGAGGTGGCTGACGGTTCCCCGGGTGTCGCGGGCAATGCCGGTGGCGAGCAGCGCGAGGACCTCCTCGCCGACGGTCCGCCCGTAGGTGTAGGAGTCGCGATCGATGGCCGTGACCGGCGGGTCGGTCACTTCGCACACCCCCGAGTTGTCCCAGGTGAGGATGGCGATGTCCTCGGGGATGCGGTACCCGAGGGAGCGCACGGTCCGGATGGCCGCCGCGGCCTGGAGGGCGTTGTCGTACTGGAAGGCGGTGGGGGCGTCGGGGCCGGTGAGCAGGGACCTCAGCAACTCGGTGGGGCCAGACCCGGAGCCCGACGCCACCAGCAGGTCGACGCCCTGGGGCAGGCCCATCTCCGCCAGGGTCGCCGCAAACGCGGCGGACCTGATCGCCGCGTGCAGCATGCCTCCGCCCTCTCGAATCCTCGCGATGCGACGGTGCCCCTTGGCGACGAAGTGCTCGATGGTGATCCGCATCGCCTCCGCGTCGTCGGTCCACACGCTCGGCGGGCCGCCGCGCCCGCGGAGGTCGCCGACGACCACCGTCGGGAGCCCGAGTTCCGACAGCAGCACGATCCGCGGGTCGACGTCGGCGAGGATGTTGACGAGGACGACGGCGTCGACGCGGTTCTGCGCGGCCCAGGTGCGGTAGATGTCGAGTTCCGCCTCTGCCGACCTGACCGTTCGCCACAGCAGGGATTCAGGGCGGTCGGTGAGCGGCTCGTTCAGCCCGTCGATGAACCGCACCATGAAATCGCCCATCATCGGCTGCTCGGGGAACTCACGGCGCATGACCATCCCGATCATGTTGCTGCGCTGCGACTGGAGTGCCTTCGCAGCCGGGCTGGCCGACCAGCCGAGGCGCAGCGCCGCCTCCCGGACCCGCTCCCTGGTCGCCTCGCTGACGCCCGGCTTGCCGTTCAGGGCATACGAGACGGACGCGACGGACAGGTCGAGTTCACGCGCGATGTCCACAATGGTCACCCGCGTCCGGCGAGGCTTCTCCACACTTGCCCCCAACTGATCGTTACCAAACCGTTAAGTTCCGGTGCCCGCGGGAGGTGTTGCATTTTCGTCCCGCAGGGGTACTGTACATCCACAGCCTAAACGTTTAAGGTCGTCATCGCAACGAAGCGACAGGAAGGAATCCGCAATGGCACCCAGCCATCAAATCAGCCGCCGACTCTTCATCGGGGGCGCCGCCGGGGCGTCCCTGGCCACCCTCGCACTCGCAGCCTGCGGCGGGTCTTCGGGCACGCCGGGCACCAGCGGGTCGCCGACCGCCGGAGCCTCCACCGAAGCCGGCGGCAAGCTGAGCGGCACGGTCACACACTGGGACACCTGGCAGTCGCAGTCGGCCTACATCGAGAACGAGGTCAAGCTCTTCCAGGAGGCGACCGGCCTCAAGCTGGAGCGCACCCAGCAGCAGACCGGCGCCTACACCGACCTCATCACGCTGGGCTCCCGCTCCGGCGACATGCCGGACACCCGCTTCCTCGGCGACTCCCCCGCCATCAACGAGCAGGTGTCCGAGGGTTGGCTCTCCCCCCTCAACCAGTACGTCGATGAGGCCTGGATCAAGAAGTTCCCGCCCTACAGCTTCGTCGAGGGCGTCAACATGATCGACGGCAAGATCTACTCCGCGCCGTTCGAGGCCAACACCGCCCCCTGGATCTTCCTGTTCATCAACAACAAGGTCTTCAAGGACGCCGGCCTCGTCGACGACAAGGGCGAGGTCCTGATCCCCAAGACGTGGGACGACGTCACCAAGTACGCCAAGCAGATCAACGAGAAGAGCGGCGGCAAGGTCACGGGCCTCGGCTTCGGCAACGGCGCCTTCAACCTGTTCTCCTGGTGGTGGACGCTGTTCTGCACCGGCGAGTCGCCCACCGCCGGCTTCAACATGGACTACCGCACCGGCAAGTACACGATGAGCAGCGACCCGCTCGCCAAGGAGTTCCTCGAGCTCATGGTCAGCTGGAAGAACGACGGCCTGTTCTTCCCGTCGTCCATGACGATCGACGACGAGACCGCGCGCGTCTACTTCGCCCAGGGCCAGTTCGGCATGACCGTCGGCGGCGTCTGGAACCAGCCCGGCTGGGCCAAGGACGGCTTCACCGACTACTCGATCACCACGATGCTCACCAAGACGGACAAGCCGAAGGCGTTCTTCTACTCCTCGCCCGGCGGCAAGTTCTGGGTCATGAATGCCAAGCCGAAGAACCCCGAGGGCGCGGCCGCGTGGATCAAGTGGCTCTACAGCCCCGAAGCCGGCGCCCGCTACGCGCAGGAGTTCGCCATCGGCCTGTCCGTGTTCCCCGACGCCAACGACCCGGCCAAGATCAAGGACCAGAACTTCGCCAACTACGTCGCCGCCTCGAAGGGCAAGCAGATCGCAGGCCCGCAGCCGGGTGTCCGCAATCCGGCGGTGTCCGCGGTCATCCCCGACGCCGTCACCCCGGGAGCAGGCGACATCGCAGCCGGGTTCTACACCGGCCAGATCACCGACCTCGCAGGCGCACTCAAGACCCTCGAGGACGCCATGAACGAAGCCCAGGCCAAGGCCATCGAGGCCGCCGTCGCCAAGGGCGCCAAGGTCTCCGCCGACGACTACGTGTTCGCCGGCTGGGATCCGACCAAGCCGTTCAAGTACGACAACATCGCGGAGTACCCGACCCTGTGAGCACGACAGAACTGCGTCCCCGCCGAGCCGGTGCACCCCGGCTCGGCGGGGACGTCCGCTGGTCCTACATCTACCTCGCGCCGTTCCTGGTGCTGGTGGCGACGTTCATCATCTACCCGATCATCGCCTCGTTCGGGTATGCGTTCGTGCACTGGTCCAGCCTGACCAAGCCCGACCGGTTCGTCGGGTTCGAGAACTTCCGGATCATCGCCGGCGACGAGTTCTTCTGGAAGTCGGTGTGGCACTCGGTCTGGTACGCCGCCGTGCTCGTCCCCATCCAGCTGTCCATCGCGCTCGTGCTTGCGCTGGTGCTGAACCGGCCGACGCTGCGGCTCAGCTCGCTGTACCGGTCGCTGTTCTTCCTGCCCGCCGTCATGTCTCCCGCCATCCTGGCGATCGTGTTCCGGCTGCTCATCGCCTCCATGCAGAAGGACTGGCTGGGCGACCCGAACGTCGTCATGTGGGTCATCATCGTGATCGGCATCTGGCAGACGATGGGCTACAACCTCGTCTACTTCCTCGCCGGCCTCCAGACGATCCCGGCGGAGCTCTACGAGGCGGCCGAGGTCGACGGCGCGGGCTGGCTCGCCCGCACCCGCTACATCACCATCCCCGGGCTGAAGAACATCTCCGTGGTCATCCTGCTGATGGCGATCCTCGGCTCGCTGAACGTGTTCGACCTCGTGATGGTGCTCACCGGCGGCGGCCCCTACTTCGCGTCCAGCGTCGTGAACACCTACATCTACCAGCTCGCGTTCGGCAACTTCTACTCCGGCGCGGGCTCCACCAGCACCGTCGCCCAGAACGTCGGCCTGGCGTCGGCCGGCTCGGTGTTCTGGGGACTCATGCTGCTGGGCGTGACGCTGATCCAGTACGTCGCGCTGGCCCGCATCCGCGGCAAGTCCGCCGTCGGGCAGGGTGAACCCTCGTGACGGCGGTCGCAGAAAGGCCAGTGATGACGACGACCACACAGCCGACCCGGGCCGAACCGGCGACACCTGTCCGGAAGTCGCGGAGACGGCGCCGGAACAGCCTCGTGACCCACCTGATCCTGCTCGCCCTGTCCATCAGCTGGGTGTTCCCGCTGCTGTGGGCGGCCACCGGTTCGCTGGACACGAAGATGGGGATGTTCTCCCGCGGCGCCTCGATCATGATCAGCGCGGCCCCGCAGTGGAAGAACTTCGTCACCGCCTGGAAGGACGCCTCGTTCGGCAACTACTTCCTCAACTCGGTGACGATCGCGTTCTTCACCGTCACCCTCAGCGTGCTGATCACCTCGATGGCAGGATACGCGCTTGCCAGGTACCAGTTCCCGGGCCGCAAGGTGATCATGGTGGTGGTGGCCATCACGATGTTCCTGCCCCGCGGGTACACCCTGATCCCGATCTACGACATCATGAACTTCCTCGGCCTGCTGAACACCATCTGGTCGATCGTGATCATGCAGATCGCCGGCAACGTCATCTTCTGCACCTTCTTGTTCGTCGGCTACTTCATGAGCGCCAACAAGGAACTGGAGGAGGCGGCCCGCATCGACGGCGCCGGGTTCAACCAGACGTTCTTCCACGTCATGTTCCCGACCGCCAAACCCATGATCGCCACCGTCGGGTTGTTCAGCTTCATCGGGTCGTGGAACGACTTCATCATCCCGCTCGTGTTCACGCTCGGCTCGCCCAACCTGAGGACGGTCCCGGTCGGCATGGCGTCGATGGTCGGCGGCGCGTCCGGCACGAACTGGCCCGTCCTGATGGCTGCCAGCGTGATCTCACTGCTGCCCATCGTGATCGTCTTCGTCGTCGCCCAGCGCTACATCGTCGACGCCTTCGCCGGCGCCGTGAAGGGCTGACGCCAGACGCAACTCTTCCGAGGTTGACCGATGGTCGAGCAGCGACATCCGCTGATCGAGTAGCCGACGAGGAACGAGGAGGCGTGTCGAGATCTGGTGAGCGTCCACAGGGACTTGGCCGAGGTCTCGACACGTGCCCGGCTCGTTCCTCGCAGGGCACTACTCGACCAGCGGAACCCCCCAACCGCTGATCGAGCGTCGGCGCGCGACGAAGGAGCCCGCCGACTGGTCGAAACCTCCCGCACGTTCCCGGGGACTTGGTCGAGGTCTCGACCGACGCTCGCTGGCGCTCGCTGGATCAACCAGCGGAACCCCACCCCCGCTGATCGAGTAGGCCGCGAGGAACGAGCGGCCGTGTCGAGATCCGGTGAGCGTCCGCGAGGACTTGGCCCAGGTCTCGACCAGCGGAACTACGGGGCACAACTCGACAAGCGGGGAGGGGGCTCAACCAGCGGAACCCACCCGGGTCAGGCGGCGGGCACTCCCAGCGCCCAGGCCTTCGCGGTGACGCCGTCGCCTGCGACGAGGCCGTAGGTCTCGCCCTCGGCGGGGTAGGCGCGCAGGGTGGTGGCGACGTCGCCGTCGCGGTAGACCTCGACGACGGAGGCGTCGATCAGGATCCTCGTCCCCGCAGTGACTTCGCCGAACCACACCGTCTGATCGCCCAGGGTGAGGGTCGCCGAGCCGGAGCCACCGAGAACGACCTCGGCCTGGTCCGGCAGTGCCGAGACGCCGTCGAGGACCTCGCCCCGCAGGGCGACGAGCTCGCGGGCCGGGGCGACGACGAGCTGGTCGCCGTCCAGGGTCAGCTCCCGCGGGAACGTGAGCATCCCGGACCAACCCACGGCATCGTTGTCCTCCTGTGTGCGGCCACGGACACCCTCGGGCGCGACCTCCCGCGCCCATCCCCACAGCAGCACCCGCTCGGGGCCGGCGGTCGGGTCGGTGACCTGCACTGCCTGGGGCGCGTAGTAGGCGGCACCGTGGTCGGCGCTGCCGTGGGCCCGGGGCTCGAAGTGCGGCAGGCCGTCGGCGCCAAGCGTCAGCGACCCGACGAGGTACTGCACGTCCAGGGTGACGTCGTCGAGCCAGATGGAGAAGACCGCCACCCAGTCGTCGCCGATGCGGACCAGCTGCGGGCACTCCCAGACGTTCGCCTCGGGCAGGCCCGCCGCGACCGGGTGGTCACCCGTCAGGAGCGTGCCGTGGTAGGTCCAGTGGCCGAGGTCGGACGCGTCGTACAGCAGCAGCGCCGGACGGCCATCTGCCAACCCCGCCCCCTGGATCGCGAACCGGCGGCCCTCCAGTTCGAACAGGAACGGGTCGCGGACCATGATCACGTCCGGATCGTCCGGCATCGACGCCGCGACGTGGCCCACCTGCGCGAACGCCACCGAGTCGGCGTCGCCGCGGGCGATGACCACCTCGGAGGTGCCGTCCAGGGACAGCACGCCGGAGTACACCATGGTGGGGACGCCGTCGTCGACGACGCCCACCCCCGTCCAGCAGCCGAACGCGTCCGGCCCGCCCGGCTGCGGGACCAGCGCGACTGGCTCCTCACGCCAGGAGACCAGGTCGGCGGATGAGACGTGGCCCCACTGGATCATGTTGTGACGGGCCGAATCCGGGTTGTACTGGAAGTACACATGCCAGCGGCCGCCTGAGAAGTGGATGCCGTTCGGGTCGTTCAGCCACCCCTTGGCGGGGCGGGGATGCAGGACGGGGAAGCTGCGGTCGGGGTGGGTGGTTGAGGTCACTTTGATGTCCTTCGGGATGGTCGGGGCTGCGGCTGGAGCGGAGAGCTCAGCCCTTGACCCCGGAGGAGGCGATCGAGTTGATGAATGAACGCTGGAAGGCGATGAACATTATCAGGACCGGCACCGTGATGATGCTGGAATAGGCCATGATCTGCCCCCAGGAGACGTTCAACTGCTTGAAGTAGTCGATGCCGACCATGACCGGGCGGAGCTCCTCACTCTGGACCACCATGAGGGGCCAGAGGTACTGGTTCCAGGCGGGCAGGAACGTGAGGATCGCGACGGTGGCGATGGCCGGGCCCGACAGGGGCATGACCACGCTCCGGTAGATCCTGAACCAGCCGGCGCCGTCGACTCGTGCGGCCTCGTCGAGTTCCTTCGGGATGGAGTCGAAGTACTGGTAGAAGAGGTAGATCGAGAAGGCGTTGCCGATGAACGGCACGATCTGCACCTGGTAGGTGTCGAGCCAGCCCTGCGAGAGGCCGTTGGCGTCGAGCCACGGAAGCTGGTTGACCCACCACAGCAGCGGGAGCGCCATGGTCTCGAACGGCACGATCAGCGTGGCGAGGATGATGCCGAGGACGAGCTTCCTGCCCCGGAAGTGGAGCCGGGCGAGGGCGAATGCCGCCATCGAGTTGACGATCAGGCCGAGGGCCACCGTCGCGACTGAGATGAGGATCGAGTTCATCAGGAACGTGGCGAACGGGACCCTGTCGAACACGCCCAGGTAGTTGTCGAGGCTGAGATCACCGATGGGTACGAACGCCTTCCAGGTGCCGAGATCGGCGAAGATCTGCAGGTCGGGCTTGAAGCTGGAGACGATCATGAAGACCAGCGGGAGGCCGAACACGAGGCAGAGCAGGATCCGGAGGGCGACGCCGAGGACCTTCCCGAGGCGACCCTCGGAGTGCGCGGGCTTCTTGACGGCGGCCATGGGCGCCGAGTTCAGGGCTGCGGTTGCTGTGGTGCTCATCGACGAGCCTCCTTGTCGCGTGTGAGGTAGCGCTGGACCAGGGAGACGGCGAGCACGATCACGAAGAACACGAGCGAGATCGCCGAGGCATATCCGGTTTGCTGCTGCTGGAATCCGGTCCGAACCGCCATGAAGACGACGGTCGTGGTGGAGTCGAGTGGGCCACCCTGCGTCATGATGTTGATCTGGGTGAAGAGTGAGAACGCGGCGATCGTGATGGTGATCAGGATGAAGATCGCCGTCTGCCTGAGTCCCGGCCAGGTGACGTGCACGAACTGCTGCCAGCGGCTGGCACCGTCGAGGGAAGCCGCCTCGTAGAGTTCGGCGGGGATCGTCTGAAGGCCGGAGAGCCAGATGACCATGTGGAAGCCGCAGGCCTGCCAGATGGACAGGATGATGATCGACAGGAGCGCCCACTTCGGGTCACCGAGCCAGTCGGGGCCCTGGATGCCGAACTTGGCGAGCATCTCGTTGATCAGGCCGTTCGGCTGGTACATGAACATCCAGAGCATCGAGACCACGACCATCGAGGTCACGACGGGCAGGAAGTAGATCGTCCTGAAGAAGTTGATGCCGCGCATCTTGGTGTTGATGAGCACGGCCAGCCCGAGGGCGATGGCCGACTGGACCGGGACGACGACCAGCGCGAAGATCACCGTGTTCCGCAGTGACTTCCAGAAGGTCTCGTTGCCGAAGAGGCGGACGAAGTTGTCGACCCCGATGAACTTCGCAGGCTCAGGGGAGATGAGCTTGGCATTGGTGAAGGCGAGGGTGAATGTCAGCCCGATGGGGATGATGAGGAAGGTGATCATCAGCACGGCGGCGGGCAGCAGCATCAACAGCGCGGTCGTGCTGGTGCGGCGGTCGGTTTGTTTGAGCGAGTGGTTGGTCCTGGCGGACCGGGCTGGTGCGGCGGCTGTGGCGCTCATTGGCATTCCTGTCTGGGGCTGCGGGCCGGGTTGCGGGGGGTGGCCCCCCGCAACCCGACGGCCGATCACTGGAAGTAGTTGTTGGATTCCTGGTTCGCGTCGATGTTCTTGACGGCCTGGTCGAGCGCCTGCTTGGGGTCGGCGCCGTTCAGGATGTCCTGCGCAGTCTTCGTGAACTCGGTCGCGATGAAGGGGTATCCGGGGGTCTCGGGCCTGAGGACGGCGAACTTCTTCGAGAACTGGCGGAAGATGTCGTTCTCGCCGCCCGTCTGGAAGCCCGGCACGTTCTGCGCGGCGGCATCCGTGGCGGGGATGGTCCCTGTGGCCTCGGTGACCGATGCGACGTACTTGTCGGCCGCGGCGAACTTCATGTAGTCCTGCGCACCGGCTGCGTTGGCGCACTGCTGGGAGATGCCCCACTGCCAGGAACCGCCGCCGATCTTCGGGCCCTTGCCGAGGTCGACCGGCGGGATGAACAAGACGTCGTCACCGAACTGCTTGCGGGCATCGGCCGCGCCCCAGGACCCGTTGTAGATGATGGCGGTCTTGCCGTTCAGGAAGTCCTTGGCGGCGTCCGCGCCGGACTTCACGGGCATGAAGTTCTCGGTCACGAGGCTGCGGAACCACGTTGCCCACGCGATGCCCTCGGGGCCGTTGAGCACACCGTCGGCCGACTTGAAGTCGGACCGGTTGATCAGATCGCCGCCGGCGCTCTGCAGGAACGGGGAGTAGGCGTAGGGCCACCACTCACCGGTGTTGCCGGTCTGCAGGTCGAGCGGGTACTGGAAGTCGCCCGAGTCGCGGATCTTGGTCAGCGCGGCCGTGAACTCGTCCTTGGTCCAGGGCGAGTCGATGGTCGGGATGCGGATTCCGTACTTCTCGAGGGTGGATTTGCGGGTGGTGAAGTTGAGGGCGACGTCGTAGTAGCCGTAGGAGTAGGTCTTGCCGGACCACTTGCCGATGACGGTGGGCAGGAACTTGGACAGCGTGTCGTCCATCCCCTCGAGGGGGGCGAGGTAGCCGGCCCACGCCCAGTTGGGGACGTTGGGGCCGTCGATGTCGAGGATGCAGGGCAGCTTCTTGGCGGCGGCCGCGGCGACGACCGACTGGTTGTAGGAGTCCTGCGGGAACGCCTGCACCTCGACCTTGTACTTGGTCTGGCTGGCGTTGTAGTCGGTCACGATCTGCTCGATGGATGCGAGTTCGGCCTTGTTGCCTGCGTTGTGGGTCCACATCGTGAGCGTCGCGGTGCCGTCGGCTCCCGTCGTGGACGTGCTGGACGATCCGCCCTTGGAGCATGCGGCGAACGACAGGGGCAATGCGGCGGCGATGACGGTGGCGGCGATCAGCCTGCCGGTGCGGTTGAGCACTGTTCCTCCATTGGATCAGGGGATGGTTCCCTAGCGGAGCCTCATGCTAAATGCATTTAGCACCTTCAAGGTAGCACATGCTCCCCGATACCTGTCAAGGGGTTGCTGAAACCATTTTGCATCGGCCATACTGGGCCCGTCGGGAGCGACGATCGAAGGAGGCCACGATGGCGAAGCGGGCGACCCTGGCCGACGTCGCGCAACTGGCCGGACTCTCGAAGACGACGGTCAGCCTCGTCCTCAACGACAGGCCCAACAGCCGGCTCTCGGCCGAGGCCGCGGAACGGGTACGGGCGGCGGCGGCCAAGCTCAACTACCGGCCCAACCCGGCCGCCCGCGGCCTGCGCATGGGCAAGACCCGCACCGTCGGGTTCATCTCTGACGAGGTCACCATCACGCGATACGCGTCCGCGATGATCAGCGGCCTCCTGGAGGAGGCCGAGGCACAGGACCACACGGTGCTGATCTCCGAGTCGGGCAGGCGGGTCGACCGCATCACCAAGGCCCTGGAACTCATGCTCGACAGGCAGGCCGACGGCATCGTGTTCGGGCTCATGGGTGCGAAGCTGATCGACATCCCGCCCATCCCCGACCTACCCGTGATCGTGGTCAATGGACGCTCGCGGGTGGGCCACCCCTGCGTCCTGCCCGACGAGTACGAGGCCGGCCTGACGGCCGTGCGGTACCTGGTGGAACGGGGTCACAGGCGCATCGCGTTCGTCGGACGCAGCGAGGCGCTGCTGGACCCGACGTTGTCGGCCACCATCGGCACCCGGTACGCCGGCCTCGACGCCGCGATGGCCGAGGCCGGCCTGGAGTTCGTGCACCAGGTGGAGGGCATGCACTGGGAGCCCGAGCTCGGCTTCAGGGGGGGCGGCGAGATCCTCGACACCACCGACGCGACGGCCATCGTCGCGGCGAACGACCGCGTCGCCTTCGGCGTCTACCAGGCGGCCCAGGAACGCGGCCTGCGGATCGCGCAGGACGTCTCGGTGATCTCATTCGACGACGAGTACCTCGCCTCGTACCTCCACCCGGGACTGACGACCGTGCAGATCCCCTACCAGGAGATGGGCAGGGTCGGCATGGAGTTGGTGCTGGGAGACAAGGCGCCTGCCGAGACTCTGGTGTCCATGCCCCTGCAGGAACGCGCCTCGGTCCGGGATCTGCGCCCCGAGCAGGCGGCGGCCGCATCGTCCTGATCCGGGCCGGCGCCCTCAGGCGTACTCCGGACGGCCACCTGGCCTGGTCTGGCCTCATGACTCCAGGTATGACTGCGTATACGCAAACTCAGGAGGTGAGTGCGTGGACGCGGCAACGATCGTGAAGCGCGTGCGGGCGCTGAGCGGGATCACCCGCAAGGAACTGGCCGAACTCGCTGGGCTCTCGCCTTCGACGATCGGGCGCATCGAGCAGGGCGCACTGGACCCTACCTGGGGGACGCTTTCGCGCATCCTGGAGGCGACCGGCTTTCGGATTCACGGGGAGACCGTGGTCTCTGCCGGTGACCAGACCGCGATCGTCGCTGCCCGGCCGGTCCTGGAGTCGCTGCTCGCCCCTGCGACTGCCGCGACGGAGGTTCCCCAGCAGAGCACCATCTCGGTCGTCGGCCAGTGGCTGGGTCGGTGGGCCCGTGCGGGTTGGCTGTCGGATCGAGCGGATATCGACGATGCGGTGAACGTCGCGGTCGCCGCTGGCAACGCCGGCAAGATTGCCCGACGCAACGTCGCACGCCGCATTGTCACCGCTCCCGACGGGTGGCGCGCACTTGCGCGACGGCTGGAGGAGGAGGGCATCAACTACGCCGTCTCCGGGCTCGTTGCCGCCCGCCGGGACCGAGCCACCGCGGCAGTGGCGAGTCCGGTGATCTACATCGATGACCCAGCGCTGGCGGTTGCCAGGCTTGGTCTGGAGGAAGCCGCACCAGGCCTTGGAGTCCTGCTGATCGCCGCCGGATATGACGAGCTCGTGCGAACCGAGGTCGATGGCGGCATCCGGTTCGTCCCGCGCGCCCAGGGCGTCCTCGACGCGTTCGCTGGTTCCGGTCGGGAGCCAGACAAGGCCGAGGACCTGCTGCGTTCCCTGCTGGCGGTTCCCGCATGACCGGCGGCTTCGGCGAGGTCGACGGTGCGGACGTTGCGCCTGGCGACGTCGCGGACCCGGCTGGGCCCGTCGTCGGCGGCCATGGACGCGAGCCGTCCCAAGTCTTGTCGAGTGTGCCAGGTTGCCTCAAGGGCGTGAGAGGTCTCGACCGACGTGCCGGGCTCGTTCCTCGCCGGGCACTGGCTCGACCAGCGGAACCTGGCAACCGCTGGTCGAAACCTCCCGCAGACTCCCGGAGTCAGTTCGAGCGGGGACTCGCCCCCGCTGGTTGAGCGCCGGCCGCGACGAAGGAGCCGCCGGCTGGTCGAAACCTCCCGCGGACTCCCGGGGGACCTGGGCTCGGCGAGCGGCACCGACGCGCCGTATCGGGCTCCTGGTGACAGGACTCCACAAGATGGTCGTTTCATGCACGATCGTGCAGGAATGCCCCCACTTGTGGAGTCCTGTCACCAACGGCTGCCCGAGGATGCCCTAGAAGATGGTCGAGCGTCGACCGCTTCGTCCTGCTTCCCTAGTGGTCGATCCGGATGACGCGTGCGGAGACGCCGTCCTCGTCGCCGGGCTGCACCGAGATGGTCCCGCCGGCGGGGTCCACGGCCAGGTTCCAGTCGGGCATGGTCGTCGGGTAGACGACCTGCGCCGACGAGAACGGACCGACGTGGATCTCCTGGAGCGGCAGCGCCGCCCGCTTCCAGACGAACAGGTAGGTGCAGTCGGCACCCCGGAGGCCGAGCACGACGAAGGGATCGTCCCAGGCGGGCAGCCCCTTCGGCCAGAAGGGCAGCGACTCGGCGGCCACGTCCGGGTGGGAGCGGTAGAACTCCACACCCTCCGAGATGACGGCGCGCTGCGCCTGCTCCAACTGATCAAGCTTCCCTGACAGGTACAGCCGCCCGGCAAGGCCGTTCACCATCGTGAAGGCCGTCTCCTCGCCCGTCATCCAGGGTTCCGGGTAGGCCCAGTTGCCTGCCTTCTCCGGCGGAACCATGGCCGGTGCGGCCGCCGCGATGGTGGCGTAGCGGACGAAGTCCTGCTGATCCGAGGTCGACTGCAGGTCGAAGAGCCGCACCCAGCGCGAGTCCATCCGCATCGCGCCCGACGAGCACGCCTCGATACAGACGTCGGGAAGCCTGTCCCGGAGCCGGTACGCCCACTCATCGAGGGCGCGGCAGTGATCGAGGAGGCCGGCTCCCGTGCTGTCCGCACCCGAATCCGGGCCGGTGCCGGGGGTGACGTTGAAGTCCCACTTGAAGTAGCCCGCGCCGAGTTCACCGGTCAACCTGTCGAAGACGGCATCCAGGTGGGCACGCGCAGCATCGGAGCGGAGGTCGAGGAGGTAGCGCTGATGCTCGGTGATACGGGCGCCCAGACGGGTCATGAACGCCTCGTCGGGAAGCTCGTGCGCCATGGGCGAGTTCACCCCCACCACCTCGGGTTCGACCCACAGGCCCGGGCGCATCCCACGCTCGCGGATGCGGTCGAGGACGAACTTGAGGCCACCGTCGGCGAAACGGGTCGTGGACGGCTGCCAGGCACCGACCGACGGCCACCAGTCGGTGCCGTCGTCGTACCAACCCGCGTCGATGCAGAACGTGTCCGCCCCCATGTCGGCGGCGGCGTCGATGAGCGGCAGCAGCTTCTCGGTGGTCGGGTCGCCCATGAGGGTGTTCATGTAGTCGTTGAAGATGACGCCCGGGCGGCTCGGGTCGACGGCGTGGTGCTGGGAGGCCCGCCGCTGCCTGGTCACCGCGCCGACGAGGCCGTCGACGCCGCCGTCCGAACCGAACACGCTCGCGGGGACGGTCGTGAACTCCATGCCCGGCTCAAGGAGGAGGCACCAGGAATGCTCGAGATCGTCGGGACCCATCAGTTGCACGGAGAAGGTGAGCCCCTCGTCGTGTTGCGCGTTGACCTCCCAGCTCCACGCCCCGTTGTTCTCGACGTCCCAGCCGAGGCCACGCCCGGTCACACGGTTGACGATCATGCCCATCGGCAGGTCGCCGTCGGTTGACCAACTGGACCGGCCGACGGCGCGGATCACCTCGCGGGAGGTCTGCCCGTCGTGCTTGTGGTCGCTGTACGGCGGGATCCCCTGGCTGCCGTGCAGGGGGCGCGCAGCCCACCGGCTCTCGCAGGACCAGGTGCTCCGGGCGGAGACCAGGTCGAGTTCGTGCGGCGCTCCGAGCACGCCGAGCCCGTCGGCCAGCCCCGCCGTGCCGACGGCGGTCAGGGTCAGGCGCGAGGAGGAGGCATTGCGCACGGTGGTCGTGAGCCGGATCGCCGGCACGTCGGAGTGCTGGCGCAGTTCCGTTGTGACCTCCACCCCGAACGGGCCGGACGACTGTGCGACGGTGAGAACGCGCCACGATCCGTCGGCCGACTCCTCGTGGCCGGTGTAGCGGAGGGTCTCCCCGATTGCCGTACGGTCCAGCCGCGTGGTGGCGCGGGCCCGGCCCGTCTCGACCGCGAGCACCTCGACCAGCGGCTGCCACTGGCCCGCGGCACCGTCGACCTGCCAGTTCGCGGGGCCTCGCAGGGCCACCCCCACCGGCCGCTCGGGATTGAGGTCGAGGGCGAGGGCGAACGCGGCGTTGCCCCAGGTGTGCGATGACATCTTCCTTCTCCTCCTCAGATGACGGCGTCCGTCGCCGGTGATGGGTTCAGTCCTCAGCCCGGCCCCGGCCATCATGCCCGACGAGCCGCCCCGACGCGGGATCGGGGCGCCCTCAGACGGAGGGGAAGAGAGCCCCCGCCCGCGCGATCGCCGTCTTCGACGCGCCGCCTCGCTCGAGTGCCCTGAGCACGGCGCCCGCGACCGGCGGAACCGACGGGACGACCAGCCTCGCGCCCGGGCACACCTCGGCCACGCCTGCGGCGATGCGGCCGTCGAGACGGTCGTGCCCGGCACGCAGGATCGCGCCGCCGAGGACGACCGGGACGTCGGGGACGCCCGTCAGTTCCAGCCGCGACGCCACCGACCGAACGTAGGCCACCACCTCGTCGGCCTGCCGGTCGACCAGTCCGCAGGCGATGGGGTCGCCGGCGTCGGCGGCGGCGAACAGGACGGGCGGCAGCCCGGTCAGCTGGGAACGGGGCCGGCGGCCGAGATGCAGGTCCTCGATCAGTTCCTCGATGCCGGGCGCGCCGAGCGCCTCGCAGATGAGGTCGACGAGCTTGGTGCCGGGGCCCCGGCCGTCGACGGCGCGCGCCGCGTGCCACAGCGCCTCCGAGCCGAGCCCGGCGCCCCCGCCCCAGTCGCCGGAGAGCCGCCCGAGCGACGGGAACCGCACCCGGGCGCCGTCCCTCCTGACACCTACGGCGTTGACGCCGGTGCCGCAGACCACGGCGATGGCGTCGGCCTCCTCGGCGCCCGACCGCAGCAACGCGAACACGTCGTTCTCGACCGTGGCCGAGGGGCCCCACCACAGGCCGGCGATCGCCTCGCGGAACTGCTCCTCCTCCGAGGCGAGATCGACACCGGAGAGGAACAGCGACACGACTCGCGGCCTCTGGCCGTCGCTCACCGCGCGCACGAGCTTGTCGACGCTCGTCACCGCCGTCCTCAACCCCTCCAGGTGCGGGCTCGTGCCGCGGGCGGAGGCGCGATGCAGGATGCGGCCGGTCAGGCTGACCGCGACCGCGTCGGTCTTGCCGCCGCCGCCGTCGACGGCGACGACGAACCGTCCCCTTGTGGCCATTGCCTCACCCCAGCCAGGGCAAGAAGCCTGCGTTCGCGCGCAGCAGGAGGTCGGTCAGCTTCTCGGCCCGGTCGTGCTGGAGCACGAGCGGGTGCGCGCGCATCGCCCGCAGCACCCGATCCCGTCCGCCGTGCAGGGCGGCGTCGAGCGCCAGCCGCTCGTAGCCGGCGACGGCGGCGATGAGCCCGCGGATGTCGTCCGGCAGGGGCGCCACAGGCTGAGCGACGAATCGCTGCCCGTCGAAGGTGGCCGAGACCTCAATGACGTGGTCGTCCGGGAGGAAGTCGAGTACGCCGTCGTTTCGGAGGTTGACCACCCTGGAACGCCCCGCCCCGCCCCGCATCTGGTCCAGCAGTTCGATCGCGGCCTCGGAGTAGAAGGCACCGCCGCGGCGGGAGAGGGCCTCGGGCTTGGTGTCGACGCTCTGGTCGGCATAGACGTCCAGCAACTCGTTCTCGATGGCGCGCACGTCGGCCGCCCGCGACGGTGCGGCCAACTGCTCGCGGAGGACCTCGTCGTGGGCGTAGTAGTAGCGCAGATAGTAGGAGGGGACCACGCCGAGGTGCCGCACCAGTCCGGGCGCGAGATGCAGCGGGTCGCTCACCTCGGGCAGGTGATCCCGCAGCAGGCCGGGGAGCCGGTCGACGCCGTCGACGCGCACGCCACGCTCCCAGGTGAGGTGGTTCAGGCCGACGTGCTCGAGTTCCACGTCGTCGCCCTCGACGCCGAGCAGGTCGGCGAACCGGCGCTGGAACCCGATGGCGACGTTGCACAGGCCGACGGCGCGGTGGCCGGCCCCCAGCAGCGCCCTGGTCACGATGCCCGTGGGGTTGGTGAAGTCGATGATCCAGGCGTCGGGGTTGGCGTGCTGGCGGATCACGTCGGCCACCTGCAGCACCACAGGCACGATCCGCAGCGCCATGGCCAGCCCGCCCGGCCCGGTGGTCTCCTGGCCGATGCAGCCCGCCTCGTGCGGCCACGTCTCGTCGGCCTCCCTGGCGTCCTGGCCGCCGACGCGCAGCTGAAGCAGCACCGCGTCGGCGCCCTCGACGCCGGCGGCGAGGTCGCTGGTTGTGACGACGCGCGCCGGGTTGCCCGCGCGGGCAAGCATGCGCCTGGCGATGCCGCCCACCAGTTCCAGACGCCTATTGTCCGGGTCGATGAGCGCGACCTCGGTGATCGGCACCGTCCTGCGATACCTCGAGAAGCCGTCGATCAACTCGGGTGTGTACGTGGAGCCGCCGCCGACGATGGCGAGTTTCATCCTTGCTTCCTTCCCGGCAGGGCGGCGGCCGGCTGGACCGCCTCGGGGTTGCCGGAGGAGACGGCCTCGTCCAGCTTGTTCCAGATGTGACTGACCAGCAGCCTGCAGGCCCCGGTCAGCACGGGTCTGTCCGTGACGCTCGCGGTGACGATGCGGGTGCGCGGCAACGACCGCGGCGCGCCCTGACGGGGCTCCTCCGCGGCCTGGAGCCGGGCCTCGACCCTCTCCGCCAGGTCGGCGCCGCCCGCAGTGCCCGTCGGACCGCCGAGCACGACGAGGCCGGGATCGTTCAGCGCGACGATCGGTGCGACGAGCAGCGCGACCCTGGCCGCGAGGTCGTCCAGTGCGGGATGGCCCGCCAGACTCTCCGGCAGGACCTCGTCCAGGGTGGAGCCGGGGGCGGCACCCAGCAGGGCGGCGATCCCGGGCCGCCCGAGCAGGTCGGTGAAGTCGCGGGCGGCGGGGTCGAGTTCGACGGCTGAACGTGGCACCTCGAGGTAACCGATCTCCCCGGCACCGCCGCTGCTGCCGCGCTGGACGACGCCGTCGACGTCGAGGCCGGCACCCAGGCCGTCCCCCAGCCACAGGTAGGTGAAGCTCGCGGCGTCGTCGAATGCGCCCGAGGCCCGCTCGGCGAGCGTGGCCAGGGTGACGTCGTTGTCGAGGATGACGGTACGCCCGGAGGCCGACTCGATGCGGGCACGGGCCCCCGTCAGCGGCCAGCCGGGCAGCGTGTTGGTGAAGGCCACCTCGTCCGCGTTCGGGTTCACGGCCGCCTGCACCCCGACGACGACGACGCTGACGTCACGCGGGTCGAGCCCGGTCGCGGCGCAGGCCGCCTCGACGGCTGCCTCCACATCGTCCTCCGGCGTGCGGAGCCCCTCGCGGACCGGGATGGTCACCACCGGGTACCTCGTGCCGACGGGGTCCGCCACCACGGCCTCGATGACATCGGGCAGGATGTTGATGGCGACGCCGGTCATGACCGTCGGCCGCACCCCGTACAGCATGGCGTTCGGGCCCCTGGCTCCGGGACTCTCGCCCACGACCGTCGCGAGGCCGGCCTGCTCCAGGCGGGCGATCATCTTCGCCGCGCTCGGCTTCGACATCCCCGACAACTCGGCCAGTTGCGCCCGGCTGAGCGGCCCGTGCTCCAGGAGGAGCCTGAGCGCCGTCCTGTCGTTGCGGTCCCGCAGCCACGTCAGCGTGCCCGGGTCTGCGGCGGTCACGACGCCGCCTCCGCGAGTTCCCGCCGGACCTCCTCCCGCAGCCGCCCGAGGTTCTGCGGCTCAGGCGCCGCGGACAGCAGCGTCCTCGTGTATTCGTGCTGCGGATTCAGGATCACGTCGTCGGCGGGGCCGCGTTCGACGATGTCGCCGTGGTACATGACGAGGATCTCGTCGCTGAAATGCCTTGCCGTGGCGAGGTCGTGGGTGATGTAGAGGACGCCGAGGTTCTCGGAGCGCTGCAGGTCCGCCAGCAGGTTGAGCACGCCCAGCCTGATCGAGACGTCGAGCAT